>NZ_JBJOCA010000006.1:0-164856 GCF_045898275.1 Clostridioides sp. GD02404
AAAAATAGTTTGTAAGTAAATAAAATAATATAAAATACAAATTTTAATAAAAATAATAAAGAATACATTGTTATTTTGATAAAATTGTAAAATATATTTTTAAATTATCATTTAATGTAATTTAAACGAATTGAAGATATGTGTTTATTGTATTCAATTGTTGTATTTTTAGTTTTTTTGTGATTAATTAAAAAATTATAAAAATCGTTTACATGTTGATTTTTAAAAAAAAAAGATATAGAATTATATAGAAAGTAATAAACAAAAATTGGATTTACGGGAGTGGAATAAAATGATAAACGTTACCTTAACAGATGTGAAAGAAGCTAGAGAGACCATCAAAAACATAGTAAAAAGAACTGACTTACTTGAAAGTGTTAAACTTAGCGAAAAAACAGGAGCAAATGTGTTCTATAAATGTGAGAATCTTCAAAAAACAGGTTCTTTTAAATTAAGAGGAGCTTGTAACAAAATAGCAAGTTTAACAGATGAAGAAAAAGCAAATGGAGTTATAGCTTCAAGTGCAGGAAATCATGCTCAAGGTGTTGCATTAGGGGCAAAAATGACTGGTATAAAATCTACAATAGTAATGCCAGCAACTGCACCTTTAGCAAAAGTTAGTGCAACTAAAGGTTATGGAGCAGAAGTAGTTTTAAATGGTGCAGTTTATGATGACGCGTATGCAAAAGCTGTTGAAATACAAAAAGAAACAGGAGCAACTTTCTTACATCCATTCAATGATAAATATGTTATAGCAGGACAAGGAACTATATCTCTTGAGATTTTCGAACAATTAGACAATAAAGTTGATACTATATTATGCCCAGTTGGTGGAGGTGGAATCATCTCTGGTGTAGCTGTAGCTGCAAAAGCATTAAATCCTAATGTGAAAATAGTTGGTGTTCAAACTGCAAATATACCTTCAATGAAAGAATCAGTTAAAAATGGAAAAGTAACAACAGCATTTAATGATACTACAATAGCTGATGGTATAGCTGTTAAAACTCCAGGAGATTTAACTTTTGAAATAATAAACGAATTAGTCGATGAAATAGTTGTGGTTGAAGAAACAGAAATTGCAGAATCAATATTATTTATGATGGAAAGTCAAAAAATAGTTTCAGAAGGTGCTGGAGCTGTATGTACAGCTGCTATATTAAGTGGTAAGTATGTACCAGCAAAAGATGAAAATGTAGTTTGTATAATATCTGGTGGTAACATAGACATAAATACATTATATAGAATAATAGGTGTTGCTCTAGCTAAAGAAGGAAGAAGATATTCATTTAGTACAATTATGGAAGACAAGCCAGGAAACTTTGCTGAATTAACTAGAATAATAAGTGAGAATGGTGGAAACATTTTAAGTGCTAATCAAGGTAAATTATCAGCAGGAGAAGCTCTAGGAAAACAAAGTGCGGAATTTATACTAGAGACAATAGATTATGACCATATAGCTAAAATAAAGAAAGCTATAGAAGACAAAGGTTTTAAAATTATAGAATTATAGTAAAAAGTGTATATAATATACAAGAAAAATAGTATAATAGTGTATGAAGATACATTTTATATGTATCAGATTAACGAATTAGGAGGATTTTAAAATGAAACATGAAGTAATACATACTAATGATGCACCAGCAGCTTTAGGACCATATTCTCAAGCTATAAAAGCTGGAAACTTATTATTTGTATCTGGACAAGTTCCTCTTGTACCAGAGACTATGGAAGTAGTTGAAGGAGATGTACAAGCTCAAACTGCTCAATCTTTAAAAAATCTTAAAGCTATATTAGCTGAAAGTGGAGCTGATTTTTCAAATGTAGTTAAAACTACAGTATTTATAAAAGATATGAATGAATTTGGAGCTATAAACGAAGTTTATGCTGAATATTTTGGAGAAAATAAACCAGCAAGAGCTTGTGTAGAAGTTGCTAGATTACCAAAAGACGTTAAAGTTGAAATAGAAGTAATAGCTGTATTATAAGAATATATAATTTGGAACATGTAGCTATTAGATTAGGCATGAATTCTTGGGTATTTTTATCCTAAGGATTCATGCCTTTTTGCAGGTCTTTTATCAAAATGTATTCACAAATATAGGACAATCTATTAAAATAAAGAGTGATATTTTTAGAAGAAGGAAGTGATACAATGAACATTATAAATAAAATTTTTTGGCAAGAAGATAGAATTAGTATGATTACAAATCATTTAGAGGCAGATAAACATAGCCATTGGATGTTACAACTATTTATAGGAATAGAAGACAGCATTGAAATAACAGTCAATGAAAAATTAGTTAAATGTAATTGTATCGTAGTAGATAAAAATATCTCTCACTCATTTTCAGCAAGAAAAAAAGTTTGTTATTCTGCTCTTATTGAACCTACATCTATATTTGCGGAACAGTTTACCTCAAAAATGAATGATTTTGGATATTGGATATGTGAAAAAGATGGATTAGATGAATTACGTCAACAAGGAACTTTTTTGATATATCAATCTAGTGAAGAACAGTATTTAAAGTTTATGAAAATGCTTAACAACTATTTGAATTTCCCTGAAACTATCAAATACTATGATGATAGAATTACAGAATTGCTTCAATTATTACATACTTGTAAATGTGATAATCATACGATTTCAAACTTTGCAGATAAAGTGGCACTATCAGCAAGTAGATTATCACATTTGTTTAAAGAGCAAATTGGGATACCTTTAAAAAGCTATATTTTACTTCATCAAATGGAGTGTGCTTTTGGAGAATTGCTTTCTGGAAAAAATGTTACTGAAGCTTCTATGATTGCTGGATTCGACACTCCATCACACTTTGCAGGAACAGTTAAGCGTATGATGGGAATGCCCGTTTCTTTATCTTTAAAAGATAGCGAGTTTTTGAAAGTATATTAAATATTCTCGTTATATAATGAAGTTGTATTAAGAAAGGGGATTTATTATGAATAAAGAATATTTAGAAGAAACAAAAATGCTAAACTATAGTGACCCACAACTTAAGTTTTTGGTATCACTTAAGAAGTGGTTAGATTTAGATGATTTTCATAAAATAAAATATATTTATGAGTTTGTCCAAAATGATATTTTATTTGGCTATAATGCTTCTGATATGTTGAAGGCAACACAGGTACTAAATGAAGGTATGGGACAATGTAATACAAAAGCTACTCTTTTAATGGCATTATTGCGTTCAGTGAATATCCCTTGTAGGCTTCATGCTTTTAATGTAACAAAAGACTTTCAACGAGGTGCTACATCTAAATTGATTTCATTATTAGCACCAAAATATATTCTTCATACTTGGGTAGAGGTATTTTATCAAGATAAATGGATTGCTCTAGAGGGAGTAATAACTGATAAAAAATATTTAGAAGCAATTCAGAAGAAATTTATTAATCAGAATGGAACATTCAAAAAGTATGCAATAGCCACAAATGATTTGAAAAACACATCTATTGATTGGGATGGTAAAGATACTTTTATTCAAAAAGAAGCTATAGCATATGATTATGGTGTTTTTTCTTCACCAGATGTATTTTTCTCTACTCATTCACAACATCTATCAAAATTAAAAAACTTCATCTATGTGCATTTTATTAGAAAAATAATGACAAAAAATGTATGTAAAATTAGAAATAATTATTTTGGCAAAAATAACTGAGTGTTCAATGTATAGAGCCTATATAGTAAAATATAGCATAATTAAAAATATGATAATTAAAATAAATAAAAAGTAGTTATCACATAGCAAACTTAAACTGTTCATGTGACAACTCCTTTTTTATTAACTTCTTTTTGTTAGCCTCTAATAATTTGACGTTCTTTTATAAAACATATAGAAATAACTAAACCAATAAATGCAAGAGTAGCAGCTGTTGAAAATGCAACATCCATTCCATGTATGTTAGACAGAATAGCTGAACTCATATGAGCTTTTTTTGTAGCAGATGTCATTATAGTAATAAGTACAGCAGAGCCTATAGCACCAGATATTTGTCTAAGTGTACTATTTATTGCTGTAGCATGAGATATAAGTTCCCTATCCAGAGTTTTAAGTCCCCAAGTAGTTAATGGCATTAGAACTAGTGAAATGCCAATCATACGTATACAATACATTAATGATACATGAATTAAAGACGTATCTTTACCTAAAAAAGCAAAAGACAAAGTTCCTAAAAATAAACAGCCAGTTCCTAATATTGATAAAGCTTGAGGTCCATATTTATCTAAATGGCGACCTGCAATTGGATTTAATGCAACCATCAGTATAGCACCTGGCATCATTAAAGAACCTGAAACTAGTGCAGAAAAACCTCTTACAGATTGTATATATAGAGGAATCATTAATGTAGCAGACATCATTGAAGCATACACAATCATAATCAATACTGTAGAAATTAGGAATGGTTTGTTTTTGAAAACTCTTAATTCTAAAAATGGTTCTTTAGATTTTAATTGACGTAATGTAAATAATATTAATGATATAATTCCTATAATTATTGGTAAATATGTGGCAATATTAGTCCAGCCATAATTACCTTGATTAGTAAATCCAATCAATAAACCACCAAATCCTAGAGAAGATAGTATTATTGAAGGTATATCCAATTTTAGTTTTTGAGCTTCTCCAACATTTTTCAATAGAATAAATGAAAGTATAACATCTAATATAGCTATAGGTGAAAGAAGTAAAAATAAACTATGCCAACCAAATGAATCTACCAACCATCCAGATAAAGTTGGTCCTATAGCTGGAGCAAATCCTACTGTGATACCAACTAAACTCATAGCTGTACCACGTTTTTCAACAGGACATAAATAGAGTATAATGACCTGTAGTAGTGGCATTAAAGAACCAGAACCAACTGCTTGTAATACACGAGCAACTAGCATAGTTGAAAAGCTGTTAGAAAAAAGTGCAATGACACATCCTAGGGAAAATATAGTCATTGATGAAATGAATAATTTTCTAGTACTAAACCTATTTATCAAGTAAGCTGTTGTAGGTACAATAATACCTGCAATAAGTAGATAAATTGTTGTTAACCACTGACCAACATCAGCAGTAATTTTAAAATCTGACATTATATTAGGTAATGCAGTTGATAATAATGTCTGGCTAAGAGAGCTTATAAAAGCACCAGTCATTACGATTGCTATTATTAAATTTCCTTTTTTGTTATTACTCTGGGTTTCCATGATTTATAACGTCTCCTTTTTTAATTGATTTTTAATACTGTTCAACAAAAGTACTTTTGGTCTCAAAATGTCTTCTTTTTCTAAGTATGTAATCATTGCATCCATGATTAAAGAATCATATTGTTGATTTTTTTCCTCAATATATAATTTTTTTGTTGCCTCTAGTAGCTTGGGGTTTTCAAGGAGTGAAGTATCCGTTTTTATTAGTTCTTCTATATCTTGTATCGTTTTAAAAAATAGCGATTTATTATGAATGGAAAAGTAGGCTTCATCTTCTTGTTCATATAAAAACATTGATTTTTCAATTAAAGGATTTAGATTATTAATATTTTCTACAACTAAATCTAAAATTTGTATAGTGAATTCAGCAATAAAGTATACATTCACTTCTCTTTTTTGTATGTGAATAATATACGTAAACTGATGAATTAGTGCATCCAATAAGAAAACTAAATCGAATATATTGTTTTCTATTTTATCCCCGTAGTTATCGAATAAACTGAGTTTGTATTCATTCAATAAGTTAGCTCGAGTTTTTTTTTGTAATTTACTCGTAGTATTACGTTGCGCCTCAGAAAAGTTTTCTCTTATATAGGTGTTTATAGTAGTTCTAGAAAAAATATTTTCCCATACAGCAATTATCTTTCTTCTTAACTTCTCAGATGATGGGATATCCTTATTTTCATTAATAGAATGTATAATTTCCAAGAATTTTTCATCATAATAATTGATTATTTCGCAGATAAAAATTTCTTTAGTTTCAAAATGTTTATAAAAAGTAGCTTTAGACATTTTACATTCTTTTACAATATCTAGTATCGAAGTATTTTGAAAACCTTTCTGGTCAAAAATTCTTTGTGCAATAGTTATAATGAGCCTTTGTTTATCCGTCACTTTACTATCTCCCTTCATATAAAAACATAAGGTACTAAAGAGTACTTGAGAGTTTCTATAGATATATTATACACTATTTGGAAAAAAAATCAATATATGTACCATTAACCTGAGAATTTTGAAAAATTTGTTGTTGTTTTTAGTCATATAGAGAAGAAATTAAGAATTTCGTAAGAATACTTTAAATATATTGCAATAAATTAGTGGTATGATTATACTAAGAAAGAAAATGTCTTGAAATTTTTCTGTATCAAATACTAATTATGGAGGTGTAGTATATGAAAAAGAAAACTTGTATAGCCATAGTTTTTGCTCTATTTATAGTTTTTATAGGAATGTTTATTGATAGTTCTAGTGCAGGAAAGAAAATCATAACATCTGAATTAAGTAAATACAGGAAGGGCGTAAATGTATTATCAATAAATAATATTATAGTAGCAAATAAGGAGTATAGCTTACCTAAAGAATATTCTCCACAAGAAAGTAGTGAAGCAAAAGATGCTTTTTATAAAATGAATAAAGACGCTCAAAAGTCAGGTTTAAATTTAAAAGCTTTTAGTACATATAGAAGTTATGAATATCAAGATAAATTATTTAAGTCGTATGCAAAAGAACATGGTGAAAAAGAGGCAAATAGATTTTCAGCTAAGCCTGGAGAAAGTGAACATCAAACTGGACTTGCTTTTGATATTGGAGGAAATGACCAATCTAGTTGGGCAAATCAGAAGTTTAATAATACAAAAGAAGCTAAGTGGTTGTATGAAAATGCATATAAGTATGGTTTTATACTTAGATATCCAAAAGGCAAAGAGAATATAACTGGATATATGTATGAATCTTGGCATTATAGATATGTTGGAACTGAACATAGCAAAAACTTTGCAATGAATGATTTGACTTTAGAAGAATACTTACATTTAAATTAAGTTATAGTTTGTTAAATTTAGGTTAAAATAAAAAATAAGCTAGACTATTAATTACATAAGGTGATATAATGTAAATACAATTTAAGATAACTACTCGAAGGGGAGTAGCTTACACGAAAGTGGTAATTAATCGTCAAGACAGTAGAAATACTCGGTTAATTAGCAAGGAATTCCTTGATAGCAAGACCTTCAAAATAAGCATTAAGTATGTTTGTTTTGGGGTCTTTTTTTATTCAAGGAATTTTTATTTAAAAAAATTTAAATTTCAAGTATACATAAGAGCCCCCAAACATAAAATAAATTTATTAAAGAGGAGGGCAACAAATGTCTTACAAAAGTACTTATCAAGAAGTAATTAAAAATTTAGACTCAAGCTTATCTGGTTTGAGCAAAGAAAAAGCAGAAGAGCTGTTAGAAAAAAATGGAGCTAATGAATTAAAAGAAGCAGATAAAGTTCCTACGTATAAGCTTTTCTTAGAAAGTTTTAAAGACCCACTAGTAATAATTCTATTAATAGCTGCTTTAGTACAAATATTTTTAGGTGAAACTGTAGAGTCTATAATAATTTTTGCAGTTATTATTATAAACTCAGTTTTAGGTGTCGTACAAACGAAAAAAGCAGAAAGTTCATTAGAAAGTTTGAAAAATTTATCTGCACCAAATGCAAAAGTAATAAGAGACAATAAAAAAATGACAATTCCAGCAAAAGATTTAGTAGTTGGAGATATTGTATTCTTAGAAGCTGGCGATTACATACCAGCAGATGGAAGACTTATAGAAGCACAATCTCTAAAGGTGGTAGAAGGTATGTTAACTGGAGAATCAGAGCCAGTTTTAAAGCATACAGAGCAAATAAGTGAAGATGTAAGCTTAGGCGACCAGAAAAATATGGTATTTAGTGGTGCTGTAGTTGTTTACGGTAGAGGTTCTTTTGTAGTAACTGGAACAGGTATGAATACTGAAATGGGTAAAATAGCTGGCCTTTTGGAAAGTGCTGAAAATAAACTTACACCATTACAACAAAAAATAGAAGACTTTAGTAAAAAACTTGGTGTAGGTATTGTAATACTTGCTCTTTTAATATTTATAATTCAAGTGGCAAGAAATTACTTTATGGCTGGAAATGGTGAAATGACACAGATAATTCTCGATTCATTCATGTTCTCTGTAGCAGTGGCAGTAGCAGCTATACCAGAAGCTTTATCATCAATAGTAACTATCGTATTAGCTGTTGGAACAAACAGCATGGCAAAAAAACAAGCTATAATAAGAAAATTACCAGCAGTAGAAACTTTAGGTTCAACAAGTGTTATATGTACTGATAAAACAGGTACTCTTACACAAAATAAAATGACAGTTGTTGATTATTACATGTATGGAACTAATAATGATGAGTTAAATAAAGAAAAGGTAAACTATTCTTATCATGCTAAATTATTGACTATGGTTTCCACACTTTGTAATGATTCTCATATAACTAGTGATGGTAAAGAAGTTGGTGACCCAACAGAAGTAGCATTGATAAATTATTCAAGTAAAAATGATTTAGATTATGATAAATTAAGAAGTAAGTATGTTAGAATCAATGAAATTCCATTTGACTCAGATAGAAAGCTTATGTCTACTGTAAATAGCATATATGGAGATTATATAATGTTTACAAAGGGTGCCCCAGATATTGTATTTAGTAGATGTAAATATGCTTTAAAAAATGGTTCAAAAGTAGATATAACAGATGAGATAATAGAAGAATATAAGCATAAAAATGAAGAATTTTCAAATAGAGCACTTAGAGTATTAGCTTTCGCAATAAAAGATGTTCCAGAAGAAGGCTTTACACCTTCAATTGATGATGAACATGATATGACATTGGTTGGAATAATGGCAATGATAGACCCACCAAGAGAAGAAGTGATGGATGCTGTAAAAGAAGCAAAGAGTGCTGGGATAAAAACTGTTATGATAACTGGTGACCATAAAACAACAGCAGCGGCAATTGCAAAAGAAATTGGTATAATGGAAGATGGGGACTTAGCTCTTACTGGAAAAGAACTTGATGCTTTGAGTGAAGAAGAATTATATGAAAAATTGGAAAATATAAGTGTGTATGCCAGAGTATCACCAGAAAATAAAATTCGTATAGTAAAAGCGTGGCAACATAAAAACAATATAACTGCTATGACTGGTGATGGTGTAAATGATGCACCAGCATTGAAACAAGCAGATATAGGTATAGGTATGGGAAGTGGTACTGATGTAGCAAAAGATGCCTCTGCCATGGTATTAGTTGATGATAACTTTGCAAGTATAGTAAATGCTGTTGAAGTTGGTAGAACAGTATATAGCAATATAATAAAAGCAATTACTTATTTATTTGCAGGAAACTTAGGAGCTATAGTAGCTATATTGTTTGCAGTGTTTGCAGGTTGGTCGAATCCATTTACAGCTTTACAACTTTTATTTATAAACTTAGTAAATGACTCTTTACCAGCAATTGCGTTGGGATTTGAAAAGTCAGAAAAAAATATAATGGATAAACCTCCTAGACATCCAGATGAAAGTATACTAGCAGGAGGGACATTGAAGGCAGTAGCTATAAGAGGTTGTATAATAGGTGTAGTTACAATTATTGCACAGTATATAGGATTACAAGTATCTCCAGAACTTGGAGTAGCTATGGCATTCTCAACATTAATATTAGCTAGAATAATGCAGACATTACCTGCACGTTCTAATAATCAAACCGTAATAAAGTTAGGTTTTTTTAGTAATAAGTATGTTATAGGAGCAGTTGTAATTTGTTTTGGACTTTACTCTTTAACGCTAATACCAGTATTAAGAGGCATATTCTCTATACCAGAAGTGTTTGGACTGTATCAATTAGGAATTTGTCTAGGTCTAGCATTGATTTCATCAATACTAATGGAGCTTAATAAGTTAATTAACAGAAATACAGTAAAATAATTTAAAAATTAAAGGGGCATATTGATTTTAACAATATGCCCCCTATATAATTTACTCTATATTATCGATTATTTGGAATGCTTTTATAACTTCAGGAAGTTCCTTTTCTTCTGGCATTCTAAATCTTATAAAATTTTTATCAAGTCCAGTGAAGTCACTACCAGATATAACTCTTATTTTTAACTTTGCAAATTCTTGTTGTAAATCTATGTCTTTGTTTTTATGTTCAACTGTCATTATTGATACAGTATCATTAGTTTCAGCTATATTAAGGTTTTTCCAAGGAATTAATAATTGATTTTTTATAGCTTGTGTTTTTTCCTTTAATTCTTCTATAAATTGAACATCATCTAGTAAATTGGCTGCAATACTACGAGATATTTCAGATACTTCGTAAGGAGTAGAAATCTTTTTAATAGGGTCAACAAGTTCTTTTGGAAGAACTGCATATCCTGCTCTTAGTCCTGCTAAACCAAAACCTTTTGAAAATGTTTTTAAGACAATTACATTATCATAATTATTTAGAAGTTTTACAGCTGAATTTTCTTTTGGCATGTATTCACCATAAGCTTCATCTACCATAACTGCGATATTATATTTAGATGCTTCTTTTACTATATTTTCAATTGATGATAAAGGTATAATTTGTCCTGTAGGATTATTTGGATTGTCTATGTAAATTACTTTATATTCTGGATTTATTTTTTCAATAAATTCTTTTTCATTAAATTTGAAATTATCCTCTTTCTTTAAAAGAACATAATCATAAGTAGCACCATGCATTTTTATATCTGTTTCATATTCAGAGAACTGAGGAGAATATCCTAAAACCTTATCTCCTTTTTCAATAAATAGTCTATTTAAAAGGTAAATAACATGTATAGAACCATCTGCCAAACAGATTCTATCAATATCTAATGCTATAAAGTCTTTCCAATAATCAACTATATTGTCTTTTAAGGCAATTGAATGAGGGTATCCTCTTATCATATCAAATTCTAAAGCATTAAAAGCTTCTACAGCTTTATTTGAGTAAGAAACTGTATTTATACCTTCACCACAGTCTATCTCAAATACATCTTCTGAATGCCCAGATTCTATTGCATAACTTTTTTTCAACTGCATTTCAATAGCTTTGTTAATTTTTAATTTCATAGTTCATCACTCCTTATTTAGTCAATAATAAATGTTACAAAAGTCGCTAGATTTAAAATATTTTGAAAATATATAATAGTAAAAAATGAATATAAATATTATAATAGCTCACTTTATTTAATATGATTATATATCATATATTGTAAAATTTCTAGCATTATAAGACTATAAATTGAAAATATTCAGAAAAATACTACAAGAAACGATTTATTTTTCTCTTAAAAGGGGTTAAATGAATGTTATTAATTTTGTAAATTGAAATAGTTTAAGTAGAAAGTTATGATATAATTTAATAAGGGTAATTCTTTAGATTATATTAAGGAAATAGAGGTATACAATAAAAAGTTATGGAGTTGGATTATGGGATATAAATTAATTGTAACAGATATGGATGGAACTTTATTAGGAAATAATCATAAAGTTACAGATGAAAATAAAACTGCACTACAAGAAGTTATAGAGAGTGGTATTAATGTAACTTTAGCAACAGGAAGAGCCTTCGATTCAGCTAAATGCAATGTAGATTTTCTTAAAGAAGATATGCCAATAATAGCTTGTAATGGTTCATTGATAAGAGAGCAAAATGGAAATATAATATATTCAAATAAAATTGACACAAAAACGTGTTTAAATATATTAGATGTATTGGACAAATACGATATTTACTATCAGTGTAATAGTATAGATTCCATGCTTTCAAGAAAAATAGAGGGACGTGAGGACAAGTTAAGTATATTTTTAGGTAATGAGACAAAAGTAATTGTAAAAGACGATTTAAGAGAAGAAATCTTAAAAAATGATATACTAAAATTTGTAATCATAGAAGAAAAAAATCCGTCTATTTTAGATGATATAAGAAAAGAATTGATAAAGGTTCAAGGTATAAAGATAACTTCTTCGTGGCCAAACAATATTGAAGTTATGAATGAAGGTGTTGATAAAGGCAATGCAGTTAAGTTTTTAGCTGAAAAGATGAATATAGATAGAGAAGATATAATTGCATTTGGAGATAACTATAATGATATAGAGATGATAAAATTTGCTGGTCTTGGAATAGCTATGGGAAATGCAGAAGAATTAATTAAACAAGAAGCTGATTATGTTACAGATACCAATCAAGATAGTGGAGTTGCAAAGGCAATTTATAAATTCTTAGAGTTAAAAAAAACACTTAACTCTTAAAAAATGTATATACAGGAAAAAAGAGGTTGACTATTTTATTGATAGTAATTATAATACAAATAGATAAAACATAAAAAACTTAGATTCAGTGAAGAAGAGAGTAGGTATAAAGAAAATCTCAGCGAGTTAGGAATGGTGTGAGCCTAATGATAACACTTTATATTGAAAAGAGCTTTGGAGAATACTACTTGAAATTTAGTATGGTAGTAGGTAATCTCGCCTTAAGAGAATAGAGTGGGTAAACTTTGTTTATCAACTAGAGTGGTAACACGGAATATTTCGTCTCTTGGTCTTTTTGACCAAGAGATTTTTTAATTTTAACTTAGATGTAAATATTATAATTAAAATAAAAAAATTTAAAATATGAGGTGAAAGGTATGAAATTATGGGGTGGACGCTTTAGAAAAGCGGAAAATCAACTTATGGAAGAATTTAATAAATCTTTTGGTTATGATTGTGTACTGTATAAAAAGGATATTGAAGGAAGTATAGCACATGTTCATATGCAAGTAAAATGTGGTCTTTTAACAGAGGAAGAAGGAAAGACTATAACAGAAGGCTTAAAAGGAATCTTTGAAGATATAGAAAATGGAAAGTTAGCATTAGATGGAGAATATGAAGATATACATAGTTTTACTGAGATAAATTTAATTCAAAGAATTGGCGATGTTGGTAAGAAACTTCATACAGCACGTAGTAGAAATGACCAAGTTGCAGTTGATATGAGATTGTATGCTAAAGAAAAGGCAAATGATTTGGTAGATTTAATATCTGAATTTAAAGCAACTATAAAAGATGTTGCTGATAAAAATCCAGTGATGATGCCAGGTTATACTCATCTTCAAAGAGCACAAGTAGTAACATTTAAACATCATTTGATGGCGTATTATAGTATGTTTGATAGAGATGAGAAAAGAATAAAAAATGCTATAGAAATATTAGATGAATCACCTTTAGGTTGTGGAGCTTTGGCAGGAACTACACACGATATAGATAGAAATATAACTTGTGAGCAATTAGGATTTAAAAAAGTAGTAGATAATTTTATGGATGGAGTAAGTGATAGAGATTATTTATTAGAGTTAATGAGTGATTTTTCAATTATAATGATGCACTTAAGTAGATTGAGTGAAGAGTTGATACTTTGGAGTTCTCAAGAATTTGGCTTTGTTGAGATAGATGATTTATATACTACAGGAAGTAGTATAATGCCTCAAAAGAAAAATCCTGATGGAGCGGAACTTATAAGAGGAAAGACTGGAAGAGTATATGGAAATCTGTTTGGTCTTTTTACAGTAATGAAGGGTATACCATTAGCATATAATAAAGATATGCAAGAAGATAAAGAAGGTTTTTTTGATAGTGTACATACTATTGAAATGTGCATACAGATAATGGATAGAATGATAGCTACATTAAAAGTAAATGAAGACAAAATGAAACAAGCAGTAAAGAATGGATTTTTAAATGCAACAGAAGTTGCTGACTACTTGGTTAAAAATAATGTTGCTTTTAGAGATGCACATGGAATAGTAGGAAGTATCGTTATATATTGTGAAGACAATAAAAAGGCAATAGAAGATTTAACATTAGAAGAATTACATAAGTTTTCAGATGCATTTAAGGAAGACATTTATGACTTTATCGACTATGAGAGTATATTAAATAAAGGAATAAAAAAGAATTTAAAATAATATATTAAATTTCAAAAAGCTGTAAATTTGGGTGATGACATTCAAATCTACAGCTTTTTTTGTATAAAAATTTATTATACGTAAAAGTAGTAAATTTAAAAAGAGTAATATTGGAAATAAATATAAGTAAAAAAATTATTATTAAAATGATAATTAATATCAATAAGTATTGACAAATTTATTTCAAGATACTATTATATATAATATAAATAATAATGAAAATCAATATCAAATAAATGGGAGGAAATCTAATGAACTTATTAGTGATTGGTGGTCATGAAAGAATGGAAAAAGATTATATGGTTATGGCCAAGAAAAAAGGTTATAAGACAAAGGTATATACGACTATGTCTTCTAAATTAAATAATTCTATAGGAAAACCAGATGCAGTTGTTATACTCACATCAACAGTTTCACATAAGATGTCTAGAACGGTTGAGTCTCAAGCTAAAAAACAAGATATATTAATTGTAAGACATAAGAATAGTAGTAAGGTAGCATTTAATGAATGTCTAGATATGGTCGATGAATGTCTTGGAAATTGTTCAAAATGTAAACTTAATGATAAACAAAAACAGAAAAATACATAAATTTAAATTAAAGGTACTGTCATAGTATTTTATATTTAATAATCTTGAGAGCTTGTCTCAATAAATTAAATACATATTACTATAACAGTACCTATTTTATAAGAAGAAATAGATTTAATTTTTTTCTTATAATTACTATTTTTTCATATTTCTTTTGGATTTTTTTCTGTTATTTTTTTTGTTTTTCTTCTTGATGATTGAAGCTATTATAAATAAAATTAAAAGTACTAAAATTCCTTCAACAATCTTAATTAAAGTCATTAAAGTATCATTACTAGTTATAAATGGAATACTACTGTCAAGGTTGTTTTTTGCAACTAGGTCTATACTATTTTCTAGCTTATCACCATTGTATATATTTAAAGTACCAACCTTAGCTCCTTTTTTTATAGGTAAATCAATTTTGTTTAGTTCTGTTTTAACATCATAGTTACTTTGAGATTCATTTTTTCCTAAAAATATCTTATAACTATTTTTTGGTTCATAAACTAATTCATGCTGTTTTGTAAATAATACTTTTTTAGTATCAGCATATTTTTCCTTATCAACAATAGTGGCACACTTAAAATTATCAAATCCATAATCAATCAAGATTCGTGAGTCTAAATATAAATCGGCATTAGTTGAGTTAAATACAGCAGAGATAACTCTTCTTTCATCTTTTACAGCACTAGATAAAAGACATTTACCAGCAGCATCAGTAAATCCAGTTTTTATACCATCAACTATATCATATTTTATATCTATAGGTTGACCTTTATATGTAATCTTAGCATGTGATGTCAAAAACTTATTAGTGTTTACAAAATATCTTTCATAAGGGTATGCTTTTGTAGCCTCAAATTTAAGTGATTTAGTCTTTACAATTTGTCTAAAAATATCATTATGCATGGCTTCTCTAGCTATAAGAGCCATATCATGAGCTGTAGTGTAGTGATTAGGGTCAGGCAATCCATGAGGATTATTAAAGTGAGTATTATTAGCTCCAATTTTTTTTGCCTCAGAATTCATAAGGTCAACGAATTTTTGTACATCTCCACCACCCACATATCTAGCTAATACAAAAGCGGCATCATTAGCAGAATGAACTAAAAGAGCATTTAGTAACTCTCTTACAGTAAAGGATTCTCCTTCTTTTAGATACATACTAGAACCATCTATTTGAGGTAGATTTTTAATCTCTATTACTTGATTTAAATCTTTAACCTTTTTTAGAACTATGCAAGCTGTCCATGCTTTAGTTGTTGAAGCTGGATAAAGTTTGGAATCTCCATCTTTATTGTATAATATTTTTCCAGTTTCATAGTCCATTAAAACTGCATGTTTGGCAACTATAGCTGGTTCATCATCTGCAAAAGAGATATTAGAACTTCCTAAAAATGAAGTGAATATCAATAAACAGATTAATAAAAGTGATAAATTTCTTTTCATTGTGAACCTCCAAATTTTAAATTCATCTTTTAGTATAGCATATATTTGTCAATAATTAAAAGAAAGGAGTGGTTAATATATGAAAAAAAAGGTAAAGTTTATTTCATTTTTTGTTTTCTGTTTTTTAATATTATCTTCAGTAATCGTTTATAAATCGAATATTTTTAACGATGATATTTATGTTGTAAGTAAAAAAAATTCACTTAATGAAAAAAAACATAATGTAGACAACTCAATTAAAACTGAAGAGGATGGTCACAATAAAGTAGTCAAAGACATAGATAAAAGTGTTCAAAATAAAAAAATAACTATATACATAAGTGGAGCAGTAAATAGACCAGGTATTGTAACCATAGAAACAGATAAGAGACTTTATGATGCTGTAGAATTATTGGGAGGAACAACGAGTGAAGCCGATTTAAATGGAGTTAATTTATCTATAAAGCTAGAAGATGAGCAACATTACATAATACCTAAAATAGGGGAGATGATATCTGTGACAAGTAATAATGATTCCAATGGACCAAATCAAAACGACGAATTAAAAAAAGAATCTAAAACCAAAAATAATAAAAATGCATCTAAAGAAGAAAAAACAAACATAAATGTAGCAACAATAGAAGAACTAGATTCTCTTCCTGGAGTTGGAGAAGCTACTGCTAATAAAATTTTACAGTATAGAGAAGAAAATGGACAATTTAATTCAATCGAGGACATAAAAAATGTAAATGGTATTGGAGATAAAAAATATGAAAATATAAAAGATTTAATTTGTGTAGACTAAAATATAATACAAAACTTACTTATAGATATGGTATTATAAATATGTATGTATATGTGTGTATATGTGGAAATTTAGTAAAGGAGGCACTTTTATGAAAAAAGAACAAAAAAAACTTACAGAGATGACAACAGCAGGTGGTTGAGCTGCTAAAATAGGGCCAGAGGTTCTGGCATCAGTTTTATCTCAATTACCTAAAAATGATAATATAGAAAACCTATTAGTAGGATTAGATACAGCAGATGATGCTGCTGTTTATAAATTAAATGATGATATGGCACTTATTCAGACCTTGGATTTCTTTACACCAATGGTAGATGACCCATATGTATTTGGGCAGATTGCTGCATCAAATTCTCTATCAGATGTATACGCTATGGGAGGCAAACCTTTGGTTGCAATGAATATTGTTTGTTTCCCATCATGCCATGATATGGATGTGCTTGCAGAAATATTAAAAGGTGGATTTGATAAAGTAAAAGAAAGTGGAGCACTTTTAGTTGGAGGACATACTGTAGATGACAAGGAGCCTAAGTATGGTCTTTCAGTTTCTGGAATTGTAAATCCAGATAAAGTTTTGTCAAATGCTACTGCAAAGCCTGGCGATAAGTTAATTATAACAAAACCAATTGGAGTAGGTGTATTAAATACTGCTATGAAAGAAGGTATGGTAGAACAACACATAGCAGATAAAGTAGTAGAAATAATGATACATTTAAATAAATACGCAGCAATGAGTTTTGATAAATTTGATGTAAATTCAGTTACAGATATAACAGGGTTTGGTTTACTTGGTCATACCTTAGAAATGGCTAAAGCTTCTGAAGTAAGTATTGAAATTGAATCAAACCATGTACCAATTATTGAAGGTGCAATAGAAATGGCACAAATGGGAATTATACCTGCTGGCATGTACAAAAACATGCATTATGTATCTAAAGATGTAGAAGTTGTAGGTGATGTGGAAGTAGCAGTTCAAGATATTTTATACGACCCACAAACATCAGGAGGATTATTAATTTCTGTAAAAGAAGAACTTGCAGAGGAACTTGTGAAAGATATGAAATTAAATGGAGCGATAGAAGCAAAAATTATAGGTTCTGTAGTTCCAAAAGGGGAAAAATATATTACCGTTTTATAAAATATTATAGAGAAAGAGTGATTGTTTTGAGCAAAAGAGAATTATTTGCAATGTTACCTTCAGTTGATGAAGTATTAAGTGATAATAGAATTGTAGAAATAATAAATGAATATCCAAGAAGCTTAGTTTTAGAATCTGTTAGAGAAGTAATCGATTTTAAAAGACAGTTTATATTAAGATTGAAAGAAGATGCGTCAAATTCTGTAACAATAGAGTTTGATGAAATAATAGAATCTGCGATAGACAGAGTTAAATTAAATTATTCACTATCATTAAAAAAGGTTATAAATGCAACTGGTACAGTTGTTCACACAAATTTAGGGAGGTCTTTACTTAGTGAAGATATAAAAGATGAATTATGGTGTGCTGCTTCAAGATATTCAAACTTAGAATATGATTTGGACAATGGAGAAAGAGGTTCAAGATATTCTCATTTAACTAGCACAATAAAAAGACTTACAGGTGCAGAAGATGTACTAGTTGTAAATAATAATGCAGCAGCAGTACTTCTTGTACTTAGCACAATGGCTAAAGGAGGAGAAGCAATCGTATCTCGTGGAGAATTAGTTGAGGTAGGTGGCTCATTTAGAATTCCAAGTATAATGGCTCTTAGTGGTGCAGAACTTGTTGAAGTTGGTTCAACTAATAAAACTCATTTAAAAGATTATAAAGAGGCAATTACAGAAGATACAAACGTATTAATGAAAGTTCATACAAGTAACTATAGGATTATGGGATTCACAGAGAGTGTTTCTATAGAAGAGTTAGTTAATTTAGGTAAAAAATATAAATTACCTGTAATAGAAGACTTAGGAAGTGGAGTATTTATAGACTTATCAAAATATGGGTTATCTTATGAACCAACTGTATTAGATTCTATACGACAAGGTGCAGATGTAGTAACGTTTAGTGGAGATAAGATGCTTGGAGGTCCACAAGCAGGGATTATAGTTGGCAAAAAAGAATATATAGAAAAAATGAAGAAAAATCAGCTTACTAGAGCTCTTAGGGTTGATAAACTTACAATATGTGCTCTTGAAGCAACCTTGAGAATGTATTTAGATGAAACAAAGGCAATAGAAGGTATACCAACTTTAAAAATGTTAACATATAAAATAGAAGAATTAGAAGCAAAAGCAAATAGGCTATTTGAAAAAATAACTGCATTAAATTTGAATGCAATTATAAATATAGAAGATGGATTTTCACAAGTGGGAGGAGGGTCTATGCCTCTTGAAACTATAAGTACAAAGGTAGTAACAATAACTCCTGAACATATGAATGTGTCAGCTTTAGAAAAGAAGTTAAGACTTAGTGAAGCTCATATAATAGCTAGAGTATACGATAATAAATATGTATTAGATGTAAGAACTATATTTGATGATGAGTTTGATGTAATAGTTGAAGAATTAAGAAAAGCCTTTAATTAAATAAATCTGAGGTAATATTGATATTAAATTTAATTTGTAATTAGAAGTATTGAAGTTTTGATAGGGGGCAAAAAATGAAAAATGTAGTAATTGGAACAGCAGGTCATATTGACCACGGAAAAACAACTCTTATAAAAGCATTGACTGGAAGAGAAACTGATACATTAGATGAAGAAAAAAAGAGAGGTATTTCAATAAATTTAGGATTTACTTATTTTGATTTACCAAATAAGAAAAGAGCTGGCATTGTAGATGTACCAGGACATGAGAAGTTTATAAAAAACATGTTGGCTGGAGCATCTGGTCTTGATATTGTATTACTTGTTGTAGCAGCAGACGAAGGAGTTATGCCACAAACAGTTGAGCATTTAGATATTTTAAGTTTTTTAAATATAAAAAATGGAATAGTGGTTCTAACTAAGTCTGATACTGTAGACGAAGAATTTAGAGAATTGGTAAAAGAAGACATTTGTGAGAAAATAAAAGGAACTTTTCTTGAAAACGCAGAAATAATTGAAGTTGATTCTGTATCTAAAAAAGGTATAGATACCCTTATTGAAAAAATAGATAAAATGAGTGATGATATAGAGGATAAAAACGAAAATTCTCCATCGAGACTTAATATAGACAGAGTATTTTCAATAAAAGGATTTGGTACTGTAATAACAGGAACTTTAATAGAAGGAAAGATAAGTATAGAAGATGATTTGGTTATATATCCACAAGTATTAAAAACAAAGATAAGAAGTATACAAGTTCATGGAGAAAATAAAGATACAGCTTATGCAGGGCAAAGAACAGCAATCAATATATCAAATGTAAAAGTTGAAGATATAAATAGAGGAGATGTTTTGGCTGCACCAAATTCATTAGAAGAATCAATGATGCTAGATGTGAAATTATCACTGGTAAATCATTTGGACAAAGGGTTAAAACATTGGGATAGATTAAGACTGTATCATGGCACTAGAGAAATACTTTGTAGAGCAGTTCCATTAGATAAAGAGTTAATCGAAAGTGGAGAGAGTGGTTATGTTCAGTTAAGACTTGAAGAAAGTATAGTGTCCAAAAAAGGTGACACCTTTGTAGTTAGACGATATTCTCCAATGGAAACTATTGGTGGAGGTGTAATAATCGACCCATCTCCTAAAAAACATAAGAGATTTGATGAAAAGGTTATAGAAGCATTAAAAATAAAAGAAAAAGGCGAACTTAAAGATATAATAGAAGAATATCTAAAAAGGAACCTAAAAAATTATCCAAATATAAAAGAAATAATGAGTTATAGTGGTGCCCATGAAGAGCATGTAAAAAAAGCTCTTGAAACACTTATATCAGAAAGTAAAGTATTTATTATAGGTAACATGTATATGCATATAAATCAATATAATAAATTAAAAGAAAATATAGTGAATCTTTTAAATGAATACCATAAGAAATATAGATTGAGAAAAGGAATATTAAAAGAAGAAGTAAGGTCTAAAATAGAAAGTAATTTTAAGACTAGAGAAATGGATATTTTGTTAGAAAGATTATCTACAGAAAATATCATAAAAATAGAAAATAATATAGTATCCCTATTTGACTTTGAGGTTGTTTTAAATGACAAACAAAAAGAAATAGCAAAAAAGATAGAAAAAAGATTAAAATCATGTGGAGTTTCTTCGATATTGACAATAGATGAAGTTTCTGAAGGAAATAATAACTATGCTGAAGTATTAGAGTCAATGATAGGTAATAAGGTAGAGAAATTAGATGATTTGTATATAATGGACAAAGGTATTTATGAAAATGCAAAGAAGACCTTAATAAATTATATAAAAGAGAATAAAGAAATAACACTAGGAGAATACAGAGATTTGATTGATTCTAGTAGAAAAAATTGTATGATTATACTGGAAAACTTCGATAGAAACAAGATAACTAAGAGAGTAGAAAACAAAAGAATTTTGTTTTAGCGGAAAATGTCTGTTTTTGCTTTGAGGTATAAAGAAGGAATTATAATGTCGAGTATCGTATAAATTAATTAGTATAAAATATTAATTAAGAGGAAGTGTAAAGTATTGAAGAATATAATACCTGATGTAAATCCAGATATAAAAGAAAGAGAAGACATGAGCCTTTTATTTATAATAATGGGCTCAGTACTTTTATTATTTATTATAAAAGATATAGATAAATATGAAACTTTATTACATGCAATATATGCTACATTTTTAATAGCTACAGGAATGGTTATATTTAATACAACTAAGTTTAAAGTAGATTCATTTTCTACATTTTTAGGATTAATTTTTATAGCTACTGGAGCATTAGAATGTGTATATTTATTTAATTGCTTGGGAATTAGAACAGAGTCTGTGATTGAGACTAATATCACAATATCAGCAATAACCGATTTATTTCCTATACTTGGTGTATACTTAAGTTTTAAATTTGTTAGGGATAATAAACAAATCAACTCTAGTGTAGTTTTATTCATAGCAAGTATTACTTTAACTGTAGTATCTTTATTCATAATATCTAGAATGTTTAATTATCTAGAAAATGATGAATTACAATATGCTTTAGGAGTTATAACATCTGTATTCATGATAATTACTGCTATTGTAAGTGGAATTGAATTAAACTCAAGTTCAAATGAAAGCAAATGGGAATACAATGAAAAAAAGTTTTTTAATAGAATAATAATAATAATAATCTTATCAAGGGCTCCAAATTTATTACATATGGTGATTGCTGATAGGCATATAGAGGAGATATTATCTCAGATAATAATAAATGTAGCCTTATATTATTTATATAATTACATAGTATCTAAGAATATTAAGAAAACAGCATTAGAATTGCATGATACAAATGAAGAGTTAACAATAAAAACGGAGAGCTTAAAAGAAAAAAACAAAAAACTAATTTATGAAACAGAAAAGATAGAGGAGCTTAAAGGGATACTTATAAAAAGAGAATCTAAACTCCAATCTACTTTGGATGTTGCAGTAAATAGCATAGTTGTGTTTAGTAAAGATGGAGTAATTACATATGCAAACAAGAGTTTTAGAAATATTTTTGGAGATTATAAAGAACAGGATAAATTAGGCGATAAAATAAAAAATTTCCACGATTTAATAGATAGTATTCATTCTGTATTTGACAATGAAAAGAATGTGGAAAAGTTTATTAATACTAGTGATAATAAGGTTTATCAAGCTATATTTGCCCCTTTAATTATTACTTCACAAATAGAAGGGGTATTATGTGTATTAAAAGATAAGACTAAGAAAAAGGAATATGAACGTAAACTTATTGAAGCCAATAAGAGAAGTAGAGATTTTTTAGAAAGTGTTGGAGATGGGATAGTAGTACTTGAAGGTAGTAATAAAATATATGTGAATAATGCATGTAGAGAAATTTTTAAAAATAATTTGGAAAGTATTGATTTTTCTTCAATATGTAAAGGCAAAGAAAGTGCAGAAAAAAGGTATTTAATAAATGGTGAGGTAAAGTATGTTGAAATGAGTTTTTCTCAGTATACTAATGCAGGTACAGATAAAACTATTATTGTGATACGTGATACTACTTCTCGAAAAATATCTCAAATAAAACTTGAAGAAAGTCAATCATCTTATTCAAGATTTATAGATATATTACCTGATGGGATATGTTTACTAAAAGATGATTTGAGTGTAAACTATGCAAATAAGTCATTTTTAGATATGCTAGCTTTTACAAATATAGATGATATAAAAGATTCTAACATTAAGCTATTAATGAATGCAAATACTGAAGAAAAAATGAAATTTACTGATAATATGTCTAAGGTTTTAAATGAGAATAGGAGTATATCTTTACTAGAGTATGAGTTGATAAATAGTTATGATGATATAGTAGAAGTAGAATTAAGTGCATTACCTTTTGCTATATATAATACTAGATACATAATGCTTATTATAAAAGACTTGGCACATAAAAAATATTCAGAACAAGCAGAAAAAGAACTGCTTGAAAGATTTAAAACAGATAAAATAAAAACTGAGTTTTTCGCAAATATGTCTCATGAGTTAAAAACTCCACTAAATGTTATATCAAGTTCAAATCAATTAGTAGACTCTTTCTATAGAAGTGAGAAGATAAAAGATTACAACAATAATATTAAATCTCATGTAGATTTAGTGAGACAAAGCTCTTATAGGCTTCAAAGACTAATAAATAATATTATAGATTTAACAAAGATGGAGTCTGGATTCTATACATTAAAACTTGCAAAATACAATATTGTATCTGTAATAGAAGACCTATTTATGAATATAGAAGAGTATACAAGTAGAAAAGATATAAAGATTCTGTTTGATACAGAGCTTGAAGAAATTAATGTCTATATAGACAAGGTTGAAATTGAGAGAATTATATTGAATCTATTGTCAAACTGCATTAAGTTTACTGACAATGGAGGATGGATATATGTAAATATTTATTATAAAATAGATAAAGTAATCATAAGTGTAAAGGATACAGGAGTTGGAATCCCTCAAGATAAACTGGAATTGATTTTTGAAGAATTTTCACAAGTTGATAAGACTTTATCTAGAAATACTGAAGGAAGTGGAATAGGGCTTGCTATAGTTAAGAATCTAGTAAGTCTTCATGGTGGAGATATAGAAGTAATAAGTGAAGTAAACAAAGGAACAGAATTCTTGATTTCACTTCCAATGAAGAGTTTTAATAGTGAACATTATACAGAAGACAAGAGAATCTATAATATTGAAGAAAAAATAAAAATAGAATTTTCTGATATATATTATTAAAGACTCTTATAAGCAAATTCTAAATCAAAATACTATATGCTTTAGTAAGTATTTTATAAAAAATAGGCTATCATAAATTAAGCTATTATGATAGCCTATTTTTAGTTATATTTTGTATCTAAATATGAGAGCATATAATCTCCAAATTACCTTCAAAGCTAAAATCTCCAAAGTTATTTGGTAATATAAAATGCATACCCTTTTTTAAATCATATTCTACCGAATTGTGTATTAGTTTTCCATTACCTTCCAATACACTATATAAGGAAAAAGGTGTATCATGTGTAAAATTACATTTTCCAAAGATATCTAATTTATAAACGCTAAAAAATTCATTTGATACAAATGTTGTACATTTAAAGTCTGATGTTGATACAGTTTTATAATCAGTATCAAGATTTATATGAGGAACATTCGTAACATCTATGGATTTTTGAACATGAAGTTCACGTTTGTTGCCTGAATTATCAGTTCTATCATAATCATATACTCTATAAGTAGTGTCTGAATTTTGTTGAGTTTCTAAAATTAATGTACCTTTGCATATGGCATGTATAGTACCACTAGGAACGTAGAAAAAATCTCCTTTTTTTATATTAACCTTTCTAAGCAGTTTGTCCCATTCATTATTCTTTATCATATCTACAAATTCTTTATGAGATTTTGCATTATGACCTATTATAATTTCTGCATCATCAGAACAATCTATTACATACCAACACTCTGTTTTTCCTAATTCTCCACCTTCATTTTTCTTTGCATATTCATCATTTGGATGAACTTGAACGGATAAATTATCATTTGCATCTAATATTTTTGTAAGCAAAGGAAATTTATCTCCAGGTGTATTTCCAAATAATTCTCTGTTTTTGTCCCACAATTCAGATAGACTTTTGCCTTTGTATTCTCCATTTTCTATTAAGCAATCTCCATTTTTATGAGAACTTATAGCCCAACATTCACCAGTTGTTGGCGAAGTTATTTCATAATTAAATTTATCTTTAAGTGCAGTACCACCCCATATTCTATCCATAAAAATAGGTTTTAAAAATAATGGTTCCATAATTTTGTTCCTCCTATGATATTAAATTTATCCTACAAATAATTATATATAAATAGATTATAAAATCAATAGTAAAAAAGTTTTGTCCCTTGAAATGACATAAAGTATAAGGAGTTATCAAATAAGATAAACTATGATATATAATATAAAGTTCTAAATTGGAGTGATAATTATGGAATTATTTAAAGAAGAAAGTAAAAAGTATGAAAAAGAATTTTTAAAACTGTTGAAAGAATGGGTGAGCATACCGTCATTTTATGATGACAAAACTGTATCTGAAGATATGCCTTTTGGAAAAGGAGTCTATGATGCATTAAATTGGTTTGAAAATCTAGGTAGAGAAAACAATTTCAAGGTCAAAAATATAGATAATCATGCTGTTCAAATTGAATATGGAGATGGAAAAGAATTTGTAGATATATTTGGACACTGTGATGTTGTAAATCCAGGAGAAGGATGGGATAGTGAGCCATTTAAATTAAATATTATAGGAGATAAATTGGTTGCTAGAGGGGTATCAGATAATAAAGGACCTATGATAGTAAATTTTTTAGCATTAAAAATGATAAAAAATCTAAATATTGATTTAAAAAGAAAGGTTAGATTAATTGCTGGGGGAAATGAAGAAAGTGGATTTAGATGTATAAAGCATTATTATAGCAAAGAGCCTTATGGTATATGTGGATTTACTCCAGATGCTAAATTTCCTGTACTAAATGGAGAAAAAGGTGGGGCAACAATAAAGTTAATTTCAGAGATAGAGGATAAGTCTTTATACATAAGTGGCGGAATAGAGTTTAACACAATACCAGATAAAGTATATATAAAAAATATGAAAAATTTGTGTAAAGATAATATATGCTGTGATTTTAATAATACTTCAATAAGTTATAATAATGGAGATTATGTTATACATGGCAAAGGTGGACATTCATCTAAGCCTGAGAAAGCAATCAATCCTATACTAGGTGCAATTAAATTTTTATCAGAAAATATTGATGAAGATTGGACAAAAAGTTTAGATAAGTTAATAAATAAAGATAATACAGATGGAAGATTATTTGGCTTAGATATTGAAGGTAAATGTGGGATTTTATCGATGGTTCCAACAATAATAAACATAATAGATGGAAAGTTAGAATTAGTTTTAAGTGTCAGATATCCAGAAGTATTAACAGTCGAGGCAATAATAAAAAAATTTAATTTGTATATGAAGACAAATAATATTAATAAATTCGAGATTATTGGGGAAAATTTAAAGCAAGCAAATTATATAGATAGAAATTCAAAGATTGTAAAAACTTTGCATGATATATATATAAAGTACTCTGGAGATTTAAAAAATGATGTTAGGGTAACTAGTGCAGGAAGTTATGCTTCTGAAATGAATAATTCAGTAATATTTGGTTGTGAATTTCCTGATGGTAGTTTTGGAAATGTCCATAGTGCAAATGAATTTGCTAGCTTAGATAGATTTATAACTTCAATAGCCATATATGCAGAGGCGATAGTTGAATTATGCAATAATATATAAATACAAAATGTCCCTTATATAGACATATTATATATACAATTAAAATTTTACTTGATATATAATTGAAATCAAAGAGAAGGTGATACAATGATAACTAAGAAACATGCAGTAATAGTAAAAAGTTTAAGCAATAAAGACGGATATATGACATCAAATGAATTAGCTATCAAATTGGATGTGTCTACAAAAACTATTAAAAGATATATAGCAGATTTAAATAGTATTTTAAGCAAGTATGATTTGGTAATAGCTTCTTCTAGAGGTATAGGATATAAGCTAAGTGGCTCTAAAAGCAATATAGCAAGAGCTGTTAAAGAAGCAAATAAATATATTGATGGTTTTTTAGATGACTCTGAAGAATCAAGAATGTCAAATATAATATGTATGCTTATTAATAGAAATTATATGAGTATAGAAGCAATGGCAGAAGAATTAAATCTAAGTATAGCTGCTATAAACAAATTGTCCAGTAAGCTTAAAAGAAAACTTGAAAAGTATGACTTAGTTATAAAATCTAAACCTTACTATGGAAGCTATATACATGGTGAAGAAATTAATATAAGACAATTGATTACTGACTATGCAATAAAACTGGATGAAAAAAGTAAAATCAAGGTGCTTTTAGATGACATTAGTGAAAACGATATACACTGTATAGAAAGTATTTTAGAAAAACATTTAAGAGAGAAAGATACAATAATTTCAGATAAAGATTTTAATCTTCTGCTTTCAAAGATAATTGTTTCTGTGTTTAGAAGTAAGAGAGGACATAGTAACAATATAAATCTAATAGATACAAGTTATAGATTTCATAATTACTCTTTTATAGAAAGCTTAATGAAAGAAATATCTGATAAGGTTGGATTTAAACTTATTGAAGATGAAGTGATTTATATTTCAAATTACTCTGGTGTAATCGCATATAAAGGTACACAAGGAAGAAAAAATACAAGTGAAATTGAGGAACGAATAAATAATGTTATAAATAGTGCACTTCAAGATATATTACTTATTTCTGGAAGTGATTATACGAAAGATGAAGAGTTTATGGTTTCAATATCTGACCATATAAAGAGATTTTTAAATAGGGCTAAAGCTAATATAAAATCTAATAATCCTCTGCTTCATCAGATAAAAGAAAAGTTCCCAATAGCTTTTAATCTAGCTGTGTTTTTATCAAACAAACTAGAAACTGAGTTTAATTTAAAACTTGATGAAGATGAACTTGGATATATAGCTATTCATTTTGCTGCTTCAAATGAAAGAATGAAAAAAAATACTAGTAAGAAGATTTGTATAGTCTGCCATTATGGGATAGGAACAGGTCAACTTATTTCTGAAAAATTAAAGCAAAATATAAGTGACTTAAACGTTGTAGGTGTTTATCCAGTTAGATATCTTGATATGGCTATAAGCCAAGATGTTGATTTAATAGTGTCTACTGTTGAATTAAAAGGTTATGAAAAACCTGTCTTGTATATCGAAAATATATTTGATGATAGCTTAATTGAAAACGTAAACAAAGCATTTTACGAAAAAGAGGAAAGAAGAAAGATAATAAGTAATATGTTTGATGAAAAAGCTTTTTTTAGTATAAAGGCTAGTACGAAAGAAGAAGTTATACTTTCTCTTTCAAACAAACTAAAAGAAAGAGATTTTATAGAAGAAAGCTCAATAGAAAGCATAATAGACAGAGAAAATATCTCATCAACTGAGATAGGAAATCTAGTAGCAATACCTCACACAATTGTGAAGGGAGATAAAAAATCTATAATAGGAGTTGGTATACTTGAAAATCCAATAGTTTGGGATAAACAAGAAGTTCAACTAGTATTTATGGTATTTTTTAACACTAAAGAAAAACATAATTTTTCAATATTTAAATACCTTTATAATTTTATAAAAGATGAAGGTGGAGTAAGAGGAATTATTAAAATATGTGACTTTAATAAATTAATGGCACTGATAGGTAATTAAGGAGGAAATTAATAATGGAAACAAACATATTTAACACAGAATATGTATTTTTAAATGTTGATACTAAGTCTAAGATTGAGGTTTTAAAATTTATAGCAAAAAAAGCTAAAGAATTAAACTTAACAAATGACGAAAATTTAGTATATGAAGGGTTAATGGCTAGGGAAGAACAATTTACTACAAATTTAGGTGAATCTATCGCAATACCTCATACTAAAAATGATGCAATTGAAAATCCAGCAGTGGTAGTATTGAAATTTACTGATGATGTTGTTTGGAATGAAGATGAAGATAAGGTTAAATTGGCAATAAGCTTACTTATGCCAGGAAAAAGTAAAGAGAATATTCATCTTAAATTATTATCATCTCTTTCAAGAAAATTAATAAATAAAGACTTTAAAGATTCTCTTTTAAAGAGTGATAATGTTGAAGAAATATCTAAATTAATAAATGAAGCTTTGGGTTTATAATTAAACGCTAAGGCTAAAATAAAACAAATAATTAATTGAAAAGTAGGAGGAATTTAAAATGAATAAAAAATTAGTAGCATTATGTGCTTGTCCAATGGGACTAGCTCACACTTTCATGGCAGCAGAGGCAATAGAACAAGCTGCAAAGGCACTAGGTTATGAAGCTAAAGTTGAAACTCAAGGTGCAGATGGTGTACAAAATGAGTTAACAAGAGATGATATATTAGGTGCAACTATGATAATACATGCAGTAGCAATAACTCCAGAAGGCATGGAAAGATTTGATGGTTGTGAAGTATATGAAGTTGAGTTACAAGAAGCTATAAAAAATGCAGAAGGTGTTATAAAAGAAATCGAAGAAGATTTAGGAATATAATAAATTTATTGTGGAGGAAATAGAATGGCAATTAAGAAAAAAGTTATAAACAGTTCAGGTGCTTCTACAACAGGAGGAAACAATGTAGGAAAACCTACTCCATCTAATCCAACTCAATCAAAGGGAAATGGAAAATGGAAGGAAATAAGTAAACATATAATGACAGGTATATCATATATGATACCAGTTTTAGTAATGGGTGGACTTATAGGAGCCTTATCTCAATTAATACCATATGCCATATTAGGACTTGACCCATCTGTAGGTATAGTTGATGCTATGAATTCAGGTGATTTTACAGGGTTTAAACTTACTCTTTTAAATATGGCACAATTAATGTCAAATTTCGGATTTACTTTGTTTGGATTTGCAATACCACTATTTGCAGCATTTTGTGCAAATTCTATAGGTGGAAAAACAGCTTTAATTGCAGGTTTTATAGGTGGATATATAGCTAATAAACCTGTAGGTGTGCCACAATTTGTGGATGGTCAATGGACGGAAGTTGTTCCAGTTGCATCAGGATTTTTAGGTGCGATATTAATAGCATTTATAATAGGATACTTTGTAAAATGGTTAAATAAATCTATAAAAGTTTCTCATAACTGGTTAGCTTTTAAGACAACATTTTTAATACCACTAATAGCATCATTAACTTGTATGATATTGATGATATTTATAATAACTCCAATTGGTGGTTTAATTAATGAAAGTATGAAAAACTTCTTAACAGCAGCAGGAGCAGCTGGAGAGTATGTATATGCAACAGCTTTAGCAGCAGCTACAGCATTTGACTTAGGAGGACCAATAAATAAAGCAGCAGGATTCGTTGCACTTGGTTTAACTACAGAGAATGTACTACCAATAACGGCAAGAACAATAGCTATAGTTGTTCCTCCAATTGGATTAGGATTAACAACTTTATTAGATAAAAGATTAGTAGGAAGAAGAGTATATGATAGACAATTCTATCAAGCAGGAAAGACTTCTATATTCCTATCATTTATGGGTATATCTGAGGGAGCAATACCATTTGCACTTGAAAGACCAGGTTTTGTTATACCTTTAAACATAGTGGGAAGTGTAATAGGAGCTATTACAGGTATAGTTCTAGGTGCAATTCAATGGTTCCCAGAGTCAGCTATATGGGCATGGCCTCTAGTTGATAACTTGTTTGGGTATATCATAGGTATAGCAGTTGGTGCTATATTCATAGCTGTAGGAAATATATTCTATAGAAATAAATTAATAAAAGATGGTAAACTTGTTGTGGATTATATAGACTAACATTTAAGTTTATTTATGATAACTTTGGCTGGTAATATTGTTTTAATTAATATTACCAGCCTTACCTATATATTAATTAAAGGTGGTGGATAAAAAATATGAGTAAAATAGAAAAAATAAGAAAGTATTTAGAAGAATATGATATAGAAGGTATTCTTATTAATAGTTCTACCAATAAATTTTACATTGGGAATCTATTTAGTTCATCAGGTTATGTTTTTATAACTAAAAGGAAACAATATATAATAGTAGATTTTAGATACTTTGAAGAAATCAAAAGAAAATCAAATTTATTTGATGTCATATTAATGGATAAAAACAGAACCTACTTTGATATAGTCAATGAAATTTGCGAAAATCAAAATATAAAAGAAATTGGATTTGAAGGAAGTGAAGTATCTTTTGATTCATATAAGAATATGAGTCAAAGGTTAAGTGTAACTTTAAAATCGGTTGATTTATCTACTTTAAGAAAAGAAAAAGACGATGATGAAATAAAATATATAAAAAAAGCTTGTGAAATAGTCGATGCTACATTTTATCATATAATTGATTTTATAAAAGTTGGTATGACTGAAAAACAAGTGGAAAATGAAATTGTTAGATTTATAAAAGAGTTGGGTGGTCAAAAAGAGTCTTTTGATACTATAGTAGCATCTGGATTGAGAGGAGCATTGCCTCATGGAAAAGCCAGTGAAAAAATTATAGAGTATGGAGATTTTGTTACTTTTGATTTTGGTGCTAAATACAATAATTATTGTTCTGATATTACTAGAACTATATGTATGGGTACTGTAAATAAAGAGTTACAAGAAATATATAATATAGTAAAAGAAGCTAATGAAGAGTGTATAAAGGTTTTAAAACCAGGTATGACTACTGGTGAAATAGATAAAGTTGCAAGAGATATAATTGGTTCATATGGATATGCTGATAATTTTGGTCATAATTTAGGTCATGGTGTAGGTATTATGGTTCATGAATATCCTGCATTAGCTTCTGAATCAAAAGAAGTATTAAAGGAAGGTATGATTATAACTATAGAGCCAGGCATATATATACCAAATCTTGGGGGAGTAAGAATAGAAGATGATGTACTTATAACACAAGATGGATGTATGAGGTTGACTACATCTACTAAAGATTTAATAGTTGTAAATTAAAAGTTAATTAGACAAATATTTTATAATAAGTAAGATAATTAGAAAAGAAGAGGTAAATTTAAATGTATAATTTTGATGATAGACCAGATAGAGTAAGTGAAAAGTGTAGAAAATGGGATTTAAATATTATAAGAGATAAGTTTGGAGATATTAGAGAAGATTTTGTACCAATGTGGATTGCTGATATGGATTTTAAAATACCAACAGAAATAGAAAATAAATTTATTGAAGCTGTAAAAAGAGGTGTGTTTGGATATACATACTGTTATGATGAATTTTATGATTCAGTTATCAGATGGCAAAATGATATGCATAAGGTAAAGGTAGAAAGAGAATGGATTACATTGACTTATGGAACTGTATCGACACTTCACTATGTAGTACAAGCTTTTTGTCAAAAGGGGGATAGTATAATATTAAATACACCAGTTTATGACCCTTTTGAATCATCAGCCAAAAAGCAAGGTGTAAATATAGTTTGTAATACATTAGATATTATAAATGATAGATATTATATAAACTTTGATAAATTAGAGGCTCAAATTAAAGAAAATAAACCTAAGTTAATGATGTTTTGTACACCACATAATCCATCTGGAAGAATATGGTCGATTGAGGAGATGGAAAAAGTAGCAACCATATGTAAAGAAAACAATGTTATTTTGGTTGCAGATGAAGTACATGCAGAACATATTCATTATGGTGAATTTAATTCAATACTTAAAATTGAAAAAGAGCTTTTAGAAAATGTTATTCTATTGACATCACCAAATAAAGGGTTTAATCTTGGAGGATTAAAGACTTCTTACTCAATCGTTATAAATAAGGATATAAGAGAGATATTCAGAGATAAACTAAAACAAAACTCTATAACTTCTCCAAATGTGTTTGGAATTATAGGATTGATAAGTGCTTATAATGAATGTCGTGAGTGGTTGAGTGATGTAAACAAATATATAAAATCAAATTATGAACTTTTAGAAGCTTGGGTAGAAAAATATGATAATATAAAATTGATGAAGATGGAGTCGTCTTATTTGGCGTGGATGGATATAAGTGGGCTAGGAATAAGCGCGAGTGAATTTACTGATAAACTGGCTATTGATACAGGAGTATTATTGGAGGATGGAAGCCATTTTGTAAAAGATGGAGAGAATTATGTTAGAATAAACTTAGGAACTCAAAAAGAAAATGTGGTTGAAGCTTTAAATAGGATGGATTTATTTTTAAAGTCTTTATAAAATAATTCTAAAAAACAAGATAAGTAAGTTTTGTTTCAATAATTATGATATTGTTTGAGCGATTATGTATTAAAAAATATGATGAAGAAAATTTTATAGAGTAAAATATAAATTGTTTGTAATAATTACTAGAATGTTATGAAAAGCACCTTTAATATAATAAGGTGCTTTTTTATTGTTGTTAAAGTCTTAAGTTTATCTTTGCCAGTATAATTTATTTCTTATAACATGGTTTATGTAGATTTGTTTTAGATAAGTATATATACCTATGGTAAGTATTTAGAGTATGAGTTTACTACTTATTTAGTTTTTCAATAGAAAAAGCTTTGTCAGTAAGTTTGAAGTTATCTTTTATACCATCAGTTAAGTATACTTTTTTATCCTTAGTTATAAATATAGCATCTACATTATCAATACTATTAATTAAATTCATACCTTTTTCAAGTCCAAGTCCAAATGTAGAAGTAGATAAAGCATCACAATTAATAGATTTATCAGATATTATTGTTACACTACTTAAGCTATTTTCAAAAGGATAACCTGTAGATGGATTTAGCATGTGATGATATATTTTGCCATCCTTTTCTATAAATCTTTCATAAATTCCAGATGTAACAACAGATTTGTTTGTGGTTTCTATATTTCCTATAGATTCTCCATTTTTACTAGTTGGGTCTTGAATGCCGATTTTAAAAGGCTTATCATTTTTACCATTTTCTAAAGTAAATATATTGCCTCCTAAATTAACTAAACCTTTTTGTACACCTTCTGATTTTAAATGGGACACAATTTTATCAGCAGCATACCCTTTAGCTATTGCGCCTAAATCAATTTTCATGTTTTCTTTGGTCAATTTTATAGATTTATTTTTTTCATCTAATACAATGTTTTTATAATCAATTAGAGGCAAAAGCTCTTTTATTTCAGAATCACTTGGAACTTTAGCTTTATCTGTTCCAATTGCCCATAAGTTTGATACTGGACCAATTGTTATGTCAAAATATCCACTTGATAGTTTGGAATATTGTATTGCCTCTTTTACAACGAAAAACGTATCATCTGAAACTTTGACAAAATTCTTTCCAGCATTATCATTTATTTTAGAAACATCACTGCCTGGTATATGAGTGCTCATTTTATTATCAATATATCTTAAAATTGAATCACATTCATTTAAGATTTTATCACTTTTGGATTCTTTTATATTAAATACAGTAACTTCATTCACTGTACCAAGGTAATAGCTAGTTTTACTATATTTAGTATTCTGGCTTGAACTCCTAAAAAATGAAAATAAAATTAATGCTAAAATCAATATCACAAAAATAAATGTGATTTTTTTCTTATTCATGGTATATTCCTCCTATGAAATTGTGTTATTATTTTATTATAACATAATTTCATAGGAGGACAAAAAATGAAGAAAAAAGACATTCTTCTTATTTTAGGCATTTTAGTTGTTATTACAGCATGTTATGGAATAATAAATGTTATAAATTCTAAAAATGCTGGAAATATTGAGATTTATGTAGATAATAAATTGTATAAAACTGTTCCAATAGATGCCAAAGAAGAATTTAAAATAGAGAATAGAGGGGGGTATAATATAGTAAAGATTCATGATAAAGGGGTAGAAATAGTAGATGCTTCATGTCCTGACGAGGTTTGTGTACATACTGGTTTTATAAATAAACCAAGTCAAAGCATAGTTTGTATACCTAATAGAGTTAGCATAAAAATAAATACAAATGAAAAGGATGATAATCAAGAAGATATAATTTCTAAATAAAATAATAAAAACAATTGAAAGGAATTGGTGATAAATATGGTTAACCTAGAAAATGATTGGAATGAATTATTGAAAGAAGAATTTGAAAAAGATTACTACTTAAATTTAAGAAAATTTCTTATAGAAGAGTATAAAACACGTCAAATATTCCCGAATATGCATAATATATATGAAGCTTTGAAACATACTTCATATAAAGATACAAAAGTTTTGATACTGGGACAAGACCCCTATCATGGAGATAATCAAGCTCATGGTTTAGCTTTTTCAGTTCAACCACAAGTGAAAACTCCACCATCTTTATTAAATATGTATAAAGAATTAAAAGAAGATTTAGGGTGTTTTATACCTAACAATGGATATTTGATGCCTTGGGCAGACCAAGGAGTATTACTTTTAAATACTGCTCTTACTGTTAGAGCACATGAAGCTAATTCTCATAAAAATAAAGGATGGGAAATTTTCACAGATAGAGTAATCTCTATTTTAAGCGAACGTGAAGACCCAGTTATTTTCGTATTATGGGGAAGTAATGCACGTAAAAAAGTAGAATTGATTGATACAAGTAAGCATTATATTTTAGAAGCACCTCATCCAAGTCCATTATCAGCAAGTAAAGGTTTTTTTGGATGTAAACACTTCTCTAAGATAAATGAAATTCTTGAAAAGTTAGGAAAAGAACCTATCAATTGGCAAATAGAAAATATATAAAATTAAAAGGTAACAAAATGATAACAAAACAACAACAAACAATTACATTGTTGTAACTTATAGAAATATGTTTGAATAGTTGAAAATACTATGCATACATATTTCTATTTTTTTGTCAAGTTGACAACTCTTTAAAAAATAGTTACAATTTAGTTACACAAAAAACACAAACAAAAAAAGAAATCTACAAAGCAGAATTTTATGAAGCAAAATATATAGTGTAAAAAAATTTGAGGGAGGAAAGTTTATATGAATTTTAAAAAATTGAGTAATGCTAAAGTCTCGGTAATGGCGGTTGTTTTATCAGTTGGGATATTATCAGGGTACTCTGCACTTAATAAACAAGTAACATTAGTAGTAAAGGGAGAAGAAAGAACTATATCAACATTTAGTTCTAATGTAGGAGACCTTTTAGAATCTCAAAACATTAGCTATGATGCAAATGATATAGTTACTTTAGATGAAAACTCAAAATTATCTAATGGAGATAAAATAGAAGTAATTGATGTAAAAGAAAAAACAGTTGTAGAAACTAAAGATATTCCATTTGAAGTTACAGTTGTTGAAGATGGTTCTTTATCAAAGGGAGACTCTGAAGTTAAAGAAGAAGGAAAATCTGGGAAAAGTGAATTAATATATAAAGAAACTTATCACAATGGAAAGAAAGTAGAAAAGGAATTTGTGAAAAAGGTTGTTAAAGCTGAGCCTGTAAACAAAGTTGTAAGCAAAGGAACAAAAGTAGAGATGCAAGTAGCTTCATCAAGGGGAGAAAACTCAAGAAGAATGGCTTCATCATCATCTAGTAATAGTAGTAGTAACAATGGTAAAAATATGAGAGTGGTAGCAACTGCATATACTGGTCATAGTATAACTGCTACAGGAACAAAGCCTAAGTGGGGAACGATAGCTGTAGACCCTAAGGTTATACCATATGGAACTAAGGTTTATATACCTCAATTTGACATGGTATTTACTGCAGAAGACTGTGGTGGAGCAATAAAAGGAAATAAAATTGATATATTTATGAATGACTCAAAGACAGTTTATAACTGGGGAAGAAAAACTATAGATATACGTATATTAAAATAATTAGATAATTTATATTTATACTGGAAATTATATTTTAATTAATATAGAGAGGAGCTCTTTATATATACATAAAATATAATTTCCAGTTTTTAATTTTAAGCACATAATAAAAAGTAAATTTTAACCATGTATAGATAAAAGCTATTTAAATTATAACTTACTATCAAATAAATCTATAAAAATTGTTGCAAAGAGTCAAAATATATGATATTATAGATTTCGTTGAGAAGCATTTCACTATGGGAGTGGATGGGTGCCGGTGTGCCCTCTAGTCTTCAAAACTAGTATGAGGGGTTAAGAGCCTCTTAGGTGGGTTCGATTCCCACGCATTCCCGCCAGTATGTAAAAGGTATCTTTTAATATTAAAAGATACCTTTTTAAATTTATTTTTAATGATATATAATATCTGAGTATTATATAATGTATATTTTATAATACTATTATTGTTTAGATAAAAATCTAGGAGAGTGAAAAAATGGAAAATAATTTTACAACGAGAACTAGTTTTTTAGTTGGAGATGATGGAATAGAAAAACTTAAGAGTTCAAATGTAATAGTATTTGGAGTCGGAGGAGTTGGTAGTTTTACTGTTGAGGCTCTAGCGAGGGCCGGAGTTGGTAATCTTACTATTGTGGATTTTGATGATGTAGATATAACTAATATAAATAGACAAATACCAGCTTTACATTCAACTGTAGGAAAGTATAAAGTAGATGTAATGGAAGATAGAATCTTGGATATAAATCCTAATATCAATATAAAAAAAATAAGAAGCCTTTACAATAAAGATACTAGTGATGAAATATTGACTGAAAGATATGATTATGTTGTGGATGCAATAGATATGGTAAGCTCTAAAATACATCTAATTGAAACCTGTGAAAAAAAAGGCTTAAAAATAATAAGTTCTATGGGTATGGGAAATAAATTAGACCCAACTAAAATAGTCATTACTGATATACACAAAACAAGTACTTGTCCTTTAGCCAAAGTTATGAGGAAAGAACTTAGAGATAGAGGAATTAAAAAATTAAAAGTAGTATATTCAACTGAACAACCAATAGAACTTAAAAAGAAAGTAATGAATGGGAGAAAAGTAACACCAGGTAGTGTATCATTCGTACCATCTGTAGGAGGGCTAATAATTGCATCTGTAATAGTGAATGAATTATTAGAACAATAAGTTTAAATATTTTAATTTATAAGGTTTAAATACGTATTTTGAAGGCTAAAAGTATCAATGTAAAACTATTTTATATTGATACTTTTAGCCTAATTATATTATGTAGTTATAGTTTTATTTTTTTATGTATCTATCTCATATTTATGTTTTGTAAATATAATTTCTCCATCACTATAAAAAACAATATCACCTATTTTATCTGTTCTATAAATCGATACATGGTTTTGTTTCAAATTGTTGAGAACTTCTTTATGAGGATGACCATATTGATTTTTATATCCACATGATATAGCAGCTATATCTGGATTAATTCTTTTTATAAATTCTAAAGATGATGATGAATTACTTCCATGGTGACCTATTTTTATAAAATTAATATTGTTCAGTTCAAAAGAATGTAAGATTTCTTTTTCAATTGATTCTTCTGCATCACCCATAAATAAAAATGAGTTATTATTAAAAGTTAGTTCAAAAACTATTGAATTTAAATTTGATTCTTCTTGTATATATGATGGACTTAATACATATATATTTATATTGTTATCGATATTTAAAGTATCATCTTTATAGAGATATTGAATAGAGAGGTTTTTGTCAGTACAAGAATTTATTAGATTTTGATAAGATTCACTACTTGTTGATTGTTCAGGCATATATATAGAACTTACATTAAATTTTTTTATGACATTATCAAGACTTCCTATATGGTCTGAATCTGGATGTGTGGCTATTATTATATCAATAGTTTTTATTTTTTTATGTTTCAAATAACTAGTAACTATATTTCCGCTATCTTCATCACCTCCATCAATTAATATATTTTTATTTGTGGGTGTTTGTACTAAAATACTATCACCTTGTCCCACATCTATCATATGTATAGATAGTAGAGATTTTTTGTCACAACCGCTTAAAAGTGATATTATAATAAGTATTAATAAAAAAATTTTATTTCTCAATAAAAAAATCACTCCAGTCATTACATGTTTATATAAATTTATGATGGGTAATATAAGATATATATGACTTATTATATTTTATATTTTAAACAATATAAATGAAATTAATACCAAAATAAAATTGGAGTTTTTATAGATATAAAATTTAAAAAATTAAGCAATAAAAAAGGTAGGAGGATTTTATGTTTTTCAAAGATATTGAACTAAATTCAAAAAAGGAGCTAGACCCATATTTTGATTTAGTAGATTATGAAGCTTGTGAGTACTGTTTTAGTACTTTATATATGTGGCAACATGTTTATAAGACTGGATATTATATAGGAGAAGATTTTGCTGTTTTAGTTGGTGAATACGAAGGGGATAGTTTCTCAATATTACCACTAGCTAAAAGAGAAAAACTTCCAGAAGTTGTAGATTTTGTACTTGAATATTTTTCTAAAAATAATAAAAAGATATACTTAAGAGGTATTACTACTGAAGTAGTAGAATTTTTAAAAGAAAAGTATCCAAATAGATTTGAGTATATAGAAGAAAGAGATTTATTTGACTATATCTATGATGCAGAAAGTTTAAGAACTCTAGCTGGTAAGAAGAACCAGAAGAAGAGAAATCATATAAATTATTTCTTAAAAGAATATGCAGGTAGATATGAAGTTAAATTATTAGATAAAGAAAACTTCAATGAATGTTTAGTATTAATGAAAGAATGGGAAAGTAATAAGGAAGAAAATGATGAATTTGATGAAAGTATGGATGATGAATTGGTAGGTATCAAAAAGATATTTAACCATTATGATGTACTAAAAGATAGAGTAAAAGTATTTGGTGTTTATGTGGATGGAAAATTAGAAGCATTCAGTATAGGAGAGCTTTTAAACAAAAATATGGCACTTATTCATATAGAAAAAGCTAATCCTGATATAAGAGGTCTATATCCATTTATAAACCAACAATTTTTAGTAAATGAATTTAAAGATGTTGAATTTGTAAATAGAGAAGAAGATTTAGGTATTGAAGGTCTAAGAAAGGCTAAACTTTCTTATCATCCTTGTAGATTTGTTGAAAAGTACAGTGTTAGGGAGGCTTAGTAGGCTATATGGAGATTAGGTATGCTAAAGAGGAAGAAATAGAAAGTATAAAAGAAATTTGGAGTTATTGTTTTAATGATAGTGATAGTTTTATGAAGTTCTATTTTGAGGATAAGTATAAATATGAAAATACTGTAGTAGCTTTAGATGAAGGAAAAGTTGTTTCCTCTCTTCAGCTAAATCAGTATAAGTTAATACTAAACAATAAGGTATACAATACATCGTATGTAGTAGGGGTTTCCACACTTCCAGAAGGAAGAGGAGCTGGATATATGAGTAAAGTTATTAAATTTACTTTAAATGAATTGTATAAAAAAGGACAATTAGTTTCTATATTAATGCCAATCGATTATAGACTTTATAGAAGATTTGGGTATGAACACTGTTATGACCAGATTGAATATACACTTAATACAGATGACTTAAAAAATTTTAAGTTAAGTGGAAAGATGATAAAAGCTGATGTATCACAAATTGATGATTTAATACAAATAGATAGAGCTTTTTTAAATGGGGTTAATGGTAATGTGTTAAAAGATGAACATTATTATGAAAACTTATTTAAAGAAATTCAAAGTGAAGATGGACTTTTATACATTCATGAAGGTAATGAAAAAGATGGATATATAGTTTATTTTCTTCAAGGAGACAAAATGTTTGTTAGAGAGTTATTTTATAAGAATATAGATGCTCTTAAATCAATGCTTAAATTTATATACAATCACAATACTCAATGTAAGATAGCTACTATATCTGCTCCTATAATAGACAAAATAAGATTTATATTAGACAACCCTAAAGATTGTGAGATAAAAATAAAACCTTTTATGATGGGAAGAGTTATAAATGTAAAGAAATTTATAGAGGATATAGTTGTGGATAAGGATATTAGTGGTTCGATTAATTTATTAATAGAAGACAAGTTTATAGATGAAAATAATGGTCTATTTAAAGTTTCTATAAAGAATCATAAGGTATCTATAGAAAAATTAGATAAAAAAGCCATAGAAGAGTCCCAAGACGGCTTTGATATTAAATTAGATATAAATGCCTTAACACAGCTAGCATTTTCGTATATAGATGTAGAGGAAGCTATTTTCTTAAATAATTTGGAAGGTGTTTCAAAAGAAACAATAGAAATACTTAAGTGTATTTTTTCTAAAAAAAATAACTATATAAATGAATATATATAAAAAGAATACGCCAAAAGATTTTCAAAGTCTTTTGGCGTATTCTTTTTATATAATAATTTATATTGTTTAAAAATTTACTATTTGAAAATAATCTAGATAATATGTTTTTATATAGGAGTGATTATAATTCAAATAAGAAGGCCTTTATTAATTATATTAATATTTGTAATAGTTATATCATTTATGACCACAAATAGCAAAAAGAAAGATGAAGAACTTAATGATAAGATAATAACTATACAGGGAGCTGTTAAAGGTAAAAGTGAAAAGAAAAAATACAATCAATATAAGGTAGGTGTTTTTTTAATAAATGATTATTCAAGAAATAAAAATTTGAAAATTGGACAAGAAGTTAGTATTACAGGAAAATTTAAGAGTTTAGACAAGATGAAGTATGATGATTTTGATTATGGAAGATATATAAAAAGCACTGGATATAGAGGTATAATATATATAAATAACTATAAAGTTATTGGTAAAAATAAAATATATTCTTTAGTTGGAAAAATAAAGCTTTATGTAAGTAAGACTTACAGATATTTATATAAGAAAAATTCTGATTTCATAAATTCTATATTATTAGCTGAAGTTGAAAATCTGACTGATGAACAAAAAGAAATGTTCACTAGAACAGGAACTAGTCATATAATATCTATATCTGGCCTTCATACAGGTATACTTTGTGTAATTATATCTTTTTTATTAAGAGGTATAAATAAATTGTATAAATTATTAATATTGTCGATTTTTATAACTTTATATTGTATAATGGTAGGTGCGTCTCCATCCATAATTAGGTCTATAACATTTGTTGTAGTGTTCTATTTGTCAATATTTATTGATAGAAAAAAGGATGGTATATCAACATTGTCTCTAATAGGGATAGTTTTAATTATGAATAACCCCTATGTTATATATAATGTAAGCTTTCAATTGTCTTTTTTAGCTACACTTTCTATATTAATATTCTATAATAGAATAAATAGTATTGTAAAATTAAGTATGGTATCATTGACAATATCATCAAATATATTAACTCTACCTATAATTTATTATACATTTAAGGGCATACCATTACTTTCAATTATAGGAAATTTGATTATAGTACCATTTGTAGGTGTAATAATGTATTTGAGTATTGCAAGCTTAATAGTATTTAAAGTAAGTGTAGTTATAGCTAAAATTATATCCTTTTTTAATAGTTCGTTGATAGAAAGTATATTTTTTTTACTATATAAGCTCAGCAACTTAAATTTTGCATATATTAATATAGAAAATCCTAAATTTTATATTGTAGTGATTTATTACATAGGAGTGTTTTTTTACATATTTTACATAGAAGGAAAAGAGATAAAGGAGCAAGAAAATGGATTACAAGGATATTATAAGGAATGTAAAAGAGAATAATTTTGAAAAAATGTATCTTTTTTATGGAAGAGAGTATTATTTAATCGAAAATGCAATAAAGGCATTTAAAGAGAGTTTAAACGAGGGAATGCTTGATTTTAATTTAGATATAATAGATGGAAAGGAAATAGTCTTAAATCAGCTTATAAGCTCTATAGAAACACTTCCATTTATGGATGATAGAAAAATAGTAATAATAAAAGATTTTGAATTACTAAAAGGAAAGAAAAAGAATTTTACTGATAGTGATGAGAAATACTTAATAGAGCATTTAGACAATACTCCAGATACTACCACTATAGTTTTTGTTGTGTATGGAGATGTTGACAAAAGAAAATCTTTAGTTAAGAAAATTGGAAGTAATGGAATTGTTTTTGATTGTGATAAACTTTCTGATATGGATTTATTTAAGTGGATAAAAAAATCTTTTGCTCTAAATGAAGTTATAATAGAAAATTCTCAAATAATGTATTTCATCGAGCAAGAAGGATACAGAGACAAGAGTAGTGAAAAGACTTTATCTGATTTGGAAAACGAGATAAATAAAATAAGTTCATTTGTTGGTAAGGGTAATAATGTAACTAACGAAGTAATTGATAAATTATCTCAAAAAAAAGTTGAGAATGATATATTTAAATTAATTGATTATATTGGAGAACAAAATGCTTCTAATGCAATGAAAATATTGAATGATATGATACAAGAAGGCGAGTCTGTTTTAGGGATATTTTCTATGATAGCAAGACAATTTAAAATAGTGATGCAAGTAAGACAATTACAACTTGATGGATATTCAACAAAACTCATAGCTGACAAACTAAAAATGCATCAATTTGTTGTAGGAAAAGCATTGAAGCAAACTAAGAATTTTTCTGATGATATAATTGTAGAAATCTTAAATTATATATTAGAAAGTGATTATAAAATAAAAACAGGTCTTATAAGAGATACTTTAGCAATAGAAATGTTGGTCAGTAGATATTGTAAAAGACAAATTATATAAATTAATAATATATAGAAAATAAATAGTAGAGTTATTCTAACTATTTATTTTTTATTGTATAAATTTCCAAAATAAAAAACCCCTACATAGGGGTTATTATATATAAGAAATATAAACTGGTAATTAAGCGTTCATACCGTTTAATTTTTGAGCTAATTTAGCTACTTTTCTAGCTGCAGCATTCTTATGTATAGTTCCTTTAGAAGCTACTTGGTATATTCTTTTTTGAGCGTATTGGAACTTAGCAACAGCATCCTCTCTGTTTCCAGCTGCAACAGCATCTTCGAATCTTCTTATTGCAGTTTTTATTTGAGATTTTCTAACTCTATTTAAAGCAGTTTTCTTTTCGATAACACCTATTCTTTTCTTAGCTGATTTTATATTTGCCACCGTGTTCACCTCCCTGTATTTTTTTATCATATTCATCGTCAACATATTAGATTTTAACAGAAATAAATCTAAAAATCAAGGATTATTATTTATATATTTTAATAATGTTTTTTATTTTGATTTTTTAGATTGTAGATTGTGTATAAATAATTTGCAATATCTTGTTTTTAGGTTGGGTTATGTTGTGTTTTAAATATTTTAATGTATATAAATTAATACTTCATTTTTGCAACAAATATTTTGAGATAACACAAACTATTAACATACATTTTGATAGTATTTCCAATTATTATAAGATAATACAAGAAATTGCTCATTTTTATAGATTTAGTAAAAAAATTTATAAAAATATAAAGTTATATAGCCTATTATGATAAATTTTCCATTGATTAAGATGATTTTTTATTTTATAGCCCATTATTTAGGGAGAAAAATAATATATAAGAAAGATTTATATTATTAAAATATAAAAAGAATTATTAACTGTGGAAATTTCGTTGTCACTAGTAATTTCTATTTTCTCAATAGTATCAAGTGTATTCATATTATTGACTAATTCAGTCATAAACAATATAATTATAATATGACTAATATAGTCATATTACTGGATAAGGAGGTATCAAATTGAATAAGACGTTTGAAAATCTCAACAAGGAAAAAAAACGACGAATAGTAAATTCTGCAATAGAAGAATTTGCAAGCAAAGGATATAAAAGTGCAACGATAGATAATATAGTATCAAAAGCAGGTATATCAAAAGGCTCTATATTTCAATATTTTAAAAATAAAGAAAGTCTATACATATACCTTTGTAATTATCAAATAAACATCATTAAAGACGAGATATTGAATCAAAAAGAAATTAATGAAACTGATTTTTTTGAACTGTACAGATATGCAGTGCATACTAAGTTTAAAATACTTAAGAAAAATCCATATGTTTTTAAATTCTTTAAAACCTTATACTTAGATGATTCAAAAATAGCAAAAAAATGGTTAAATGATATATCTATGAACAAAAATCAATTAGTATTAAGTTTTATGGGGGATTATGATAAGACAAAATTTAGAGATGATATAGATATTGATATGGCAATAAAAGCGATTGAACTTACTTTTGATGGACTATCAATGAAATGGATAGAAAAACTATCATATGAGAATTATGAAAATGATTTGAAGAGTTTATTTGATGAAGTTGAAGGTTATATAAATTTTTATAAAAAATTATACTATAAGGAGTAAAATAATGTTTATTGAAATCAATAACTTATGTAAATCATATAAGAGTGAGGATATAGAAACCATAGCATTAAAAAATGCGAATATTTCGTTAAATAAAGGGGAGATAGGTGTAATATTAGGACCTTCAGGAAGTGGTAAATCTACCTTGATGAATATTCTTGGAGGATTAGACAGTGCTGATAGCGGTGAAGTGATTGTAGATGGTATTGATATTGTTAAATTATCAGATGATGAATTAGTTGAATACAGACGAGAAAAGACAGGTTTTATATTTCAGTCATACAATCTTATTCCACATTTAACAGTACTAGAAAATATAGAAATAATACAAAATATTAGTAAATTACCACTTGATATTAATGAAGTATTAGAATCAGTAGGATTAATAGATAAGAAAAATAGATTTCCAAGAGAATTATCTGGTGGACAACAACAACGTGTAGCAGTAGCAAGAGCTATAATAAAAAATCCAGCAATATTACTTTGTGACGAATTGACAGGAGCCCTAGATTATGAGTCTGCTATTGATGTACTTTCTCTTGTACAAGAAATAAATAGAAAGTTTAATACTACAATTTTAATAATTACACACAATGCAGCAATAGGTGAAATGGCAAATAGAATATACAAATTTAGAAGTGGAGAAGTTAAAGACTATATTATTAATAATGACCCTATTGATGCAAAGGGAGTGGAGTGGTAATGAAGCTAAATAAAAGTATATTACGTGCAATGAAAGAAAATAGAGGGCAATACATAGGTATGTTATATATGTTGATATTATCAGTATTTCTGTTTGTTGCTTTAACTATTACAGCTCAAAACTTAAAGCATAATAAGGACATGTATGTAAAAAATAATGTTCAAGAAGATTTGGAATTTTATACTAGTAACAAAATTGATAATATAAGAGAAATAGAAGATACGTTTGATTTAAAGTTTCAAGAGACGCTTGTAAAAGAATATAAATATGGTGATAAAGCATTAAGATTATTTACACCAAATAAAAAAGTGAATATTACAGCAGTATTAGAAGGTGCTATGCCAAGAGTTGGAGAAATAGCACTAGACCCTCAATTTGCTAAATCTAATAAATTAAATATTGGGGATGAATATCATATTGGAAATACTTCTTATAGAATATCAGGATATATTGGTGTACCAAATTATGCTTATATACTTGAAAAAGATGGAGATGTGATTAATAATCCAAAGAATTTTGGTATAGGTATTTTAAATAAAGAAGATATGGTAAGTGGAGATTATTTATATTCAGTAAAATATAATAAAAATAGAGAGATATATACACAGTCAAAAAATCTTAAAAACTACCTGAACAGTAATGAAGTAAATATAATTGATTGGACTTATGCTAAGAATAATATGAAAATATCAATGTTAGATATCGAAGTAACAGCAATAAGTGTTTATTCAGTTATTTTACCTACAGTCATATTACTAATAACAGTTGTATTAATAAGTATTGTTTTAGGTAGAATGATGAAAAATGAGATGGCAAACATAGGTACTTTATATGCCTTAGGTTATAGAAAAAAAGAAATAATGATTCATTACATGAACTATCCTATAATACTTTCAAGCATCTCAGGAGTAATTGGTGGGATAATTGGTATTATAGTACAGAAGTATCTATTTGATTTATTCCTTACGTTTTTCCCAATACCAATAGAAAAAATGTCATATAGTCCTATTTATTTTATACTGGGTATAGTTTTATGTATGGTGTTTTCAATTATTGGAAGTTATTTATCAATTAATAAAGTATTAAAATTGTCACCAGTGTTGCTAATGAAAAATGAAAATAAGAGACAAAAGGTAAATATAATTGAAAGAAAGTTGACTTTGAATAATTTAAAATTTAAAAATAAATTTGCTATAAGAGAACAATTACGGTCAATATCTCGTTTAGCATTTTTGGTAATTGGAGTTTCTATAGCTACAGTATTTTTAATGTATGGGTTTATTGCTAAATGTTCTATGGATTATATGATAAATCAAGAAAGAAATGATGTAATTAGTTATAAGTATGAGTATATACTAAAGCAATTAAGTACAGATAAACCACCTATAGGTGGAGAAGGAGTATCAGGAGTTAAGTTCGTACTTGATAGTGAAATGAATAATGACTTTGAGTTAATAGGTGGAAATAAAAATTCACAGATGATTAGTTTAAAGGATAAAAAGGGAAATGAAATAAGTATAGATGATAACAAGTTTATTATTACATCTATAATGGCAAAAAAATATAACCTTAGTATTGGAGATAAGTTATCTTTTATTAATATAGTTGATGATAAGGAGTATTCTATAAAAATCACTGATATCGCTCAGACCAATTCAGGAGATTATGTATTTACTTCATTAAATAGCTTTAATCAGATGATGGGATTGGAAAAAGGTTCATATAATGCGATTATGTCAAAAACACCAATTGAAATTAACAAAGATATGGTATATATGATAAATACACCAAACAATATAACTAATATGTTAGAAGACTATATGCAATTAATGTCAGCCTTTATATATGGAATAGCATTTGTAGCATTTATTATAGGTGTAATTATCATATATGTAGTTGCATCTATAAGTATAGATGAAAATAAAAATCATATAGCCCTTATGAAGGTGTTTGGATATAAAAAGAAAGAAATAAACTCAATGATGTTTAACGGCTCAAGAATATATGTAGTCCTTGGATATATTATAGGAGTTCCTATAGGTTACTCTATAATAAAAGTAATATTTAAGATATTTGAATCATTAGATATAGCTTTAGAAGCAAGACTCAATTTATCTTATGTGATAATTGGTTTTGTTATAATAATTCTTACATTTGAAGTATCCAAATTTATGTGTGCTAGAAAAATTGATAAAATATCTCTAAGTGAAGCTCTTAAAACTCAAAAAGAATAGTAGAATAAATTATTTAAATCCACAAAGGGTTGTTGCACTAAAAATTACTTTTTTTAGTGTGACAACTCTTTTCTATACTCCTATATAAATAGATTATTTGATATTTTTATATCTATAAAATGGATTAATAAAAATACAATTTAAGTTATAATTACTATTTATATCATATACTTGAATAATCTAAAAAATTAGACTATAATATTTTTATAGACTAAAGAAAGGGATGATAAGATGGACATAGCAAAATTGATTTTAAATCCTGTTAGACTTCGTATTTTACAGTATATTAGACTTCATGGTAGTGTTCGAACATCTGACATTGTAAAGTATCTAAATGATATACCTCGTGCAACAGTTTATCATCATGTAAAAATTTTAGAAGAGAACAACATGATTGAAGTGGTAAAAGAAAATCGTGTGCGTGGCACTATTGAAAAAGTTTATGCACTAAAAGAATATACAGCAGATATGGAAGGAGAAACATTTGTTGCACTTTCAACAGCATTTCATGTAGGATTGATGCAGGAAATGAATGAGTATTTTAGTAGAAAAGAGCAAGAACATAAAAAAGATAATGTATTTTTTACTTCAGCATTACTATATATGAGTGATGACGAATATGAAAATCTTCTTAAAAGTATGGCTGATTTATTGAAGCCATATGTAGAGCAGAAGCCTAAGTCAAATCTAAAACTTAGAAAACTTTCAATTATATCTTCTCCACCAGTTGATAATGATAAGACAAAATAGTATACATCTCATCTTTATAGAAGGAGGTTACGTATGAAATTTCATGAATTTGGAAATGAAAACAAACCACATATTATGTTGATTCATGGAGGAGGGAATGCTTGGTGGAACTATTTACGACAAGCAGAAATTTTGTCCAAAAATTATTATGTGATACTTCCTACATTGGATGGTCATGGAGAAGAATATGAAACAACATACATTTCCACTGAGGATACAGCAGACAAGTTGATGGTATATATAGATGAAAAGTGTGATGGACACCTTTTTGCTCTGTGTGGGGTATCACTGGGTGGTCAAATTGTAATGGAGCTTTTATCTAGAAAACCTGATATTGCTAAAAAAGCAATTATTGATGGAAGTATCTGCTACCCAAGACCTACTATGGCACGATTTTGTATTGCTGGTATTCGATTTTTTGGAGGACTTTTATTCAGTGAGAAAGCTTGTCGTTTTCAAATTGCTATGATGCCAAAATTGTTACCTAAAAATATGCAGTATCCAGAGAAAATTAAAAAATATTATATGCAAGATATGCCACATGTCAGAAAAGAAACATTTTACAATATATATCGTACTTATATGATGAAATATACGCTTAAAGAGAGTATAAAAACCACCAAAGCAGAAGTAATGTACTGGTATGGAGAAAAAGAAATGAAATGTGTTAAAAACTCTGCAAAGATGTTTAAGTCTTTTGTTAGTACTTGCCAAATTTATGAAGCTAAGGATTATAATCATGGATATTTATCTCTTTATCTTCCAAATGAATGGTTGGAAATTGCTGAACCATTTTTTCAACAAGAATAAAGGAGTAAGGTGGTTATAGGGTAATCTATATAACGAATGAAAACTTAATAGGAAAATGATAAATAGATGAAAAGGTAGCGCCTATATAAATAGTTGCTACCTTTTTACATTTGTAAATAAATGATAGATAAGAATGTTTACTGACAAATTACTGACCAATCTCAATTTTCTTACATTGAAAGCCTTAATTTTACTTGTTTTAAATAAATTTATAGTTTTTTGTTATAAAATACTAAATTTTGTTAACAATTATAATTAGCATTTAATTTATACTGGAGGTTTATATGATTAGCGTAAGAACAGATTTAGCTTTAGAAGCTAGTGAAATGTGTGAAAAGTCTCAAGAAGGAAGTAGTATTCCTGGTGTAAAAATAGAAACGAAAGAATTAGAAAATTGTATTGTAACAAAAGTTGAAGTAATAGACAGGCAAGGCGCAGAGATAATGAATAAAGATATAGGAAAGTATATAACTCTGGAAAGTAATCTTATGAAGTTTGATGATGATGAGTCAAGAGAAGAAATGATAAATTATTTAAAAGAAGAGTTAGTAGATATATTTGGACAAGACAAAAATAAAAAAACATTGGTAATTGGTCTTGGGAATAGAAATATTACTTCTGATGCGTTAGGACCAAAGAGTGTATCAAAAACACTTGTAACTAGACATCTTTTTAAAAATTATAATAAAGACTATGATGATGATTTCACTGAAGTATCAGCTTTAAGCCCAGGAGTTATGGGTGTTACTGGAATAGAGACTAGTGAAGTAGTAAAGTCATTGGTTGAGAAGGTTAAGCCAGATAGAGTAGTAGCAATAGATGCATTGGCTTCAAGAAAAATGGAAAGAGTAAATTCTACTATACAAATATCAACAGCAGGAATATCACCTGGTGGAGGTGTTGGAAATACTAGAAAATCTCTAACTAAGGAAACTTTAGGAGTAGAAGTTATTGCAATAGGTGTACCAACTGTGGTTGATGCAGCAACTCTTACTATAGATGTTTTAGATATGGCAATAGACAATTTAATAGCTCAATCAGAAGAAACAGAAAGTTTTTATGAAATGTTAAAAAAACTTAAAGAAGAAGAAAAATATCATCTAATAAAAGATTCATTAGACCCATATGACAAAAATTTAATAGTAACACCAAAGGATATAGATGATACAATCGAAAATCTATCTATAATAATAAGCGAAGGCTTAAATAGGTCTTTACATCCAGGTAGATTGGTATAAAATAAGGAGGAACAATTATGTTTAAAAAATGCATTAAAGTAGTAACCTTGACTTTTATATTAGCATGCATTTTACCAGGAAAATCATTGGCTTTGAATCAAGATGATTTTTTAAAGTTTCTAGTAAATTCATCTTATCCAGAAGCTAAAGTCGAAGGAAATAATACAGAAGATAAAAAGAATAATAAAAATAAAGAAGTAAATAAAGAAAGCAAAAACGAAAATGAAAAATCTGAAGATGTAAGTAAAATTGATAATAAAAAAGAAAGTGAAAAAGAATATATAAAACTTTATGTTGGTAAAGAGAATGTACCAGATATTGAATCAAAAAATTCTGATACAACTGAAACTAACACTACATCTAGTTCAGAATACAAGGATGATTTAAGAGTAACTAAAGAAAATCCAAGGATTTTAATATATCATACTCATGGATGTGAAACTTATTCAAATTCACCTGATGGAAATTATCATTCAAGAGATAAGAAAAATTCAGTAATGGAAGTAGGAAGTGCATTGACTAGTGCTTTAGATAGTAAGGGGTGGGGTGTAGTGCATACAACTAAGTACCATGACTATCCATCTTATAATAATTCTTATGCAAGTAGCTTAAAAACAATAAAAAGTATACTCCCTAAATATAATTCAGTGGACATAGCAATAGATTTACATAGAGATGCTAGGGATTTAACTAATCCAGCCACTAAAGAAAAAGACCATTTAAAATATACAACTATGATAAATGGAGAGAGAGTAGCAAAGTTTTTCTTTGTTGTAGGAGGTAAAAATACAAATAGAACACAACTTAGAGCTTTAGCAGATGATATAACTGCTTTTGCTGAAAAGAAATACCCTGGTTTGGTGTCTCCAATAGTAGAAAAAGACTATGCTAGATTTAATCAATTTGCAGTTAAGAATCATATGCTAGTAGAAATAGGAAATAATGCAACAAGTATAGAAGAATCGAAAGCTACTACAAAGTATCTAGCTGAGATTTTAGATGAATATTTTAAACAAAAAAATTAGATTGTCAGGTATAATTAGGAGCATGTTAAATGAGCCGATTAGAAAAAAATATAGAAAGTAAAAGTAAATTAAGAAAATATAAGTATATTATGAAAATTGTGTTTTTGATTACTATGATTATAGGGACATCAGTTTGTGTCTTTATAGTAGATAGTAATGCAAAAAGTATGTTAGGTATGAAACAATATGATTTTCCAAGTATTAATTTTGATATAACAAATTTGAATTTTGATATAACAAACTTTGATATAGATGGAATCCTCAAAAAATTTAATAAGTAGTAATAAGTGAATAAGGTTTATTGATTAAAATAAGCCTTATTTTAGTTATATGTTCCTAGTGTAGAAAATAAAAATGCATTAACTGTGTCTTATAGGATTTACTTTAAGTTTATGATATTATATAATATTTAGTGTTAGACTTGATAATCCACATATAATGTGGATAATTTTGTTTAATGCCAATTAGTTTATATTCAAAAATTTTAAATTTGATATATAAAGAGTTTTTATATAATGTAAAATAATAACTATAAGAATAATTAAGAGGAGGGAATTTTAAGGTGGACAATAAACAAAGTAGAACTAGAAATTTTAGTATAATTGCACATATAGACCATGGAAAGTCTACCTTAGCTGATAGATTAATACAACAAACGGGGCTTGTTAGTGAAAGGGACATGAAAAGTCAATTGCTTGACAATATGGACCTTGAAAGAGAAAGAGGAATTACTATAAAGCTTCAAAACATAAGATTAATGTATAAAGCGAAGGATGGAAATGAATATTATTTAAATCTTATAGATACTCCTGGACATGTAGACTTTAACTATGAGGTATCAAGAAGTTTGGCTGCATGCGAAGGGGCATTACTGGTAGTTGATGCAGCTCAAGGTGTTGAGGCACAAACCTTAGCTAATGTTTATCTTGCTATAGACCAAGATTTAGAAATATTACCAATAATAAATAAAATAGATTTACCAAGTGCAAGACCAGAGGAAGTAAAACATGAAATAGAAGATTTAATAGGACTTGACTCAAGTGAAGCACCTCTTATTTCTGCTAAGACTGGTTTAAACATAGAAGATGTTTTAGAAGATATTGTAAAAAATGTTCCGCCACCTAAAGGAGATAATGAAGCACCATTAAAGGCATTGATATTCGATTCTTACTATGATGCTTATAAAGGTGTTGTAGCTTATGTTAGGGTATTTGAAGGAACTGCAAAAAAAGGCATGACAATAAAAATGATGAACACTAATAAAAAGTTTGAAGTAACTGAAGTTGGTGTTATGGCTCCAGGTCAAACTGAGCTTAGTGAATTATCAGCAGGTGATGTTGGTTATATTGCAGCCAGTATAAAAGATATAAGAAGTTGTCGTGTGGGAGATACAATAACAGATTCAAACAATCCTACAGATGAACCTTTACCAGGATATAAAAAAGCTACTCCAATGGTATACTGTGGTATATATCCAGGAGAAGGAGAAAAATATGAAAATGTAAGAGATGCTCTTGAAAAGCTTCAAGTAAATGATGCTGCACTTGAGTATGAAGCTGAGACTTCAGCAGCATTAGGATTTGGTTTTAGATGTGGTTTCTTAGGTCTTTTACATATGGAGATAATGCAAGAAAGACTTGAGAGAGAATTTAATCTTGATATAATTACAACAGCACCATCAGTTATATACAGAGTTACAAAAATTGATGGAGAAGTTGTAATGATACAAAATCCTGCAAACCTGCCAGAGCCATCTGAGATAAAGATGATAGAAGAACCTATAGTAAAAGGAGATATAATAGTTCCTAAAGACTATGTAGGTGTAGTTATGGAACTTTGTCAAGAGAGACGTGGAAACATGTTAAATATGGAATATATAGATGAGAGAAGAGTAATGCTTCACTATGACCTTCCTCTTAATGAGGTTGTTTACGATTTCTTTGATGCTTTGAAATCAAGAACTAGAGGTTATGGTTCTCTTGATTATGAAGTTAAAGGTTATGTGGCATCTACACTTGTAAAACTTGACGTATTAATTAATAAAGAGCAAGTTGACGCACTTAGTTTTATTGTTCATGAAACTCGAGCATTCCCTAGAGGAAAGGCAATGTGTGAGAAACTAAAAGGTGAAATTCCAAGACATCAATTTGCTATACCTATACAAGCTGCTGTTGGTAATAAGGTTATAGCAAGAGAGACAATAAGTGCGTTAAGAAAAGATGTACTTGCTAAATGTTATGGTGGGGATATATCTCGTAAGAAGAAACTTCTTGAAAAACAAAAAGAAGGTAAGAAGCGTATGAGACAAATTGGTTCTGTTGAAGTTCCTCAAAAAGCATTTATGTCTGTACTTAAATTAGATGAGTAAATTTTTATAAATTTAGATAAGGATATTTAAAAGCTAGAGTGATTTTAGAATTATTTCTAAATTAATCTAGCTTTTTTGTGGTATATTTTAAGTAAACTCATAGAAAATATAAACAAGAGTATATTAGAGAAAAATAAAAAGGTGATATTTATGATTAATATAGAAATTCCTAAAAAAGTAGATTGTATAATTAAAGAATTAGAAAAACATGGTCATGAAGCATATGTAGTTGGAGGATGTGTCAGAGATTGTTTGTTAGAAAGGATTCCAAATGACTGGGACATAACAACTAGTGCTAGACCAGAAGAAGTAGTAGAGCTATTTAAAAAAACAATTCCAACTGGTATACAACATGGCACTGTAACAGTTATTATTGAGCATGAACCATTTGAAGTGACAACTTACAGAATAGATGGAAATTATAGTGATGGTAGACATCCAGATTCAATAGAATTTACAAATAACATAATTAAGGACCTATCGAGAAGGGATTTTACTATCAATGCAATTGCATACAATGCAAAGAATGGATTGGTTGACCCATTTAATGGGTATGAAGATATACGAAATAAGTATATACGTTGTGTTGGAAATCCAGTAGATAGATTTGAAGAAGATGCACTTAGAATGCTTAGAGCAGTTAGGTTTTCAGCACAACTAAGTTTTAAAATAGCTGAGGGGACTAAGCAAAGTATCTACAAAAAAGCAGACTTGATTAAAAATGTTTCTATAGAAAGAATCCAAACAGAATTAAACAAAATACTAGTATCTGATTCATCTAAATTAGAATTATTAAATTCAACAGGTTTGTTGAAATTTATAATCCCTGAAATATGTGAATTAGAAGAGATTACACAACATAATCCATATCATATTTATGATGTACAAAAACATACTTTAATGGCCACAGAAGTAATTGAGGATGAATTATATTTAAAACTTACAATGTTGTTTCATGATTTAGGAAAAAAAGTAACTAAAACGACTGATAAAAATGGAATTGACCACTTTTATAATCATAGTAGAGAATCTGTGAAGATTGCAAAGAGGATTTTAAAGAGACTCAAGTACGATAATTATACTATTAATAAAGTTTTGTTATTAATACAATATCATGATTATAGAATAGAGCCAAAACGGAAAATAATTAAAAAGTTATTAAATAAACTTGAGGATGTTGAACTATTTGAAGATTTAATAAAGGTTAATTGGGCAGATACACTTGCTAAAAATCCAAAATATGCAAAAAGAAAGATATTAAACCTTATTGAGTGTGAAAAAGAATTTAGACATATAATAAATCAAAATGAATGCTTCAATATTAAGGATTTAGCTATTAATGGAAGAGATTTGATATCTATAGGTGTAAAACCAGGTAAAGATATGGGACATATATTAAATAAGATGCTTGAAATAGTTATAAATAATCCAGAACTAAATGAAAAAGAAATACTGAAAGAAGAAGTATTAAATATATATACATTTTAGAATAGAGTATAAAAATTTTAGTTTAATTAATTTAAAAAGCTGAAAATAGAGTACTTATTTAGAAAAATAAATGATTTTTAGAGATTGTTTTAAACATTGAGATAGTATCTTTTTTAAATGTATAGAAACTTAATCTAAAATTAGCAGATTAATATAAAAAAAAACTTTGGGAATACTAAAACCATAATTTATAAAATTAATATTTTATGCACTATAAAACAGTGAGGAGGGACAGTATGCGTACTCAACTACAAAAGACTATTGGTCTTTCAGCAGCTCTTTCTACTGTTGTAGGTATGGTTATAGGTTCGGGAGTTTTTTTTAAGCCACAAGCAATATACACTACAACTAATGGAGCTCCAGGTCTAGGTATTATAGCATGGCTTTTAGGTGGATTTATAACAATAACTGCAGGTCTTACAGCTACAGAAATCTCAGCTGCTATACCAAAAACTGGTGGTATGATGATTTATATTGAAGAGATATATGGAGAAAAGTTAGGTTTTTTAACTGGATGGATGCAAACTGTATTATTTTTCCCAGGAACATCAGCGGCGCTAGGAGTAATCTTTGCTCAACAAGCATCTGAACTTTTGGGCATGAGTCCAAATAATATGGCTAATGTACTTCCTATAGCAATTGGAGTTATACTATTTTTAGCAGTACTAAATATAATAGGCTCATCCTTAGGAGGGAAAGTTCAGACAGTAGCAACTGTTGGAAAAATGATACCTTTAATTTTAATAATAATTTTTGGGTTTATTAAAGGTCAAAGTAGTGAAGTGTTAAGTCCATTTGTAGGTGATGGTGTTAGTGTATCAAACGCACTTGGACAAGTCCTAATAGCAACGTTATTTGCATATGATGGATGGATAAATGTTGGGGCTATATCAGGAGAAATGAAGTCTCCAGAGAAAGATTTGCCAAGAGCAATAGTTGGTGGCTTATCGTTAGTTATGGCAGTTTATATTATAATAAATATAGCTTACCTTTGGGTAGTGCCAGCAAGTGAATTAGCAACAGTTACTTCCCCAGCTACATTAGTAGCAACAAGATTATTTGGAAACTTAGGTGGAAAAGTAATAACTGTTGGTATATTAATATCAGTATTTGGTACATTGAATGGGTACTTATTGACAGGTTCAAGAATACCATATACATTAGCTGAAATGGGAACTTTACCAGCATCTAAAGCTCTTTTAAAAGTAAATTCTGGAGGTTCTCCTGTAAATTCAATATTACTTATAACTGTATTAGCCTGTGTATATGCCTTATCTGGCCAATTTAATCTTCTTACAGATTTAACTATATTTTCAATATGGGTATTTTATGTACTGACTTTTATAGGAGTTATGAGGCTTAGAAGAGAAAAACCTGATTTACACAGACCATATAGAGTTCCTTTATATCCAATAATACCAATCATAGCTATACTGGGAGGTATGTTTGTAATAATAAATCAATTGTTGACTTCAACAGTAATATCTTTAGGTGGAATATTTATAACACTATTAGGTTTGCCAGTTTATTATTATATGAAGAAAAGATAAGTACTTAATTTAAGTTAGATGAATTTGGATAAGAGTAAAAATTAACTTTTATCCAAATTTTTTATAATATTACATAATATAAGTATTTTATATGTTACTTGATGTGCTATCTTGTTTGATTTATAATTTAATAATTGATGTTTTAAGATAATTAAAGAAACGAGGAATAAAAAATGTTGGGACTTTATATACATATTCCATTTTGTGTAAAAAAATGTAAGTATTGTGATTTTAACTCTTACAAAATGGACATAGATGCAAAAAAAAGATATATAGAAGATTTAAAAATTGAAATGGAATTGTACAGTAATAAATTATATAAGGATAACAAATACAAGAAGAAAGAAGATTACCATCTAAATAGTGATGATACAATAACGAGTATATTTGTAGGAGGAGGTACACCTAGTATATTGACATCTGATGAAATAAGAGAAATATTTACAAGTGTAAGAGCAATGTTTAATATAGATAAGAATGCAGAAATAACTATAGAGTGTAATCCTGGTACACTGACACTAGAAAAATTAAAAACTATGAAAGATATTGGTATAAATAGACTTAGTATTGGTTTACAAGCTGTTCAAGAACAACATTTGAACTTTATAGGAAGAATACATACTTATGAAGAATTTGAGAAAAACTATAAAGATGCATTGAGTGTAGGCTTTAAAAATATTAATATAGATTTAATGTACAGTCTTCCAAATCAAACTCTATGTGATTGGAAGGAAACCCTTCAAAAAGTTTCAGACCTAAATCCAACACATATATCAGCCTATTCTCTTATATTAGAAGAAGGAACAGAGTTATATAATATGTATGAGAATAATAAGTTTGAGCTCATAGATGAAAATATGGATATAGAAATGTATGAGTATACAATAAACTATCTAAAATCAAAAGGGTATAATCAATACGAAATATCAAATTACTCAAAAGATGGTTATAATTGTGAACATAATATCTTATATTGGGAATGTGAACATTACATAGGTCTAGGAGCAGGAGCTTCTGGTTATATTAATAAGAATAGATATAATAATTTAGAATCTTTAGATGACTATCATTTGAGTTTAACAAAAAGAGAGAAACCAATACAAGAAAATGAGATTCTTTCTGAAAAAGATATGATAGAAGAGAAGATATTTATGGGGCTTAGAATGAATAAAGGTATAGAATTTGAAGATTTTAAAAAAAATTTTGGGCTAGATTTTAGAGAAAAATATAATAAGCAAATAGAAATGCTATTAGATAGAAAGCTTATAAATCAGAGCTTTGAGGGAATACAACTAACTCAAAAAGGAAGAGAAATATCTAATAGTATCTTTATAGAATTTATGGAATAATTTTTAAGGTGTTGACAAAACAAATTTATAATGGTATATAATATATATAATCTTTTTAGCACTCGAACTTGGTGAGTGCTAACAGCTAGGAGGCATAATAAGATGGAATTAAATGAAAGAAAATTAAATATCCTCAAAGCTATAGTTAAAGATTATATAGAAACAGCTGAAGCTATAGGTTCTAGAACAATATCTAAAAGACATGATTTAGGTGTTAGTGCTGCTACCATAAGAAATGAAATGGCTGACCTTGAAGAATTAGGGTACTTGATTCAGCCTCATACTTCTGCGGGTAGAGTTCCGTCTGAAAAAGGCTATAAGTTATATGTAAACTCTCTTATGAGTAAAAGCGAATTGGATGATAATGATAAAATTCTTATTGAACAATGTATGAATCATAATATAAATCATATAAAAGAATTGATTCATGAAACTTCAAAGCTATTATCTCAACTAACAAACTATACAACTGTAGCAGTTACTAAGAGTTTAATAAATCAAAGTGTTATAAAGCACATACAATTGGTTGCTATGAATGACAATAATATTTTACTTATAGTTGTAACAGATAAAGGAGATTTAAAAAAAGCTAACCTTACAACTAATGTATATTTAGATCAATCTAAGTTAAACTTGATTTCTGATAATCTTACAAGGAAGCTCTTAGGTAAAAGTATAACAGATTTGGATGATAATCTAATTGCTTTTATTAAATACGAAATAAGTGAGTATTCTGGGCTTATAGATGAGCTTTTAAATGCTTTGAATTCAAATATGAAAGAAGAAGATTTTTCTCTATCATTAAATGGAGCTACTAACATATTTAGCTATCCAGAATTTAATGATGTATTAAAAGCAAAGTCATTTTTAAATATGTTGGAGAAAAAAGAGACAATAGCTGACATAATTAAATCAAAGGGAATACAAAAAGACAATCTAAATATAATAATTGGTAGTGATAATGATTGTGAATTGGCACAGGATTGTAGTATAGTTACAGCAACTTATAATGTAGATAGAGACTTGGTTGGGCGAATAAGTTTTATAGGCCCTACAAGAATGGATTATGCTAGAATTTACTCTATAATAAATTATATGAGTTTATTAATTAATAGAAAGTAAAGAAATTTTAAATTGAGAGGTGTAAAGTCTTGGATAAAAAAAATGAGCAACAGGAAGTAAAAGAAGAAAATGATACTTCTATTAACCAAGAATCTGAAACTCAAGTAGAGTTAGAAGAGGAAATTGTTAATGAAGAATGTAAGGAATCAAGTGAAACAAGTGATGAAAAAGAAGTTGATGATGAAAATGTAACAGATATAAATTCTAAATTAGCAGAAAAAAAATTGCAAGACGAATTAGATGAATCAAATGATAAATATCAAAGACTTCAAGCCGAATATGCAAACTACAGAAGAAGAACTCAACAAGAAAAAGAGACGATAGGTGTGTTTGCAAATGAAAAGATAATAACTGAGTTGATACCAGTTATAGATAGTATGGAAAGAGCCTTAGATGCATGTGAAGATAAGGAAGATACTATGTATAAGGGTATAAGCCTTGTACATAAACAGTTAATGGACACTCTAGTAAAATTTGGAGTAGAAGAAATAGAAGCAGAATCTAAGGAATTTGACCCTAATTTACACCTAGCAGTTATGCAAGAAAGTGTAGATGGAGTTGAAGCAAATCAAATAGTAATGGTACTTCAAAAAGGATATAAGCTAGGAACTAAAGTTATAAGACCTTCAATGGTTAAAGTTTCTTGCTAAGTATAAATTAAAGGTTGATTATTTAACCTAATATGAAATATTCAAATAAGTAAAACTTAATTATATAATTACTCGAGGAGGATTTTAGTCATGGGAAAAATAATAGGAATAGATTTAGGAACAACAAATTCATGTGTTGCAGTATTAGAAGGTGGAGAAGCACAAATAATAGCAAATAGTGAAGGTATGAGAACTACTCCATCAGTAGTAGCATTTACAAAAGATGGTGAAAGAATAGTTGGAGAGCCTGCAAAAAGACAAGCAGTTACAAATGCAGATAAAACAATAACTTCTATAAAAACTCATATGGGAACTGATTACAAAGTAAATATAGATGGAAAATCATATACTCCACAAGAAATATCAGCAATAATATTACAAAAATTAAAATCAGATGCAGAAAGTTACTTAGGACAAACAGTAACAGAGGCAGTTATAACAGTACCAGCTTACTTTACAGATGCTCAAAGACAAGCTACTAAAGATGCTGGTAGAATAGCAGGACTTGATGTTAAGAGAATAATAAACGAACCAACAGCAGCTGCTCTTGCTTATGGTATGGATAAATTAGACCAAGAAAAGAAAATATTAGTATTTGACTTAGGTGGAGGAACTTTTGATGTATCTATACTTGAAATAGGAGATGGAACTTTCGAAGTTTTAGCTACAGCTGGTAACAATAGATTAGGTGGAGATGATTTTGACCAAATAGTAATAGACTATTTAGCAGATGAATTCAAAAAAGCTGAAGGTGTAGACTTAAGAAATGATAATATGGCTCTTCAAAGATTAAAAGAAGCAGCAGAAAAGGCTAAGAAAGAATTATCATCAACAATGAATTCAAACATAAACTTACCTTTCATAACTGCTACAGCAGAAGGACCAAAACACTTAAATATAGACTTATCAAGAGCTAAATTTGAAGAATTAACTAGAGGTTTAGTTGAAAAAACTATGGAACCAACTAAGAGAGCTTTACAAGATGCTGGACTTTCTACAGGTGATATAGATGATGTATTATTAGTAGGTGGTTCTACAAGAATACCAGCAGTACAAGAAGCTGTTAAGAAATTTATAGGAAAAGACCCTCATAAAGGTATAAACCCAGATGAGTGTGTTGCAGCAGGAGCTTCTATACAAGCAGGAGTTTTAGCAGGAGATGTTAAAGATTTATTATTACTAGACGTTACTCCATTATCTCTTGGTATAGAAACTATGGGTAATGTAATGACTAAGATAATAGAAAGAAACACTACAATACCAACTAAGAAATCTCAAGTATTCTCAACTGCTGCTGATAATCAAACAGCTGTTGATATACATGTTCTTCAAGGTGAAAGAAGTATGGCTTATGACAATACAACTTTAGGAAGATTCCAATTAACAGATATACCACCAGCACAAAGAGGAATACCTCAAATAGAAGTTACATTTGATATAGATGCAAATGGTATAGTTAATGTTTCAGCTAAAGACTTAGGTACAGGAAAAGAACAAAAAATAACTATAACATCAAACACTAATCTATCAGAATCAGAGATAGAGCAAAAGATAAAAGAAGCAGAAATGAATGCAGAAGCAGACAAACAAAAGAAAGAAAAAATAGAAGCATTTAACCAAGCTGAATCTACTATATATCAAACTGAAAAGACTTTAAATGAACTTGGAGATAAAATAAGCTCAAGTGATAAAGAAGATATAGAAAAAGCTATAGAAAACTTAAAATCTGTAAAAGACAAACAAGATGCTACAGCAGAAGAACTTAAAAAAGCTACAGATGAAGTAATGACTAAGTTCCAAAAAGTATCTCAAGAAATGTACCAACAAGCAGCTCAAGAGCAACAAGCAGCACAAGGAGCAGAACAACAAGCTCAAGACAATGGACCTAAAGATGACAATGTAGTAGATGCTGACTTTAAAGAGGTAGATGAAGACAAATAAGATATATAATATGTAACACTAAATGATAGATGGATAATATATGATTTATGAAAATCATATAGATGTTAAAGATATATGGACAATATACATCATAAAGAATATAATATATCATAGATTATATAACTTAAAGTAGAATATAAGAATTAATGATAGCTTGTAGTTTATTATTCTACAAGCTATCGTTTTGTAAAATGAAGGTGGTGTCAATTTTTGAGTACAAAAAGGGATTATTATGAAGTCTTAGGCATCAGTAAAGGTGCAGAAGCTCAAGAGATAAAAAAAGCTTATAGAAAATTAGCAATGAAGTACCATCCAGATAGAAATCCTGGCGATAAAGAAGCAGAAGAAAAGTTTAAAGAGATAAATGAAGCTTATGAAGTACTATCAGATGATACAAAGAGAAAAACTTACGACCAGTTTGGGCATGATGGGCTAAATGGTCAAGGTGGTTTTGGTGGCCAAGGAGGATTTGGCGGTCAAGGCTTTGGTGGTTTTGAAGATATGTTTGGAGACATATTTGGAGACATGTTTGGAGGAGGCTTCGGAGGTGGAAGACAGAGAAGAAGAGGTCCTCAACGTGGTGCGGATATAAGACAAAGTGTCACTATATCTTTTGAAGAAGCTGCATTTGGTAAAAAGATGTCTATGAAAGTAAACAGAAGTGAAGAGTGTGAAGAATGTAGTGGAACTGGAGCAAAACCAGGTACATCAAAGAAAACTTGTTCAACTTGTAATGGAACTGGTCAAGTTAGAACTGTTCAAAGAACTCCATTTGGTAATATAGCAAGTTCAAGACCTTGTAGTGCTTGTAATGGAACTGGAGAAGTTATTGAATCTCCATGTAGTAAATGTCATGGAACTGGAAATACAAGAAAAGTTAAGACTATAGAAGTAGACATACCTGCAGGTATAGATGATGGTCAAATGATAAAACTTTCTGGTCAAGGTGAGGTAGGAGAAAAAGGTGCTCCAAGAGGAGACTTATATATCGTAGTTAATGTTAAGTCACATCCACTATTTACTAGGGATGGAAATGATATTTACTTTGAAATGCCAATTACATTTGTTCAAGCAACTTTAGGTGATGAGATAGAAGTACCTACTTTGGATGGAAAAGTTAAATATAGCGTGCCAGAAGGAACACAAACTGGAACTGTATTTAGACTTAAAGAAAAAGGAATCCCTAGAATTAGAGGTAATTCAAGAGGAGACCAGTATGTTAAAGTTGTAGTTGAAATTCCTAAAAAATTAAATGACAAGCAAAAAGACCTGTTAAAGGAATTTGCGAAGGAGTGTGGGTCGAACGTCCACGAAAAGAAAAAAACATTCGGACAGAAAATAGAAGATATGTTTAAGAAAAAGTAATTAAAATGGCCAATATATAATCGTATTTCTGAAATCTTGTCTATTTAAGAGATTTTCAATGGAGATAGTATGATTTTTATATTGGCTATTTTTATAGGAAAAAAATAAAAACTGAATATAAATAATTTTCTGAAAAATGCTTGTCCCCAAATATATAATATGCTATAATATAATCAAATAACAGAAAGGGGTGATTCCAGTGGGAACGGATGTGGCACTGCCAAATGATGAAGAAAACTCAATTATAATATGTAAGATAAAATTAGATACTTTTAGTGCTATATTAAGTACTGGAAAAACTCACGAGCTGGGATAATTATTGTAATTACCTAGACTTAAACCTTTAATAGTAAAATAGTAATATTCTATAGACAAGGTATCTAATTTTTAAATCTTTTGTATAGTATAAATTAATATTTTTACAAAAGATTTATCTGATTATAATTCAGTTATGAAAAGTTAGTTGTAAATTGATTTTAATATGTATATGTGTAAAGAAATATGTATGTATTATTATTTATTGTACTAGATATGTATGTAAAGAAATATGTATCTAGCTAGATATATGTAAAGAAGTATGCATATGTTGTGTAGAAAGTCAAATTCTAGCTACTAAAAGGCATACTTAAGATTTGTTTGATATTTAGTTATAAATAATGTTGTAGATAAAAAATAAGTAGATATAAAGACTTAAAATACTTGTTTTAGATATAGTTTGTTTTGAACGCTTAACAAATTAAAATAATTAATAAAATAGGCATCTTCTCATAGTAAAAATATACTGTGGGAAGATGTTTTTACTTTGTGTATAAGTTGTTATGAAAAATTTGCATAGTGTCACATTTTAATATACTATATATATAATAAAATATAGAGCAAAATTAAATGATTCAAAAGAGAAAGGTGAAAAGGATGTATTATATAGGTGTAGATATAGGTGGAACAGGTATACAAGCAGGTGTAGTTGATAATAATGGAAAGATACTTTTTAGGTCAGAATGTAAAACTGTTATTGAAAAAGGTTTTGAAGGAATACTTAATGACATAAAAGTAATGATTGATAAGTTGCTAGAAGAGAATGAGCTTACTATTAGCAATATAAAATCTATTGGATTTGGAGTACCTGGCTTTATAAATAAAGATGGTTTAGTAACATGTGTAAATTTAAAATGGGATGGAAAAGATTTTAATAATGAACTAAAAAGAATCTTTCCAGAGGTTGAAATTCATGGAGAAAATGATGCAACAGTAGCAGCACTTGGAGAAGCGAAATTTGGAAGTATGAAGGGTGCTGATGTTGGTGTTTTATATACTTTAGGAACTGGTGTAGGTGGAGGAATAGTAATTAATCAAAAAGTTTTTTCTGGAGCACATGGATTAGGCTCAGAAATAGGTCATCAAATTATAGGAGAAAACTATTTTGATTGTAATTGTGGAAATAATGGTTGTGTAGAAACTTTTTGTTCTGCAACTGCAATTATAAAGTATTCTCAGAAGTTGATACAAGAAGGGCGAGAAAGTATGATTTTAAATTTAGCAGAAGGAAATTTAGAAAATATAAATGCAAAGATGGTGTTTGATTCATATAGGGAAAATGATGAAGTTGCAATTGAAGTAATAAATCGATTTAAGGAGTATTTAGCTAAAACTTTTGCAAATACAATAAATTCTTTAGACCCAGAAATTATATCTATCGGTGGAGGTATTTCTAAAGCTAGTGATATAATACTCGATGGAATAGAGGATTTAGTAAGAAAATTTGTATTGTACAAAAAAGAAGATATAGCTACAATTACATGTGCAACTTTAGGCTCAGACGCAGGAATTATAGGAGCTGCTTTTTTATAAGGTAAAGGAGTTGCTTACTGGAGGCATGATATATGAGTAAGATAAATGCTAGAAGAACACTTTTTTTGATAGCAATAGGTTCAGGAACTATGCTTAATCCTCTTAATTCGTCTATGATTTCACTTGCTTTACATAGTATACAAAATGATTTTCATATTAGTTTTACAACTGTATCGTGGATTGTTTCAGCGTTTTATTTGGCTAGTGCCATTGCACAACCAGTTTCAGGGAAGATAGGAGATTTAATAGGTAGGAAAGTCTTGTTTTTGAGTGGTTTGATACTTGTGATTTTGTCAGCATCTATAGTACCATTTGTTCAATCATTTTTTATATTGATTTTTATAAGAGTAATTCAGGCTATTGGAACAAGTACCCTATATCCATCTGGGGTTGCTCTTATACAAAATAATATAAAGGAAAGACAATCTTCTGCATTAGCCGTTTTAACTATCTTTGCTTCAACTACAGCAGGGTTAGGACCAACATTAGGAGGTTTATTATTGGATTTAGGTGGATGGCATGCTATATTTCTTGTCAACATACCTATTGTTATGGTTTCTATATGTCTAGGATATTTTTTATTTCCAAAAGAAACAAAAGAGAAGAACTGTATAAAAGAGACTTTAAAAAATGTATTATCGAGATTAGATATTATTGGTATACTTATATTTTCAATTGCAATGATTTTTCTATTACTATTCTTGTTATCTATGAAGGAGTCTCTTAATTTAGAACAACTTGTATTGGGTGTAATATTGATGTGTATTTTTATTTGGCATGAGCTTAGAACAAAATTACCATTTATAGATATTAAGTTATTTGTAAATAATCCTAAGCTGTCAAAGGTCTATTTACAGTTTATTATATTAAATTTCTTTAATTATATTTTGTTTTTTGGTCTTCCTAGTTACTTTCAAGATGCACTACATTATAGTGCAAAATCGACTGGGCTATTTATGTTATTTATGTCTGGTATAGGTATATTTATATCTCCATTAACTGGGAGATGGATAGACAAATCTGGTACTAGATTGCCTCTGATGATGTCATCAATTTTTATGTTGATTAGTGCAGTACTTCTTTCAATAGTTTTTGTTCATATACCAGTAATAGGAAAGGGCATTATTTTATCATTGGCAGGTATTAGCTATGGAGTTGGGAATGTGGCATTACAATCCTCTATGTTTAAAGAAAGCCCTTCTGACAGTATAGGGACAGCTTCAGGTCTATTTCAAACTAGTCGTTATTTAGGTTCTATTTTAGCAACAGTTTTACTTGGAATGGTATTTGAAGCAAGTATAACATCAGCTCAATTTCAAATATTAGGTTATGTTATGGTGGTTTTAGGTACAATAAGTTTTTTATTGAATTTTGTTTTAAAGAAAGAATTAAGAACAGTAAAATAGTAGATTTATGGATTTAATAAGTCTAGTATTTTACACACTTGAAAATATTGTTTGTAAAACATGAGTGATTGATATTTATAAACTTCAAGCTTTTAAATAAAGAATACTTAATAAGTATACAATATTATAAATTAAAATTAAGCAGAACTTTGAACTAATGTTTTGGAGTTCTGCTTAATTTAGTACTTAAATTTTTTTATATAGAAAATAAGATTTGACACTCAGATAAAAAATCATTGCATTTTCAAAATTTTTCAAATCAAATCCAAGTATCTCATTGATTTTTTCCAACCTATATACCAGTGTGTTTCTATGTAAAAACATACTAGTAGATGTCTTAGAGATATTTAAATCATTACTTATAAACTTTATTCCTGTATATAGAAGTTCTTCATCAATAGATTTAATCTTATTAAAGTCTATTAATTTATTGAGTGTATTATCTTTATTAATCAAATCAAAAGTTTTATATCTAATGAGGTCAAATAAATTTAAAAATTTATTTTCAGCGTTATCTTTTACAATATAAGGTAGTAAGTCAGAACATAATTGTAATCTAAAATTAAAATCGGATTTATTATCTAACTCACCAAGATAAAAAATATAGGTACTTTGATAAGTTTCAGTTTCAATTATATTTTGTGTAGTTATATTAATATCTAAGTTGTATTTAGAATTTATAATAAAAAAACCATTGTGTTGTATTATATTTATATTATCATATAAGTTATAAAAAATATTTTTTAGATATTCAAAATCTATATGAGACTGATAAATTAGATAAAAGTTACCTTTTAGATTGTCGAGATTATTTTCAACTAGAAAATCAACAACATAAATAGTATTGTTGAAAGTAATTAAATTGCTATTAGAACTTAAACTTTGATTTTCATACGGATAGATATTTATTTTTTTATTAAGTTGTCTTTCTAAAAAACTTTTTAAATCTTCCATAAAGTCTCCTTAAAAATAAGATTATATTCTTATCTTATAGCTAAAGTAGTTTCTTTGTCAAATATGTGTATTCTACTGCTATCAACTGAAAGTGTTAAGTCATCACCAACATTAATTCTGTTTTTACTATCAAATCTAATTGTTATCGTATTTTCACCTAATTTTAAGTGAGCATAAGTTTCTGCTCCCATAAGTTCTTTTATTTCAATCTTTGATTTAAAACAAGTATCTGGGTTGGATTTAATAAAAGTATCTTCTACATGAATGTCTTCTGGTCTGATACCTATAACGACTTCATTATTAATATAATTGTCTTTTATTAAATTGTAGTGTTTTTCCTTATTCAATTTAAGTTTAATATTTTCATTTTGTGCATAGATTTCATTGTTCTCCTCTATTAATATTACATCAATAAAATTCATCTGTGGTGCTCCAATAAATCCTGCAACAAATATATTAGCTGGATAATCATATACATCTTGTGGAGTTGCAATTTGTTGAACTACTCCATCTTTCATTACAACGATTCTATCGGCCATAGTCATAGCCTCAACTTGGTCATGTGTTACATAGATAAATGTAGTTCCAAGCTGTTGGTGAAGTTTAGTTATCTCTGTTCTCATGGCAGTTCTAAGTTTTGCATCTAAGTTGGATAGGGGTTCATCCATTAAGAATACCTTAGGATTTCTAACTATTGCACGCCCTAATGCAACCCTTTGTCTCTGTCCTCCAGATAATGTTTTAGGTTTTTTATTTAAAAGAGGCGTTAAATCTAATATTTTAGCAGCTTCTTTAACTTTTTTGTCTATCTCATCTTTGGATAATTTTCTAAGTTTAAGTGCAAATGCCATATTTTCATAAACTGATAAGTGAGGATATAAAGCATAGTTTTGAAAAACCATAGCTATATCTCTATCTTTTGGTTCTATATCATTGACTAGTTTATCTCCAATGTATAGTTCTCCTTCAGAGATTTCTTCAAGACCAGCAATCATTCTAAGTGTGGTTGATTTACCACAACCAGATGGACCTACTAAAACGATAAATTCTTTATCATTGATATCTATATTTATATTTTTTACTGCATTAAATCCATTAGAGTAAAGTTTTGATATATTTTTTAAGATTACTTCAGACATTGTGTTCTCCTTAATATTTAAATTTTAGTTATATAATATCAAATTTTTTTATTCTATTAAATGTGTAAAATAGCCAAACTTTTTTGTTTAATAGTTTAATTACTATTATTTTTACATATAATGTAGATTATTATGTAATTTGTAAAAGAGATTAAAAGTGATATTTATTATTTTTTTAATAAAATTTAATAATATATGGTTTCTAAATTACTGTTTATATACTTAGTTTGGTAAAAATTGAAAAGTATATGTCATTAAGATATTACTATTAAAAATTTATAAAACAAAAAAGTATGATATTTATGATATAATAAAAGTTATGGAAAAACAGGAAGATTACTATAAAGAAGAGAGGTAAACTTATGAATAATTGGATAGAAGTAACTATAAAAACAACAACAGAAGCAGTTGAACCTATAACAAATATACTATATGAACAAGGAGCTGGTGGGGCTGTAATAGAAGACCCAAAAGACTTTTTATTTCAGAAGAAAAATGAATTAGATTGGGACTATGTTGAAGAAGAAGTATTTAAAAAGAATGAAGAAGATGATGTACTTATAAAAACTTACGTTTCAGAAGAAAAAAATGTGATGGAATTTGTCGAAATAATAAAGCAAAAAGTTTTAAGTCTAAAAGATTTTGGTATAGATATAGGTGAAGGAAGTGTATCATTAGACCAAGTAAATGAAGCTGATTGGGCAAATGCATGGAAGGCATATTACAAACCAACAAAAGTAGGACAAAGAGTAGTAGTAAAACCTACATGGGAAGATTATACTGTGCAAGAAGGGGACTTAATAATAGAGCTTGACCCTGGTATGGCATTTGGTACAGGTACACATGAGACTACTAGTATGTGTATAAGAGAATTAGAAAAATATGTGAACAAAGATTCTAAAGTATTTGATATTGGTTGTGGTAGTGGAATACTTGCAATAGCAGCAGCCAAATTAGGGGCAAAAGAAGTTATAGCTGTAGATTTAGATGAAGTGGCAGTAAAAGTTGCAAAAGAAAATGTGATTGAAAATAAGGTAGAGGAAAATGTATCTGTAATGCATGGTAATTTAACAGATGTAATAAAAGATAAAGCTGATGTAATAGTTGCAAATATAATAGCTGATATAATAAAAATACTTGCAAAAGATGTTCAAAACTTTATGAAAGAAGATGCTATATTCATATCTTCAGGTATAATTCTGGATAAAGTAGAAGAAGTTAAAGAAAGTTTAATTGAAAATGGATTTGAAATAGTTGAAGTTCAAAAACTAGGTGAATGGTCAGCAATAGTTTCTAAGCTTAAAAAATAGAGGGTATGGTGAAGTATAATGGACAGATTTTTTGTTGAAAAAAATAATATAAATCTACAAGATAAAACTTGCACTATAGAAGGTGAAGATGTAAAACATATTTCAAAAGTTTTAAGATGTAAGTTAGGCGAGAAGCTTGAGGTATGTGACAAGAATAATAATGAGTATATTTGTGAGATAACGAATATAGATAAAAGTGTGGTTAATTTAAATATTTTAGAAAAAGTTGATATAAATAGAGAATCAGTACTTAAAATAAGATTATATCAAGGGCTTCCTAAAGCCCCAAAAATGGAGATGATACTTCAAAAGTTAACTGAAGTAGGTGTAGAAGAAATAATATTAGTTCAAACTAAGAGAAGTGTTACTAAAGTTGATGACAAAAAAGAAGACAAAAAATTTGAACGTTGGGAAAGAATAATTTATGAAGCAGCAAAGCAAAGTAAAAGAGGTAAAATACCAAAACTAAGAGGTATTTTAAGTTTTAGAGAAGCTTTAGAAGATATGAAGAAAAATAATATAAATATTTGCCCTTATGAAAATGAAAGAACAGTTTCAATAAAAGATGCACTTAAAAAGTGTGATTCTAATATAGATAGTGTTGGAATTCTTGTAGGTCCTGAAGGAGGATTTTCTGAAGAAGAGATAGAGCAAGTACAACAAGATAATTGTAGTGTTGTATCATTAGGGCCTAGAATATTGAGAACTGAGACAGCTTCTGTTGTAGCATCAACAATAACTTTGTATGAGCTAAGTGATTTAGGAGGAGAAAAATAAATTGAAAAAAGTAGCTTTTTATACACTTGGGTGTAAAGTCAATCAATATGAAACTGAGGCTATGTTAGAGCTATTTGAAAAAGATGGTTATGAACAAGTTAATAGTGAAGAATATGCTGATGTTTATGTTATAAATACATGTACGGTTACTCATATGAGTGATAGAAAATCTCGTCAATATATAAGACGAGTTAAAAAGAAAAATCCAGATGCAATAATAGCCGTGGTGGGATGCTATTCTCAGGTATCTCCAGAGGAAATTTTGGATATAGAAGAAGTAAATTTAGTTATGGGTACAAATGACAGAAGAAAGATTGTTGAAGAAATTAAAAAGATAGATGCAAGTAAGAAAGTTAGTACAGTTGATGATATAATGAAGGTTAAAGCATTCGAAGAAATAGAAATCAGCCAAACTAACGGAAAGACTAGAGCATTTATGAAAATACAAGATGGGTGTGACAGATTTTGTACCTACTGTATAATTCCTTATGCACGAGGACGCGTTAGAAGTAGAGATATTGATAGTATAGTCGATGAAGTAAAAAAATTGGCTAATAATGGCTATAAAGAGGTCGTATTAACAGGAATACATGTTGCCTCTTATGGAAAAGATTTAAAAGATAAGGATATTAAACTTCTTGATGTAATAAAACAAATAAATGAAATAGATAAAATAGAGAGAATTAGACTTAGTTCTGTTGAACCAATCTTATTTACAGATGAATTTGTGAATGAAGTTTTAAAGATGGATAAAGTTTGTCCTCATTACCACTTATCACTTCAAAGTGGATGTGATGAAACTTTAAAAAGAATGAATAGAAGATACACAACTTCAGAGTACAAAACTATTGTAGATAGATTGAGAAGTAAAATGCCAAATGTCGCAATAACTACAGATGTGATAGTAGGATTTCCAGGAGAGACAAACGATGAATTTAAAGAAACATATGAGTTTTTAAAAGAAATAGAGCTTTCACAAATGCATATTTTTAAATACTCACCAAGAAAAGGGACTCCAGCTGCGACTATGGAAAATCAGGTTGACCCTCAAATGAAACATTTTAGAAGTGAGCAACTTTTAAATTTAAGCAAAGTAAATTTTAATAAATTTGCAAATAAATTTATTGGAAGTGAGTTAGATGTTTTATTTGAACAAAATACAGAAGGCAATAAATTTGAGGGACTAACATCAAATTATATAAGAGTTGTTGTTGAAAGTGACAAAAATATACAAGGTCAGATATTAAAAGTGAAAATAAATGACGTAAAAGATGAATATGTAGAAGGAATTTTGATATAACATGTAGAAATTATAATATTTATAAGATAGGAGGTGGAAAAAATGGATTGTATTTTTTGTAAAATAGCGAACGGAGAAATACCTTCAACTAAAGTTTATGAAGATGATAGAGTCTTAGCATTTAATGACTTAAACCCAGTTGCTCCATACCATATATTGGTAGTACCTAAAAAACATTACGATAGTGTAATTGATATTCCTGATAAAGAGATGGATATTGTGTCACATATTCATGTTGTTATTAATAAAATAGCTAAGGAGAAAGGTTTTGACCAAACTGGATTCAGAATCATAAATAATTGTGGAAGTGATGGAGGGCAAGAAGTTAAACATTTGCACTATCATATTTTAGCTGGTAAAAAGCTTCCTAATTACGAAGCGGGACAAAACTAAACTAAATTATTGAAAAATTGAGTTCCTTCTTGATAAAAATACTTGATAAAAGTAAAAATTTAGTTTATAATAAACAAAGTGTTAGGTTGTAATGCATATTATGCAAAAAGAACATAGTTACAGTCCCAGCATAATTGCGCTATTGGAGGGAGGGAAAAAGAAATGTCAGAAGTAAGAGTTAGAGAGAATGAAACATTAGACAGCGCTTTAAGAAGATTCAAGCGTCAATGTGCAATGTCTGGCATCATGTCAGAAGTGAGAAAAAGAGAGCACTATGATAAGCCAAGCGTTAAGCGTAAGAAAAAAGCTGAAGCAGCAAGAAGAAAAAACGCTAAGAAATAGTAGTAAATAAGAATAAAGAGGTGAAGGGGATGTCCCTTAAGCAAAAGTTACAAGAGGATTTGAAATCTTCTATGAAAAACAAAGATACAGTGAGAAAATCTGTAGTAACTTTAATAAGAGCTTCCATTAAACAGTATGAGGTTGATAATAGAGTCGAACTTGATGAAGATGGAATTATCGATGTAATAGCAAAGCAATTAAAGCAACGTAGAGATGCATTAGTTGAATTTGAAAAAGCTGGAAGAGAAGACTTAATAAAAGAAACAGAAGCTGAAATTGAAGTTTTAAAAGAGTACCTACCTCAACAATTAAGCGAAGAAGAGTTAGAAGAAATTGTAAAATCTACTATATCTGAAGTAGGAGCAACTTCTATGAAGGATATGGGAAAAATAATGTCAGTTATCCAACCAAAGGTTAAAGGAAGAGCTGATGGAAAACTTATAAATAAGTTGGTAAAACAAAACTTACAATAGATTGATATAGCCTAGAGAGAAATCTCTAGGCTTTTTATATTTTTTGAGAATAACAAGTCATATTTGAGCATATCTATAATCAAAGAAAATTTTGAAAGAAGGGGAAGAATTTGATTATATCAGTAAAGGAAATTAGAAATTTTTTGATAAACATATTGATACCATTAATAATAGGTTATTTAAGTAGTGTTTTAACAATGATTATTAGTGGGACAGATATCTCAACCTACTATTTACAGCTCACAAAGCCAAGCTTTGCACCACCAGCATTTATCTTTCCGATAGTTTGGACTATATTGTACATATTGATGGGTATATCTTCATACTTAATATTAAGAAAGGGTTACAATTTACCTAAAGTAAGAGATGCAATCTTTTATTATGGGTTACAACTTGCATTAAATTTTGTTTGGACTATATTATTTTTTGGATTTGGACTTAGATTTACAGCTTTAGTAGACATAATAATAATGATTTTGGTTTCTGTAATAATGATTTCAAAGTTTTCTAAAATAGATAAGAGAGCTGGATACATAAATTTGGTTTATTTGATGTGGCTTGTTTATGCTGGATTCTTGAATTATTTTATATGGTTTATTAATAAATAGAATGTAAAGATTCTGTAAATTACCCTGTACTTTTAATAATATCATATCAAATAAAAAATGAATAGACTATTAAAAAGAATCATTTTCATATACAATAATATTAATTTAAATATAATAAATTTATCAAAATTGTATTTAAAGATTAACATATTAAAGTATTAGAATTGGAAAGGCTTGAAGGGAGAGGTTTTTATGCAAATAATAGTATCTGGGAGACAAATGAAATTAACTGACGGAATAAAAGGATACGTAGATGGAAAATTAAGTAGGTTAGAAAAATACCTTGATCCTGAATCAGAAGTGAAAGTAACAGTAAGTGCGAAAAAGGATAGACAAAAAGTTGAGGTCACAATAATTCCTATTAGTGGGCAAATAATAAGAGCAGAAGATGTAGAAGATGATTTATATGCAGCAATTGACATTGTTTGTGACAAATTAAGTAGACAAGTTGTCAAGTATAAAACTAAAGTTAAAGACAAAGGTCAAAATAATAAGAGCATAAGATTTGAAAATGTTGACTTTATAGATAACAGCAGTGAATTTAATGATTATGATTATGATGATGAAGAAGATGAAAATATAGTTATAGAAAGAAGAAAGAAATTTAATGTAAAACCTATGAGTTCAGAAGAGGCAATACTTCAAATGGAATTGGTAGGACACAATTTCTATATGTTTAGAAATCAAGATAATTTTGAAATAAACATAGTGTATAAGCGTAAAGCTGGTGGATATGGTTTAATAGAACAAGACTAATAAAAAATTGTATACATTGTAGATTCTATATAAGAAAAATAAAAAGGTAATCATGTTGATTTTTTATCAATATGATTACCTTTTTATTGTTTAAATAATATATTAATTATTAGGGTATTTATTGTATAAAAATTTTAGAACTAATCTGTTATAACATCAATAAAGTGCATAAATACCTATTTCAAGCATAAAATTAATTAAGGGGGTAATGCTTATGTTAGAAATATCCACTGATTTACAGGTAAATCAACCAGTTGTTACTGTTACAGGTAATACGTTTATTAGTATAGAAAATTATCTATCAATACTTGAGTATGAAGTTGATTTAATAAGAATAAAGACCAAAGTTAAAACAATTAAAATATCTGGTGATAAACTTTCGCTTAAGTATATTACTGATAGTGAGATAGGTATAAAAGGAATTATCTACAATATGGAGTATGTTGATTAGGAGGAGATACACTTGATAAGCTTTATAAGGGGATACTATGTTATAGTTGTGGAAGGAGTAGGACTTGAACAATTTTTAAATCATCTTATAAGAAATGGGATAAGTGTTTACAATGTAACTAGAATAAAAAATACTAAAATTGAGTTTCATATAGATAGACAAGATATAAAAGAATTTAAGAATATTTATAGAGGCAGTAAGTTTGAGATAAAGGTAAAACAAAAAACAGGGGTTCCTTTTATTATTAAAAGAATTTATAAGCACAAAGGTATGTGGATTTGTGCTATTCTCTCTTTATTTTTATTGATGTCTACATCGCAGTTTGTGACAGATGTATATATACAATCTCCTGAAGGTATAAAAAAAGAAGCTCTCAGAAGTGAACTTTACAAGGTTGGAGTAAGGCCAGGAGTTTATAAGAAGAGTATTGATAGAAAAGAAGTTAGAGACCATATGATGTCGAAATTTAATGATGTGGCGTATTTATCTATTAATGTAAAAGGAACAAATATATTTGTTACTGTTACGAAAAAAGCAGAATCCCTAAAATCTACAGACCAATCAAATTATTGTAATGTAATTGCTTTAAAAAATGGTATAATAGAAAAGGTAATCCCTAGAAGTGGTAAATCCGTTATTAAATCTGGAGATATAGTACAAAAGGGAGATGTATTGCTAAATGGAGCTAATACAAAATCAATACCAGAAGTATGGGCAAGTACTTTTTATGAATCTGCCAAGAAGGCAAGTTATGTGGACACTGTAAATAAAAAGACAGGAGAAAAGAAAAACATATACACAATAAGCTTTTATGATAAAGAATTTACAATGAGGAAAAATATAAAATATAAAAATTATGTTGTTGAAAATAAAGAAAAAAAATTAGCAATAGGAGATTATACTTTTCCAATAAAGATAAAGACGAGTACCTTCTATGAAACAAAAAAAGTTGAAGTAAAAAGAAATAAAGAAGAGTTGAAAAAAGAATTATCTGAAAAAGCTTTAAAAGAGTTAGAATACATAATCCCAGCTTCGGCTAGAATAATAGATGTAAAACATAACTTTAAGGTTAATAAAAACATGTTAGAATATTTAATAACAGTTCAAACTAGTGAAAATATTGCTAAAATTTATCCTCTTAGTAAATCAGAAGCAGAAAGATTTATAAAGGAAGAAAGTAAACCAAAAGAAGGAGAAGAGGAAGTTCCTTCTAATCCAGAAAAAAGACCATTAAATGATATAAGAAATGACTTTGATGAGGATACTAAAGATAAGAATAAAAATAACTCTAATGAAAATAATAGTAATCAAAATAGTAACAATAACTAATAAAATTAAACTTAAAACTTGAGGAGGAACAATTCAATTGATAATACAAAAAAAATTTACAATAGCAGATGGAAATTTTGAAAGAGAATTATTTGGAAATTTTGATGAAAATGTAAAATTAATAGAGAAAACTTTAAATATAGATGTGATACTTAGAGAAGGAAATATAATTTTGATTGGAGAAGAAAAAAATGTAGATTCTGCACTAAAGCTTATGAATGAATTGCATCAAACTGTATCAAATGGTAAACATTTAGATAAACAGAGTATTTCTTATTCGTTATCCCTTTTACTTGAAGGTAGTGAACAAAAAATAAAAGAACTTGAGGGAACCATTGTTATAACACAAAGAGGGAAAGCTGTTCAACCTAAAACACTAGGTCAAAAAGAATATATAAAGCTTATAGAAAATAATGATATAACTTTTGGCGTTGGACCTGCTGGAACAGGAAAGACTTACCTTGCAGTAGCTATGGCAGTAAAAGCCTTTAAAAGAGATGAGGTTAGTAGAATTATACTTACAAGACCAGCTGTGGAAGCTGGGGAGAGTCTAGGTTTTTTACCAGGGGATTTAAAGGATAAAGTTGACCCATATTTAAGACCATTATATGATGCATTATTTGAAATGTTAGGTGCTGATAAATTTAATAAATATTTGGAAAGAGGCACTATTGAAGTTGCACCACTTGCTTTTATGAGAGGTAGAACACTTGATAATTCTTTTATAATATTGGATGAAGCTCAAAATACTACTTCAGAGCAAATGAAAATGTTTTTAACTAGATTAGGATTTGGCTCTAAGGCTGTAGTTACAGGTGATATAACACAAACAGATTTACCACAAAATAAGAAAAGTGGTCTAATACAAGCTACAGAGATTCTTAAAGGAGTTCCAGGGATTGGGTCTATAATGTTAACAGATAGAGATGTTGTAAGACATGAGTTAGTACAGAGGATAATAAGAGCTTATGAGAAACATGATAAAAGAGAAGAATTTAAAAAAGAAGAACGCAAAAAAATGAAAATACAGGAAAAGACTTTCAAAAGAAAGTAAAAGTGTAGTAATATAGATGTATAGCATTATTAATGAATAAAAAGTAGGTGTAATTAATGGATTTGATATTAGATGATAGACAAGATAAATTAGAAGTAAATGAAGAGCTAATTGAAAAGATAAAGGATATAATCATAGAATGTTTGGATTATGAAGGATATGATGATAATTATGAGGTGAGTCTTTCTTTTGTAGATAATAAAGAGATTCATGAGTTAAATAGAGAATATAGAGGTGTTGATAGAGCAACTGATGTTTTATCATTTCCTCTTTTAAGTGATGATTTTGAGGATGTTGAGTTAGAAGAAGAATCTCTAGGTGATATAGTAGTGTCTCTTGAAAGAGCTTTAGAACAGAGTATAGAGTATAACCATAGTTTTGAAAGAGAAGTGTGTTTTTTAATATGTCATAGTATGTTTCATCTTTTAGGTTATGACCATGATACAGATGATAATACAAAGGAAATGAGAGAAAAAGAAGAACATATATTGAATAAGTTAAACATAACAAGGGAGTAGTTTTTATGAAACCAGGAAAAACTCGTCAAGGTATAATTAAAGCTTTTAATGCAGCTATAGAAGGGATATTGTATACATTTAAATTTGAAAGAAATATGAAAATACACTATTTAGGCTCAGTTGCTGTGCTTATAATAAGTTTGTTTTTTAATTTCTCAAAATTAGAAATGATAATGTTATTAATGTCTATATGTTTAGTTGTAGTTGCTGAGATGTTTAATACAGCTATAGAAAAGGCTGTTGATTTAGTGACTGATGAATACCATGTACTTGCTAAGATAGCAAAAGATGTTGCAGCAGGTGGTGTTCTAGTGGCAGCACTAAATTCAGTAGTGGTTGGATATATTTTATTTTATGATAAATTGACAGATATATCTGGGATATTAATTTATAAGATAAGAGAATCAGAATTACATATAACCTTGATATGTATATTATTGGTTCTTATAGCTGTAGTGGTTGTAAAAGCATTGACTTCTACAGGAACACCTCTAAAAGGAGGTATGCCAAGTGGTCATGCTGCATTAGCATTTGCTATAGCAACTGCAATTACACTTATGACTGAAAGAGTAGTTGCGTCTACTCTTGCATATATAATGGCTGTATTAGTTGCCCAAAGTAGGATTGAAGGAAAAATACATACATTTTGGGAAACTATAGCTGGAGCTTTGTTAGGTGTATTAATAGCTATACTAGTGTTTCAGCTTGGAATGTTCTACAATTAAAATAAATGTACATAAAATGTTTAAAATAAAACAAATCTATGCTAATTAAATTTTTATGATATAATGTAGAGTATTAAATAAAAATAACTTTTAATTATTGTATACAGGAGGAGATGTTGTGGATAACATAGAATTGTTAAAGTTGGCAGAAAATGCCAGGCAACATTCTTATGCTCCTTACTCTGGTTTTAGAGTAGGTGCAGCTCTTTTAACTAAGAGTGGTAAAGTTTATACTGGGTGTAATATTGAATGTGCATCATTAGGTGGAACAAATTGCGCAGAAAGAACAGCTATTTTTAAAGCAATATCAGAAGGAGACAAAGATATATATAAAATAGCTATAGCAAGTGACAACTCAGAAAATAATGAGCAAACATATCCTTGTGGAATATGCAGACAGGTAATTATAGAGTTTGGTTCTGATATAAAAATAATAACAGGATATACTAAAGGAGAGGTTTTTGAGCAGGATATAAAGGATTTGTTGCCAAACTATTTCTCTGGAAATGATTTAAAATAGATTTAAAAAATATAAATAATTAAAACAAGAAGATAAATAAAGTTAGGAGACAGTTAATGTTCAAATCAGGTTTTGTCAGTATAGTAGGGAGACCAAATGTAGGGAAATCTACTTTAATGAATAATGTAGTTGGAGAAAAAATAGCTATAATGAGTGATAAGCCTCAAACTACAAGAAATACAATACAAGCAGTATATACAGATGAAGAGATGCAGATAGTATTTTTAGATACACCAGGCATTCACAAACCAAAAAATAAGTTAGGTGAATTTATGGTGAAGGCAGCAACAGATGCCTTCAAAAATGTAGATTTGATATTATTTGTAGTTGATGATTCTAAAAAAATAGGTCCTGGAGATAGAAAGATAATGGAGGACTTAAGAAGTGTTAAAACACCAATAATTCTAGTTGTAAATAAAATAGATCAACTAGACCAAAAAGATGAGTTATTTGATATAATCAAAATGTATGATAATGAAGGTATTTTTAAAGAAATAGTACCAATATCAGCATTAAAAGGAAAAAACACGAATACCTTAATAAAAGTTATACAAAAGTATTTAGAAGAAGGTCCAAAGTATTTTCCAGATTATATGATTACAGACCAACCAGAGAGAGTATTAATAGCAGAACTTATAAGAGAAAAAGTTCTTCACTATCTTAATGATGAAATACCTCATGGTGTAGCTGTTGAAATTGAAAAAATGAAAGCAAGAAATGATAAAGAAATAGTGGATGTATCTGCTGTGATATATTGTGAAAGAGATTCACATAAAGGAATAATAATAGGAAAGAATGGTAGGAAACTAAAAGGAATAGGAAAATCAGCAAGACAAGATATAGAATTACTTTTAGGGTCACAAATAAATCTTCAATTATGGGTTAAGGTTAAAGAAAATTGGAGAAATTTACAAAATTATATAAATAATTTTGGATATAATGATAAATAAAGGTGGGTTATATGGATAGGAAACTGGATGCTTCCCAAGATTTATTATATGAAGTAAAATCATTAATTGCTAATAATAAAGTATTGGAGTTAAGAGAATTAATAGAGGAATATCATATAATTGATATATTCGATATAATGGAAAATTTAGAGGAAGACATGAAAATTCAATTATTTGAAGTACTTCCTTTAGATATGGCATCTTCTATATTAGAAGAAGGTAGTGTAGAGTTTTTTGTTAGTATTTTATCTAAGCTTGATGTAGAACACTCAAAAAATATACTTGAACTTATGTCTCTTGGAGATATGGCAGATAAATTAAGTGAGCTTGAAGAAGAAGAGAGAGAACATATAATAAATCTTTTGAATCAAGAAAATGCTGAGTATGTAAAAGAACTGTTATTCTATGATGAAGATTCTGCTGGTGGAACAATGACGACTGGATATATATCTATAAATAAAGACATGACAGCTCTTGAAGCTATAGACCATATGAGGGAAGAAGCTGAAGAAGCTGAAACTATTTATTATATATATGTGGTTGATGATGAAGAAAAACTAGTTGGAGTATTATCATTAAGAGAATTAATAATAGCAAGAGATGCAAATATAGTAGAAGAATTAATGAGTGAAAATATAATCTCTGTTTATGTAGATGAAGATAGAGAAGAAGCAGTAAGATTAGTATCTAAATACAACTTAATAGCAATTCCAGTAGTTGATAGACAAGAAAAATTAAAAGGAATAATAACAGTAGATGATATAATCGATGTAATGGAAGAAGAAGCAACAGAAGATATGTATAAATTTGCAGGAAGTTCAGAACATGAAAGAGAAGTTGCTGAAAAAGAAAATCCTACATTGAAAGAGCAAACAATATCAGCACTTAGAGGAAGATTACCTTGGTTAATTATTACATTAATAGGAGGATTATTAGCTTCCTTAATACTTTCTAACTTAGATTATATAATGAATCCTGTATATGCTCCATTAGTGTTCTTTATACCTGTAGTAATAGGTATGGGTGGAAATATTGGAACTCAATCATCATCTGTTACAGTAATAACACTATCTAATAAAGATTTAAATTTTAGTAATGTGGTAAGAGAAGGTATTGTAGGAATTATTACAGGTCTTTTATGTAGTATAATAACTGGTATTGTGATTTACTTTGTTATGAGAAAATTAGACATTGTACTAATTGTTTCAATATCATTATTTATAAATATGGTTTTAGGTGCAACAATAGGTGCATTTATGCCTGTTCTATTAAAAAAAATGGATGCAGACCCATCTACAGTTTCATCACCAATTATATCTACAGCTCTTGATATAACTGGTATAGCAGTTTACTTTATAATAACAACGGCATTATTGTCAAAAATTGTTTAATAACTTTATGTATGATTTATCCTCTTCTTACTAAAAATATAAGTATAAATGTAAGAAGGGGGTTTTTTAAAAATGAACAATATAAGTTGGGAAGTTTTTAAAAAAACAGGTAGTATAGATGCATATCTATATTTCTGTGATTGCAAAAACATACATGAAGAAATTGAAGAAGTAAGGGAGAAAAAAGAAGACGATGATAATCCTGAACACCCAGGGGATAGTACTTAAAGCTATAAGGTACAAGGAAAGTGACGTAATACTTACACTATTTACAAGAAAGCTTGGAAAAGTATCTGCAATAGCAAAAGGAGCTAAAAAAAATAAGAGCTCTTTACTTTCATCATCACAGTTATTTTCTTATAGCAATTTTACCTTAAAAAAACAAGGTAATATGTACAAGGTTACTCAAAGTGAAATAATAAAAAGTTTTTATAATATATCCTATGATATAGAAGCATTTTCTTATGCTACATATATTACAAAATTAGTTGAGAATTCTATACTTGAAAATCAGACTAATAATAGGCTATTTATATTACTTGCACAGACATTGTACTTGTATACACAGGAGAATACAGATAATAGGTTTATAACAGCAGCATTCGAGTTGAAATTTTTAGACTATATAGGATTTAAACCTATAGTAAATAAATGCATTAATTGTGAATGTAAAATTTTACAAAATTCTGTGTTTAATATCTATGAAGGTGGTATACTATGTAGTAAGTGTAGTAAACTTTTTGATAATAACATAAAATTAGACTTAACAACTATAAGTCTTATGGAATATGTATTAAAGAATGATATTTTAACATGTAGTAAAGCTAAAGTATCAAAATATATAACACATGAGCTTGAAAATATTCTAGACAAGTATTTGAAAGTTTATGTTGATAATATTAATTTTAAATCATTACACGTATTACAAAGTGTAAAAAACAATAAGGGAGTGGATAATGATGAGTAGTAATATAACTATTGAAATGGTTGATTCAGTCTTTGAAAGAGTTCCAGGAGCAACTTATGCAGAAGCAAAAGAAGCATTAGTAGTATGCAATGGAGACGTAATTGAGGCAGTAATATATTTAGAAAATAAAAAAAATACTTGTAATTGTAAAGCAAAATCTGCTAAAGAAACTATGGAAGAAGTGTTTGGTAAAGATGGAGAAAATATAAAACTTCAACTAAAAGAGCTTCTTAGAAAAAGTAGTGTAGTAAGAGTAATAGTTGAGAAAGATGGAAAAACTATGATGAACATTCCTTTAACAGTTGGAGTTGTTGGATTAGCTTTTGTTCCATTAGCTACTTTAGTAGGCTTATCAGCTGCTGTTATAAGTAAATATCGTATAAAAGTTCAAAATGAAGAAGATGGAGAAATCGTAGACTTAGGTGAGTTGAATGAAGAAAAACTTCATGTTTTGAAGAATATGATAACTAATGCTGCTAAAGATGTTAAGGATGTAGTAGTTGACAAAAAAGAAGATGATAAAGATGTAACTGCTGACCTTATGAAAGAAGAATTTGAAAAGAATAAAGAAGACGAAGACGAAAATAAATAGATATAAAGTGACTTTTAAAAAATGAAGAGAAGATAATTATAAGAATTATCACTAACATTGACAAATTTTATAGAATTTGATATTCTAAAAGTTGTAGAAGAACTATTAAAATAGCCTTTCGTGTAGACGAGAGGCTTTATTGTTATAGGAGGGATTTTTATGAATTTTCAAGAGATGATACTAGCGTTGCAAAAATACTGGTCAAAGCAAGGTTGTATCATGATGCAACCTTATGATATTGAAAAAGGTGCAGGAACTATGAATCCAAATACTTTTTTAAGATCACTAGGACCTGAGCCTTGGCAAGTATGTTATGTAGAACCTTCAAGAAGACCAGCAGATGGAAGATATGGTGAAAACCCAAACAGACTATATCAACATCATCAGTTCCAAGTTATATTAAAGCCATCTCCAGATAATATACAAGAGTTGTATTTGGAAAGTTTAAAAGAAATTGGAATTGACCCAAGTGAGCATGATATAAGATTTGTTGAAGACAACTGGGAAGCTGCTACAGTTGGTGCATGGGGACTTGGATGGGAAGTTTGGCTAGATGGTATGGAAATAACACAATTTACGTATTTCCAACAAGTAGGTAATATTGAATGTGAGCTTGAGACAGGAGAAATTACATATGGATTAGAAAGATTAGCTATGTACATTCAAGAAGTTGATAGTGTTTATGATTTAAAATGGAATGATAAAATAACTTATGGTGAAGTATTTAATAAAGCTGAGTATGAAAACTCAATGTATGCGTTTGAATTATGTGATGCAGATATGCTGTTTAATCTGTTTGATATATATGAAAAAGAAGCATTAAGACTTATGGAAAAAGGACTTGTAATACCTTCATATGACTATGTATTAAAATGCTCTCATGCATTTAATACATTGGATGCAAGAGGCGCAATAGGTGTTAGTCAAAGAGCATCATTTATAGGTAGAGTTAGAAATATGGCAAAGACTGTTGCAGAAACTTTTGTAAAACAAAGAGAAGAAATGGGATTCCCTCTTTTAAAGGACGGTGACAAATAATGAAAAATTATCTTTTATTTGAAATCGGTGTTGAAGAAATGCCATCTAGATTTGTAGGCAGTACACTAGAACAATTAAAAAACAATCTTAACAAATTATTTGATGAAAATAGAATATCTTTTGACAAAATAAGTGCATATGGTACACCAAGAAGACTGACTTTGGTAGTTGAAGGATTGAGTGATAAACAGAGTGACTTAGAAGAAGAAATAAAAGGTCCTGCTAAAAAAATTGCTGTTGATGCAGAAAATAATTTAACAAAGCCAGCATTAGGATTTATAAAAAGTAAAGGATTAAGTGAGTCTGATATATACTTTAAACAAGTTGGTAAAGATGAATATATATTTGCAACTATAAAACAAGATGGAAAAGAGACTTCAGAAGTATTAAAAGATATATTACCAGAGACTATAAAATCTGTAGTATTCCCAAAAGCTATGCGTTGGGGAGGTAAAAATCTTAAATTTGCAAGACCTATAAGATGGATAGTTACATTGTTGAATGACAAGGTATTAGAGTTTGACTTAGAAGGAATAATATCTTCTAATATAACAAAAGGTCATAGATTCTTAGGAGAAAGTACTATAGAAGTAAATTCTATAGAAGACTATCTTGAAAAATTAGAAAAAAATTATATAGTTTTAGACCAAAATAAGAGAAAAGAAATTATAAGAAAACAATGTATAGAAGTTGCAAATTCTTTAGGTGGAGAAGTTGAATTTGATGAAGATTTACTTGAAGAAGTAACTTACTTAGTTGAGTATCCAACTGCTTTTTATGGAGAATTTGATACAGATTATATAAAATTACCAAAAGAAGTTGTTATAACTCCTATGAAACAACATCAAAGATATTTCCCAGTGCTTAAAGATGGAAAACTGTTACCTAACTTTATAGCTGTTAGAAATGGTGATTCTTACAGAATAGATAATGTTAAAGCTGGAAACGAAAAGGTTTTAGAAGCAAGACTTGCAGATGCTTTATTTTTCTATAGAGAAGATATTAAGAGAAACTTAGAAAGCTACATAGAAAAATTAAAAACTGTTGTATTCCAAGTAAAACTAGGAACTATTTATGATAAAACTTTAAGACTTGAAAAATTAAGTGCTGATATACTTGATAGTTTAGGTTTAGTAGATGAAAAGACAGACGCTATAAGAGCTGCTAAGTTATGTAAGGCAGATTTAGTTACTGGAATGGTAGGAGAATTTGACGAATTACAAGGTTTTATGGGAAAAGAATATGCAAAAGTTGGAGGAGAGAATGATGTTGTAAGCGAAGCTATTTTTGAACATTATCTTCCAAGATTTGCAGGAGATATACTTCCTAAAACTAATGCTGGGGTTGCATTATCAATAGCTGATAAGTTGGATTCAATAGCAGGTTTCTTTGCTATAGGGATACAACCGACAGGTTCTCAAGACCCATATGCTTTAAGAAGACAAGCTTTAGGTATACTTAGTATACTAATGGATAGAAAAGTTGCTGTAGATATAAAAGTGCTTATTGAACATGCTTTAGATAATTATTCTGACTTAGATTTTAACAAAGAAGAAGTTGTTGAACAAATAATGAATTTCTTCAATGAGAGAGTGAAAAATCTGTTTAAAGATTTAGGTATAAGATATGATGTTGTTGATGCTGTATTAAGTTCTGATATAAATGATGTTTCTGATATGCATATGAGAGCTCTAGAGCTTAATAATTGGTTAGAAAAAGATGAGTTAGTGGAAATGCTTACTGCATTTAATAGAGTTTCTACTTTAGCTCAAAAAGCAGATTGTGATAAAGTTGACGAAATGTTATTAAAAGAAGATGCAGAAATCAAACTTTACAATGAGTTTAAACAAGTAAAAGTAAAAGTTAAGGAATTATTGAAAGATAAGAAATATGGTGTTGCTTTGGATGAATTTGCATCTTTAAGACCAGTAGTTGATAACTTATTTGATTCAGTTATGGTTATGGATAATGATGAAGCTATTAAGAATAATAGACTTGGTTTACTTAAACAAATATATGATACTATGTTAGAGATTTGTGATTTATCTAAAATAGTTTATAAATAAGAAAACTTAAATTACTTATAAAAAATGAGATAGCTTATAACTATCTCATTTTTTATAAGTAAACATAATAAATTATATCTTATACTTATCAGTTATTTTGTTTAAAATATCACTATTAGAATTTATCCACCCATAAAAATCTCCTGAAGAAACTTCAGATATTTTATAAAGCATTTCAGGAATATCACTAGCTTTAAAATCACCTATAGATTTTCCTAATTTAGTTTTGCCTATCTCAAAACTGCCTCCAACAAACAATTCAAATGCATCTGTAGATACGCCATCAACACTCTTCTTTTTACCACATAAACCGATACTACCAACTTGATGAACACCACATGAATTTAAGCATCCTGATATATATAATTTAGGAGCTTTATTTAAAATTTCTTCATTATTTTGCAATCTAAAGTAATCTATGATTTCATGTAACATTTTCTGACTGTTTTGTATACCCATTTGACATATTGGAACACCTATACAGGAGATACTTTGTTCTAGTTGAGAATTATAACTAATAGTCTTACTTATTTCCAATATTTTTTTTGCTTCATTTCCATTTAAATTTAAGATGTATAATCCCTCTGTCATTCCTAGTCTAATCATAGGAGATTCAATAATGTCTAATTCTTGAAGTAAAATACTTAAATCCTTTGTCGATAAGATACCTCCAACAGGATGTATATATACAGTGTATAAACCATCTTGTTTTTGAGGTATCAATCTAGAATCCTGAACATCTATTTTAACACCAGGCTTTGAGTAATCTATTTCTTCAACATTGAGTTCAAGGTTACCTTTTTCTTTTTCTGCTTTATAATATTCTTTAAACTTCTCTAAAAATAACTTCTCACCAAGTGTTTCGACCATATATCTAACCCTAGCTTTATTTTTATTTTCATAATTACCATAAGCCATAAAAAACTTAATCATACCTTCAACACAGTATAGTGCATCTGTAGGTTTTATAAGTTCACCAAGCTCTAAAGCGACCTTAGGTTGTTTACCTAAACCTCCACCTAAGAAAACTCTAAAATATGGTTTACCATCTTTTAAAGTAGCCACAAATCCTAAATCTTGTATGCTACAATGAGCAGCATCTGTATAGCAACTAGAATAAGAAACCTTTAATTTTCTAGGTAAATTATATGTAGTAGCATTTTTGATAAAATATTTATCAGTAGCAACTGCATATGGAGTAACATCAAAGGCTTCATCAGGGTCAACTCCCGATAGTGGAGATAATCCGACATTTCTAGGATAATTACCACCACCACCTCTAGTAAAGATGTCGTTTTTTATTCCTTCTTCCATAACATCAACAATGGAGTCTATAGACAAATCATGTAGTTGTATAGCTTGTCTAGTTGTTAAGTGTATTTTATTTAAGTCATTCTTAACAGCCATTTCGTAAATTCTATTAAGTTGATATTTGGATAAAACTCCAGCAGATACTCTAAGCCTTATCATAAAAGACTTTTTGTCCCTTTGAGCATAAACTCCATATCCACCAGAAAAGCCTTTGTATTGCATTTTATTTATCTCTTCATTTAAGAACTTCAAAGAATATTCTTTAAAGTTGGGTAGTTCATTTAACAATCTTTTCTTAAAATTATCCATTGTCACACCTCGTTATTAGTCTTGTATAAAACTGAATCTATTGTATAATAGAGATATATATTATTATTATCTAGATAGGATGAAAATATAACAGTACAATATCATTAAGAGAAAAAATAAGGAAGACATAGCAAGTATTTTGTTTTTATTTTATAAAATAAGTATAATATTTTTGTTTTATAAAATATAATTAAGATAAATAGATAATTTTGTAATTTTAATATATAATATTTAGTAGAGTGTTGAAGTAGCACTTAATATTCGCAGGAGGAGTATTTGTATATGGGAGAAATAATAAATGCATTAGATAGAGCCCTAGACATAATTTTGCTATTGTATCATGAAAAGAGAGAAATGGGAATAACTGAAATAAGTAAAGCTATGGGAGTATATAAAAGTACTGTACATAGAACTTTAGTCACTCTTGAAAACAAGGGTTTTGTTATACAAAACACAGAAAATGGTAAGTATTGGCTAGGAATAAATTTATATGCAATAGGTATGGTTGTGGGAGAAAAAATGTCATTGAATGAAATAGTAAAACCATATACGAAAAAATTAAATCAAGAATTTAACGAAGTGGTTAATGTATCTATATTAGAAGAAAGAGCTCAAGATTCTCCAAGAAGTATAATAATACATAAAGAATATGGCTCAAATCAACTACTCTCAGTAAATCCGTCAGTTGGCTCCAGTAGCGAATGTTATTGTTCAGCAGTTGGAAAATGTCTTATGGCATTTAATGATTCTATAGACTTTGAAAAATATAGAAAGACACCAATACACAAATACACAGAGCATACAATTGATAATTGGGATGATATGATGCTTTTTTTAGCAAAAATAAAAGAACAAGGATATGCCATAGATGATGAAGAATTAGAACATGGGCTAACTTGTATTGGAGCACCTATTTTAGATAAAGATAATAAAGCTATTGCAGCAATAAGTTTATCTGGTCCAACTATAAGAATGAGAGAAGGAGATTTTGAGTATAAAATTAAAAGAGTTATGGAAACTGCAAAAAGTATATCTGAGCTTTTTAGATAATTTTTTAATCGAAACAATAAAAAGAGGTTATATTTAAATTGTTATTTGTGAATATCAGTTTAAATGTGACCTCTTTTTATTTAATCAAAAATTAAATATTCTTAAAATTTAAAATGTTGTTGAAATATATAAGCGAATGTGTTATCTTTTAATTAAGCAATACAAAATAGAACGATGTTCTAAAGTGTGGAACAATACTGAAGCATATATAATGTCTATATAAAATATAAATATTATATATTTAAAATTAAGTAAAAAAATATTACATAAAGGGGAGATTTAAGAAATGGAAAAAGTCAAGTTGAGTGTTGAAAGATGTAAGGGGTGTTATCTTTGTATTGAAGCTTGTAAAAAAGATGCAATAAGTCTTTCTGATTACACAAATAAAAAAGGCTTTGTAACTATCAAAGTTGATGAAGAAAAATGCATTCAATGTGGCGCTTGTTATACAATGTGTCCTGATTTAGTATTTGAGATATTATAAACTATATTTTATTGGAGGGGAGAAAAAGTATGCAGAGTTTATTAATTAAGGGAAATGAAGCTTTAGCAGAAGGTGCTATACGTGGTGGCTGTAGATTTTATGCAGGTTATCCAATAACACCACAATCAGAAATATTAGAAATGATGGCATGGAGACAAAAAGAAGTAGGAGGAGTATTTATTCAAGGTGAATCAGAAATAGCCAGTGTAAATATGGTTATGGGAGCGAGTGCACTTGGAGCAAGAGCTATGACTTCTTCATCTGGGCCAGGATTTTCATTAAAACAAGAAGGCATCGCATACTGGGTATCAGCTGGTTTGCCAGCAGTTGTAGCATGTGTACAAAGATATGGTATAGGTGATGGATTTATAGGAGCAGGTCAAGATAACTATTGGCAAGCTGTAAAAGGTGGAGGAAATGGAGATTATCATTTAATTGTATTGGCACCTAATAGTGTTCAAGAAAATATGGATATGGCATATGAGTCTTTTGAGTTAGCTGAGAAATATATGCATCCAGTGCTTATACTTTCTGATGCTACAATAGGTCAAATGGTAGAGCCTTGTATAGCCCCACCAATGAAAGAGTATGATAAGGATAAAGCTCCATGGGCAGCAAAAGGAACTCCTGTAGGAGAAAAAAATAAAGTTATAACTGATATAACATATTTTGAAGACCAAGATACATGGCAAAAAGGCTATATAGAAAAAATGAGAAAAGTTCAAGAAAATGAACAAAGATGGGAAGAAATAGAGATAGAAGATGCTGATGTAGTATTTGTAGCATATGGGATTTCATCAAGAATAGCAGAAGGTGCAGTTAGAGATGCTAGAGCAAAAGGAATAAAATTAGGATTAATAAGACCAAAAACATTGTGGCCTTACCCAAGAAAAGCATTTAAAAAATTGAATGATTCACTAAAAGGTCTTGTAACAGTTGAAATGAACATGATGGCACAAATGAAGGAAGATGTAATTATAGCATGTGATAATAGATTCCCAGTATATTCAGTAGCAACAGCTCAATATATGGCAGAAGTAAATCAATTGATAGATTTTGCTCAACAGATTATAGATGGAAAAGCTAAGCAAGAGGAGGTATTTTAATTATGGCTAAGAAAGCACCAGCAATAATGATGTGTGAAAATATGTTCTGTGGAGGCTGTGGACACTCTATAGTCGATAGAATTATTGGAGAAGTATTAACAGAAATGGATATATGTCAAGATACAATTATATGTTCAGATATAGGTTGTAATCATATGTTTCAATTTAGTATGAATGTAGATGTTGTCGTTCCACCACATGGTAAAATGGGTGCAGCAATGGCAGCTATGAAAAGAGTTAGACCAGATAAATATATATTTACAATAGCTGGAGATGGTGGAGCTTATGCGATAGGGCTTGGGGAAACTATGTCAGCTGCTACTAGAAATGATAATGTTATATTCCTTGTTATGAACAATAATATGTTTGCAATGACAGGTGGTCAAATGGCCCCAACTACTATAGAAGGTCAATATACAGCTTCTACTCCAAATGGTAGAAATTACGCAGATCATGGTTCAACATTTGATGTTGTAAAAGTTATGGGTAATTTGGATATAGCGTATCTAGCAAGAGGAACAATAACTAACCCTAAAGAAATAAATACAACAAAAAGATACATCAAAAAAGCACTGGAAAAACAAAAAGAAAATAAAGGTTTTTGTTTAATAGAAGTACTTGTACCATGCCCAACAAACTGGGGGCTAAAGCCAGTAGATGCTATGAAGAGAATCGAAAATGAACTTGTTCCAAAGTATCCACTTGGAGAATTTATTGATTAGGGAGGAAATGATATGTTAAATGAAATCATATGTGCTGGTTTTGGAGGACAGGGAGTTCTTACAGCAGGAAAAATTATAATGTATGTTGCATATAAAGCAGATAAGAAAATTACATGGTTCCCATCTTACGGAAATGAGATGAGAGGAGGAAGTGCAAATTGTAATGTTGTTGTAAGCGATGAGAAAATTGCAAATCCTTGTGTAAAAAATCCAGATATATTATTAGGAATGAATAGTGTATCAGTAGATAAGTATGAAAGTTTAATGAAAGAAAATGGTTATATGTTTGTCAATGAATCACTAGTAAGTAAGGATAGAAAATATAGAGAAGATATAAATGTTATAAAAGCACCTGTTACTGAAATTGCACAAAATTTAGGTAATGAAAAAGCCGCTAATATTTGTATGTTAGGTGTTATGGTAAAAAATTTAGATTTATTTACAAAGGAAGAATTTGAAAAGGGTATGTGTGAATACTTTGAAAATCAAGGAAAAGGCAAGTTTAATGCCAAAAATATAGAAGCATTTGAAGCTGGGTATGATTATAAGTGAATATTTTAAATATTTAAAATAATTATTGAAATACTTATTTTTATATGTTAGTATTTAATTAATAAAATATAGAACGTCGTTCTGAGTAGTAGGACATAACTTTTTAAAACTAAATATCAGAACGGTGTTCTATATAGTGAAACTGGGGGTGTTAAATTGAAAGTTTTAGTAATAAATCCTGGTGGTACATCTACAAAGATTTCTGTCTTCCAAGATGAAAATGAAGTTTTGAAAAAAAATATAACTCATACAAGAGAGGATTTAAAAAAATTTTCTAAAGTATTTGATGAATATGACTATAGAAAACAATTAATAGTGGATATCTTAAGTAGCGAGAATCATAGTATAAATTCTTTTGATGCAGTAGTTGGACGTGGTGGACTTATGAAGGCTATAAAAGGCGGCACTTATACTGTGAGTGAAGAAATGATTGAGGATATGAGAAATGAGATAAATGGAGAACATGCCTCTAATCTAGGTGCATTATTGGCTAAGACTATAGCAGATGAAATAGGAGTACAATCATTTGTAGTAGATCCAGTTTCTGTAGATGAGTTTGATGATGTATCGAGGATTACAGGAATTTCAGACATAGAAAAAGCTAGTTGGTTACATGCATTAAACCATAAAGCTGTTTCAAGAAAAATTGCACAAAAACTAGGTGGAAAATATGAGGATTATAACTTTATTGTAGCCCATCTAGGTTCAGGGATATCAATTGTAGCACATAAACAAGGGAAAATGATTGATGGAAGTGGTGGAAGGTCTGATGGTCCATTTTCTCCAGAAAGAAGTGGTGGATTACTTGCATATCCTCTTGTAGAATTGTGTTACTCTGGAAAATATACTCATGATGAAATGGTCGCAAAAGTAAGTTCAATTGGAGGAATGTACGATTACTTAGGAACTAAGGATATGATAGAAATTGAGAATAGAATTAATGATGGTGATAAAAAGGCAAAACTTATAATGGATGCATTTATTTATCAAATAGCAAAAGAAATATCTATGTATGGAGCTTCACTTTCAGGGAATGTAGATAGAATTATTTTAACTGGGGGGATATCACATTCGGAAATGGTAGTTAAAGGAGTAATAGAAAAAGTTTCATATTTGGCACCAGTAGAAACAGTTCCAGGAGAAATGGAAATGGAAGCACTTGCTCTTGGAGCACTTAGAGTACTTAAAGGAGAAGAAATAGCAAAAACTTATTAATATTTAGGAGAGAGAGTATGTTAAAAGATTTTAATAATTTATTAGAAGAGGCTAAAAAGCTTGAACCTGTTATTGTAAGTGTTGCTGTTGCAGAAGATAAAGAAGTATTAAAGGCTGTAAAATCAGCAACAGATTTAAATATTATAAAGCCAATTCTTGTAGGAGACAAGGATAAAATAGAAAATATATCAAAAGAAATTGGATTAAAAGGTCACGAAATAATAGGATGTCAAAATCCTGATGAATCAGTTAAAAAAGCTGTAGAGATAGTTAAGAATAAAGAGGCTAAAGTTCTTATGAAGGGATTAGTTAATACGAGTGTCTATATGAGAGCTATATTAAATAAAGAAACAGGTCTTAGAACAGGGAGATTATTGAGTTTACTTGCAGTATATGAATTACCTCAATATCACAAACTTCTTTATTGCACTGATAGTGGTATAAATGTATCACCAAATTTAAATCAGAAAAAAGATATAATGATAAATGCACTTCTTACTATGAAGAGTATAGGAATGGAAAATCCTAAAACTGCTATACTTACTGCAAATGAAATGGTAGATCATAAAATACAATCTACAGTAGATGCAAACCTACTTGTAGAAATGGAAAAATCAGGAGAAATACCAAAGTGTATAGCAGAAGGTCCGATAGCATTTGATGTGGCATTTGATGCACATGCAGCAGAACATAAAGGTATTAAAAGTAATATAGCTGGTGATGTTGATTTGCTAGTATTTCCAAATATAGAAGCAGGGAATATATTAGGAAAATCATGGCTTAGATTTAATCAAGCTAAGTGGGCTGGTATAGTTTTAGGAGCAACAAATCCAATAATTTTAGGTTCACGTTCTGATACAGCTGAAATTAAAATAAATTCAATAGCATTAGCATGCTTAGCGTCACAATAAGAAATTATTATTAAGGAGGAGAAAGTATTATGAAATATGCAAAAAGAATGGATATGGTAAAAGCTTCAGCTATAAGAGCTTCTCAAAAGAAAATAGCTCAGAAGGTGGCAAGTGGTGGTACGGTTATATCTTTTGCTGCAGGACTTCCTGACCCAAACTTATTTCCAATAGAAGAGATAAGTGAAGTAACTCAAAAAGTACTTAGTGAAAGAGGCAAATTTGCTTTAGCATATGGCCCTACTAAAGGTGAAGATGAGTTATTGGAGTTATTAGTAAAAAGAATGAAGGAAGAAGAAAATATTGATACAAAAGCAGAAAATATCATAATAACTACTGGCTCACAACAAGGTATATCTCTTAGTGCTATGATTTTATTAGAAAAAGGAGATATAGTAGTTACAGAAAATCCAAGTTACTTAGGTGCAATAAATGCATTTAGACCTTATGAATGTGATTTTTTAGGCGTAGATACTGATGATGAAGGAATGGTAACAGATGATTTAGATAAATTATTATCTGAAAATTCTAACATAAAGGTAATCTATGTAATACCAACATTTCAAAATCCTACAGGAAAAACATGGTCTTTACAAAGAAGAAAAGATTTTATGGAAGTCGTGAATAAATATGATGTCATAGTAATAGAAGATAATCCTTATGGAGAAATAAGATTTACACCAGAGCCTCTACCTACACTTAAATCTCTTGATACTAAAGATAAAGTATTATACTTAGGTTCATTTTCAAAAGTATTATGTCCAGGGTTTAGAGTTGCTTGGATGTGTGGTAATGTAGACATCATAGATAAAGCAGAACTTTTAAAACAAGGTATAGATTTACAATCAAATCAATTTTCTCAAGTACAAGTAATAGAATTCTTAAAGAAATATAATTTAAATGAACATATAGAAAAAATAAGAGCTGAGTACAAAAAAAGATGTTTATTGATGTTAGATGCTATGAAAAAACATTTTCCAGAAGAAGCTAAATATACAGAGCCAGATGGAGGAATGTTTATATGGGTTGAGCTTCCTGAAAACATAAATGTAGATGATTTACTAGACAAAGCTATTGATGCTGGAGTTGCATACGTTTCTGGAGAGTCATTCTTTGCAAATAATGGACCAAAGAACACTATGAGACTTAACTATACAACTATGTCAGAAGAACAAATAGTTAATGGAATTCAGATACTTGCAGAAGTTATAAAAAAAGAACTCAATTATGCTTGTGAATAAATATAAAAAGTGAGGGCTTAAATATGGGAGAAAAAGGGAACGGTATAAAGTTTGGAAAGTTAATGTTTCAACTTGTTATTATAGCAATATCTTGGGAATTAGTTTATATTATACCATTTATCCAATATACATTATATGATCCAATCTTAAAAGCATTAGAGTGTACAAATACTCAACTAGGTTTTCTACTTACGATTTATGGATTAGGGAATATATTTGGAGCTCCTATAGGGGGTTGGTTAGCAGATAGATTTGATTATAGAAAGATAATTTTAGGTTCTGTATTTCTTAATGGATTAGTATCATTTGCATTTGCATTTAACATGAACTATCCGTTCGCAGTTGCAACTTGGGTAGGTTGTGCAATCACATCATTAGTTATGAACTATCCTTCTATGGTAAAAATACTTAGAGTTATAGGAAAAGATAATCAAGGTAAAGTTTATGGATTCAATGAAGCTATGGTTGGAGTTTCTGGCGTAGTAATGGGAGCAATATTCTTATATATTTATACATGCTTTTCAACTCCTGTATTGGGTATGAGATGGGTAATGATATCTTTAGGAATATTATCAATAGTGATGTGTCCAGTATTATGGTTTGTAATTAAAGATGTAGATATCAGAGAAGATAAAGAAGAAGAAGCAAGTGAAAAAATGTCTGCTGGCGATTTTATGACAGTACTAAAATCACCAAACACTTGGCTAGTAGGAATAAGCATATTCTGTGTATATTCATTCACAGTTACAATGTCTTATTTTACACCATATATAACATCAGTACTTGGAGGTTCTGTGGCATTGTCTGGGGCATTAGCAATAATAAGACAACATGGTCTAAAATTGTTTGGAGCACCATTTGGAGGATATTGTGCAGATAAAGTAAAATCACCTACAAAAGTACTACTACCAATATATGTATTTGGTATAGCAGTAATAATTTTATTCCTAGTACTACCTGCATCTACTCCAATGACTATATTTATAGCTTTAACATTTGTAGTAGGTATATTAGGTTACATGGGAAAAGGTATATACTATGCAGTTCAAGATGAAGTAAAAGTTCCAGTTAAATATTCAGCAACTACTATAGGTATAGCTGCAGCTTTAGGATTTTCACCAGATGTATTCCAATTTGCATTAATAGGACACTGGATAGATACTTATGGCAATAAAGGTTACACATATACATTTATATTCCAGATAGCAATTCTAATAATTGGTATACTATCTTGTTTATATATATTAAAAGTTAAGAAGAAAAGAGAAAGTAAGTTAGAAGCATAAATATTGTAAAAATACCAAATTATTAAGTTTTATAGCAATACTTAAAATTTAAAGTGCAACACACCAAAATGTTATCAAGTTTTCTAGGTTTTAGTATAAAGTTACCCCTAAAGGTCTGGAATTGAGTAGCAATTATCATCTATTTATATATTTACATAAACCTATTTAATTTAAATTAAAAGAATTTCAAAAATAGGTGGTAATTGTACTCAATTTTACACCTCATAATAAATACGAAAATTTAAAATCTAACTATATACTATTCAATTATATATTAATAATTGTATATGGTACTATTTATATAGTAACAGTTTCAGGCTTTTCATTACATGTATTCCAATTTATATTGTTTGATTATTTGTCAAATACATATCGTTAAAAAGTTTATAAATTTACGTTTATATATCGATTAATATTCTTTGTTTTAGAGATAGATACTTATAGCTTGTGGATTAAAAATAATATAAATAGAAGATAGATTTTTTAGATATATTGAGTTGAAGATTATATAGAATGTTGAAACATAGCTATTTAAATTATTGTCTATAAATATAAAATGAATGGTGGTGAGTTAAGTGACCGATTTAGTTAACACCATTAATGGAATTGTTTGGTCACCTGTATTAGTTGCAATGTGTTTGTGTATAGGATTATATTTTTCAATGAAATTAAGATTTTTTCAAATAAAAGATGTAAAAGAAATGTTTACTCTTTTGCTTGAAGGAGATAGTTCTCATGTTGGAATATCTTCTTTCCAAGGTTTTGCTACATCTATGGCAGGAAGGATAGGAACTGGAAATATAGCTGGTGTAGCTGTAGCGATAGCAATGGGAGGACCAGGAGCATTAGTGTGGATGTGCATAATGGCTACATTAGGGTCGGCAACTGCATTTGTAGAATCTACTTTAGCTCAGATATATAAAGATGAGCATGATGGACAGTACAGAGGAGGTCCTCCATATTACTTTGAAAAAGGTCTTGGTTGGAAAAAATGTTCAATTTTATTTTCAGTGGTTGCAATCATAAGCTATACATTTTTTATGCCTGGCACACAATCAAATACTCTATATCTAGCAATGAATCAAGCATTTGGATTTTCAAAAATGACAATAGCAGTTACATCTTCTATTGCACTAGGGATAATAATTTTTGGAGGAATTAAAAGAATTGGTTTATTTGCTGAGAAAGTAGTACCTATAATGGGTGGAGCATACCTTATTATGACATTGGTAATAATCATAGCAAATATAAATCTAGTTCCAGGAGCTATTATGACAATGTTTAAATCTGCATTTGGATTTGGTTCGGTTTTTGGAGGGATGTTAGGTTCAGCAATATCTTGGGGAGTAAAAAGAGGTATATACTCAAATGAAGCGGGAGAAGGTTCTGGAACTTATGGTGCAGCAGCAGCAGAAGTGAGTCACCCAGCCAAACAAGGATTAGTCCAAGCTTTTTCTGTTTATGTAGACACACTATTAATATGTATGGCTACAGGTATTATGATTATAATAACGGGAATGTATAATGTTACAGATGTTTACACAACATTACCAGGTGTAGAACCAGGTCCACAATATGTACAGAGTGCAGTAAATACATTACATCCTCAATTAGGTGATATTTTTATAGCAATAGTTTTACTACTATTTACATTTACAACATTATTAGCCTTTTCATACATGATGGAGACCAATGTATCTTACTTAGTGACTAGAATTAAGGCAGAAAAACATGAAAAGCACATAATTAATGTCTGTAGATTTATGCTTATAATATGTGCAGCAATGTGTTGCTTTATAGAACCACTTACAAGTTGGGCACTTGGTGATATATGTATAGGTGTATTAACATATATAAACTTAGTTGGTATATTTACACTAAAAAAACCAGCTATAAAAGCATATTACGATTATCAAAGGCAGAAAAAGATGGGAGTAAAAAGGAGCGATAGAACTTTTAATCCTATAGAATTAGATATAAAAAATGCTGAATTTTGGGAAAATAAATACATAAAAGAAAATAAACATGAGTTAAATTAAAGATATTTTACAGAGTCCTATACATGTTTTATTTAATTATTTATAATAAAAATTAAATATGAACTTAATATTATGCATGCGAGAAAAACTGAAATTTAAAGTAAATCTATTTAAACTTTTAAATTATTGAAGATTACTTTATGAATTTGAAATATAGAGTATTTATATTTAAAACTGTTATTTTGGATAGTAGTATATAGTAAGATTATTTATTTTAATAGATAGAAAGATATTTGGATATTCATTGTGTGATTATATTTTACAGTAGAATTATCATTAAATTTTATAAGAAATCTAATAATAATGTTACTGTAGATAGATTATAAGTTCAATATAGTAAATCAAAGTTTATAATAGGATACAAGAATTAATAAATAAATTTAGTGGGAGGTAAGATTGATATGAAAGAAAAAATAACACAAGTGGCGGATTTAAAGAAAGAAAAAATTTTAGGTCTATGTCAATCTTTATATGATGAGCCAGAGATTGCCTTACAAGAATACAAGTCTGCTAAAAAAATAGCAGAATTTCTAAGAGAAGAAGGTTTTGAGGTTGAGGAAAACTTGGCAGGTATGGCCACAGCTTTCAAAGCAACTAAGAAAAATGGCGATGGTCCAAGAATAGCCTTTATAGCAGAATACGATGCTCTTCCAGGCAATGGTCATGCATGTGGCCATCATTTGATAGCTTCCATGGGAGTTGGAGCTGGATTAGCTCTTGCAAGTATACTAGATACTTACAAAGGAGAGGTAAGTATAATTGGGACACCAGCTGAAGAAACTGGAGATGGAAAACCTTACTTAATAGAACATGGAGTATTTGATGGATATGATGCAGCAATGATGATACATCCAAATTCAAAAACATGTGTAACGCCAGAAATTATAGCAATAGGGGGATTAGATTTCATATTTACTGGAAAAGCATCTCATGCAGGAGCTAAGCCATATAATGGAATAAATGCTTTGGATGCAGTAGTATTATTATATAATAATGTGAATGCATTGAGACAACAATTGGTAGATGGAACTAGAATACATGGTATCATACTAGAAGCAGGAACTGCTGCAAATGTAATACCTGACATGGGAAAAGTAAGACTAGAAATACGAGCAAAAGAGCAAGACTACTTTGATGAGGTAGTTGAAAAAGTAAAAAATTGTGCTAGAGGAGCTGCAATAGCTACTGGCTGTGAACTTGAGTTTTACCATTTTGAGCCAACTTGCCAAGGTTTAAATGCAAACAAGGTTTTAACAGGTATCTTTACAAATATTATGGAGGAATTTGGTATATATGATGACGATGAACAAGTATTATTAGGTTCTACAGATATGGGAAATCTAAGTCAAATGATACCATGTATACACCCTTTAATGAAATTCTCCGAAAATTGTGAAGAGCTACATACAAAGGAATTTTTGAAAGCTTCTATGAATTCATATGCAAAAAACAGAGTGATTGATGGTATAAAGATATTAGCTTTAACAGGCTTTAGTTTATTTGAAAACCCAGACTTAATTAAAAAGATGAAAGAAGAGTAGACTTTAGATAAAGGGGATTTTGCTATGACTAATAAAACTGAAGGCAAAAAGAGAAAATTATCATTCCCAGATGCATATGTTTTGATGATAGGTCTCATAATATTTGCAGCTATAATGACCTATATTGTTCCTTCTGGAACATATAATAGAGTTGAAGATTTAACTACTGGAAATATGCTTGTGCAAGCAGGAAGTTTTAAATATGGAGAACAACATCCAGTCAGTATAATGGATGTATTTAGAGCTATACCAAGTGGGCTTGGGAAAAATTCTGTAACAGTTTTCTTTGTACTTATTATTGGAGGTGCATTTGGTATAGTAAATTCTACTGGCTCACTAGATGCTTTGATTGGAAGAGTTATTTCTAAAAGTCAGGGAAGCAAAAAAGGCGAGATTATAATTACCTGTTTAGTATTGACTTTTGGTTTAGCTGGTGGAGTGGTAGGTATGTATGAAGAATGTATTGCATTCTTGCCTATATTAATGACTCTGTGTATTGCTTTAGGGTATGATGCTTTAGTTGCTGCAGGTATTTTACTTCTAGGGCTTGCATCGGGTTATGGTTCGGCTACTATTAATCCTTTTACTGTAGGATTGGCGCAAGGTATTTCTGGATTGCCACTTTTTTCAGGAATGTGGTTTAGATGGATATTTTGGATTTGCACCATGATTTTACTTTCAACATACATAATTTTTTATTGTAAAAAAATAAAAAAAGACCCAAGCAAAAGTTTAGTAGCAGATATTGATTATAGTCATTGGCAATTAGATAAGTCTTCCATTAAAGAAAAATTGTCTGCTGGAAATATAAGAGTATTAGTTACATTCTTTGGTGGTATACTTGCTTTGATGATATTGATTGTAAAATTTTCTTTGAGTATGTCAGACTTATCAGCTTATTTCTTTGCTTTAGGAATCTTATGTGGAGTAGTCTATGGAATGAGCCCAAATAAAATTGCTTCTGGATTCGTGAAAGGTATGCAAGAAATGGTCTATCCAGCTATTTTGATAGGATTTGCATCTAGTATAGTAGTTATATTAGAACAGGGAGTAATTTTAGATTCAATAGTTCATGGATTGTCATTGGTGTTGAATTATGTTCCTAGAATTTTTAGCGGTGGAGTAATGATGATTATGCAGTCTGTAATCAATTTCTTTATACCTTCAGGCACTGGTCAAGCTATGGTAACAATGCCCCTTATGGCTCCACTTGCAGATGTTATAGGTATACCTAGACAGGTTGCAGTGTTAGCTTACCAAATGGGTGATGGATTTGCAAATGGAATAGTTCCAACACTTGGAGTTCTTATGGCTGGAATATCTATTGCTCATGTACCTTATACAAGATGGTTTAAATTTGCATCAAAGATAATACTTATGGAGTTAGCTTTAGGGTTTATATTTTTGATGATTGCAGTGCAGATTAATTTAGGTCCTTTTTAAAAAGTTAAAAATATATTTATATAGTTTTAAACTAATATATATTATGATTAAACGTATTAAATTAAATTATTTATAATATAGTAAATTACATTTAAATATAGTTTCTAAAACAAAAGGTGAACTCTGTGTAGTTCACCTTTTTAATTTAATTTTCCAATTTGTAAAAAAGTTTTAAAAAAGGCTTGACTTGAAGTTAACTTAAGGTTGTATATTAAAAAAAGATACTTATAAGGAGTGTGATGCTTATGACAATTAAAGAAGCTTCAAAACGTACTGGAATATCAGTAGATAATTTACGTTATTATGAAAGGATAGGATTAATACCACCTATTCCTAAAAATAAGTCTGGAATTCGTGATTATGATGAACGTGCTATTCACTGGATTGAGTTTGTTATGAAGTTTAAGAAAGCAGGAGCTTCTTTAGAAGCTATTATTGAATATGTACGACTTGCATGTTCTGATGATGATACAAAAGAAGTACGTAGAGAAATATTGGTAGAAGTAAAAGAAGATTTGACTACACAGATTAATAAACTTCGAGAATGTTTAGATGTTGTTGAGTATAAAATTGAAAATTACTATAACCTATGTGACCCTGTAACACAAAAAATGGTTAAGGAATGGAAAGAAAAGCACGAATATAAAAAATAATATTTGACCTTAAGTTTGGTTAAGGGAATACAATATAAGAAAATAAAAGAAAAGAGGTAATTATATATGAAAAAGGACTTAGGTTCTATAATAGGATTATATCCTACACCATTGGTAGTTGTTGGAGTAGTAATTGATGAAAGCCCTAACTGGATGTTAGTAGGACATTTAGGTATTATTGGGCATGACCATATTATGATAAGTTTAGCAAAATCACATTATACAAATAAAGGGATTAGAGAAAGTAAAGTACTCTCTGTAAATGTTGTAGATGAGTCTATGTTGTCAAAAGCAGATTATGTTGGTTGTGTAAGTGGAAGTAAAATTGATAAATCAAAAGTATTTGAATACGAAATAGGTGATGAAGGAGCTCCACTAATAAAAGAATCAAAACTAAACATGGAATGTTATGTGGATGATATTTATGAAACAAAGGGATTTGAAAGTTTTATATTAAAAATAAGCCATACATATGCAGATGAAGAAATTTTAAATGAAGAAAGCAAAATTGATTATGAAAAACTAAAACCAATTTTATTTGAAATGCCTGGTTATACATATTTAAAAACAGGAAATACAGTTGCTAAATGTATGACATTAAAAAATAAGGGGGAATAGATATGAGTAAAAAAAATATTGTATTATACTTTTCAAGTTCGTCAAACACTAAAAGAATTGCAGAAATTATTCAAAAGTATACATTGGCTGATATACAAGAGATATTTACAGAAACACCATACACAAAGGATTATAATGCACTAGTAAAACAAGCTCAACAAGAGATACAGAAGGGGATTATGCCTAGTATTAAAAAAATATCATATGATTTAAGTGATTATGATACTATTTTTTTAGGGACACCAAATTGGTGGAGTACAATTGCACCACCTATAGCAACTTTACTTAACCAGAATAATTTAAGTGGAAAAAATATTATACCTTTTATTACTCATGGAGGTGGTGGAAAAGGTCATGCTGATAAAGACATAAAAAAATTATGTCCTAATTCAAAAGTTTTAGATATATTTGATATTTACGGAAATGGAGGAAATGGCGCAGAAGAAAAAATTATTTCATGGCTTAAAAGAATAAATATGCATGAACAAAAGTAATATTTTAAGTTTGGACACTTAATTTATATAATAGGCACTTAAATAATCCTATATAAATCTAGTACGTATTAGATTTTTTAGATTTGCAAACTTATTATAGCAAAAAATATCATGAAAGGTTGTAGCCCTAATGATAAAATCAAGTACAAGAGATATATAGGAGGAAATAATATGGAAACTTTAAAAGTAAGAACTTACGAATTATGTGGCACAAACTATGAAATAGGATATGAGTTAGGAAAATCAATTGTAAATATACCAGAGTTGATATGTGAACAAACTAATAAATCTAATGTTGTAACTAAAGAAGAAGAAAACTATATGGTAGAGTTATTTGACAAATATTGCCCAGGACTTAATGAAGAATTACAAGGTTTTGCTGATGCTATTCAAGTAGATAGTAGTCAACTTTTATACTATACTATGACCTATCTTAGACCAGGTTGCAGTCAAGTTGCTTTAACACCAGAATTAACTGAAAATGGGCATGTTCTCTTTGCTCGTAATTTTGATTTCTCACACCATATGGAAGATTTTGCTTTATGTAAAACTAAGGTGGTTGGTAAATATGCACACATTGGAACTACAGTAATGCAGTTTGGAAGAACTGAAGGTATGAATGAGTGTGGTTTGGGTGTAAGTCAAACATCTTGTGGTTATCCTGTAGGAGCTCAAGAAGGTATGAGAAAACCTAAAATTGTAGGTTTACAGTTTTGGGCTGTTATTAGATATTTATTAGAAAATTGCAAAGATGTAGAGGAGGCATTAGGATATATAGAAGATATGCCTATTGCATATAACATTAATCTATTACTTGCAGATAAGTCTGGAAATATGGTACTTGTAGAAACTCTAGATGGAAAAAAAGAGATAAAGAAAATAAATGAATTTGGAAATAAGAGAGAATATTTTCTTCACTCTACAAATCATATTCATATTGATAAACTTCATAAATTAGAACCACAGTCTATGAATAATTCTATTCATAGATATAATTTAATTAAAGAATACATAGATAATTCTAAAAAAATTAGTGAGAAGGATTTAATGAATTTCTTATCCTTAAAATATCCATATGGATTATCTTGTAATTATTACAACGATTTTTTTGGAACTTTAAAAAGTATAGTTATGGACTTAAATACAGGAACATTTAACATATTATGGGGTGGACTAGAAAGTAATATATGGAATAAATACTATCTGAATGACAATATTAAATCTACAACACAGTTAATAAATATAGATATTGAAAAAGCACCTTCTGATTTTTTTGAATTGATTGAGTAAAAAATACCTTTAATATACCAAAGAGAGGGCAAATAATATGAAGAAGCTGAGTTTATGTGTTGCTATATCAGGTGAAGATTATATTGAGACACTTTCAAAAACAATTAAAATTACAGTACAAGAATAAATTAGAATATGATGAAGCTTGATAATAAAACTGATGATTTTGGATAGGTTTTATATGTAATGTAGGATATATAAATAGTATATTATATTTTAAATCCTAGTAGATATAATGAGAATTTATAGTCTTTATATAACATGGTATTGAATTATTTGTTATATTTTAGTATATTAACAAAATAGTATTAATTTAGATATGTATATTTACAAGTTATAAGAATCTCTGATTTGAGGAGGTGTCATATTGGACTACTTAAAGTATTTTGAAAAAGCGGTAGTATATATTGAGAATAATCTAAAAGAAAATATAACTGTAAATGATGTGGCAAAAGAATCAGGATATTCTTATTATCATCTGACACGCTTATTCAAGTCTATGTTTGGTGAAAGTGTAGGAAGCTATATAAAAAAAAGACGTTTGGTCAATAGCACAAAAGAGCTTTTATACAGTGAAAAAAAGATAATAGATATAGCTATTGATAGTGGTTTTGAATCCTCAGAAGCATTTAGCAGAGCATTTAAGTCTATATATAAAGTTAGCCCTATGGAATATAGAAAAAATAGAATAGATGTATTTGTTGGTAAAAAGAAAAAATTAGAATTAGATTTTATGAAGCATCTTATGGAGAATATAACGATTAAACCAGTTATAAAAGAAATAGATGAAATAATGGTAATTGGTATAAGAGATAATGTGATACTAGAAGATAACTCATTACCTAATTTGTGGGAAAGGTTTAAGAAAGTGCATCATATTGTTCCAAATACTTTACCATCAAGGAGAGCTTTTGGAATTTGTGAAGCAACATCTAAAATACATCTAGTTAGTGAGAATATGGAATTTAATGAGATAATAGGGTTTGAAGTTAGCAGTTATGAGTATATTCCAAATTCATTTGTTGCAAAAACTATTACAGGAGGAAAGTATGCTGTATTTACTCATATTGGTAGCTTGGAAAGTTTAGATAAAACTTATGAATATATATGGGGCACTTGGTTTTTGAGTTCAAAAGACGAAATTGATATAAGAGAGGATTTTGAAGTATATGATGAACGATTTTTAGGTCCTGATAATATGGATTCACAAATTGATATTTATATACCTATAAAATAATCTATAAAAAAACTAAAAAATAATTTAATTAAAGGATAGATGCTTATCATAAAGCATCTATTTTTTTATTTCTATAAGATTTAGATAGTATTAATAATAAAATAAATGAAAATAAGTTCTTAAATTTTTAAGAAGAATTTAAAATATAGTCGAAATAAGATTTGTATATTTCTGAAAATTCTAATTAGTACAATTTTTTCCTTCATAAAATTGAAAAAAGATGTATTTATTTATCAAAAGTATTATATTAAAATGATATTAATATAAAAAACATTTATAATAATAGCATATAGTACAGAAAAAAGAGGTAATTTGTAAAATTAATAGCGAGTAATAAAATTAAAAATTTAAAGATATTATAGGGAGGTTATAATTTTATGGAAAACGTTATTACAGGTCTAAGTAAAGGTGCAGAGTGGTTTATTGGTTTGTTTCAGAAGGGAGGAGAACAATTTGTAGGTCTTGTTTCAGGAACTCTTCCAACGCTAATCGTGTTAATGGTAGCTATTAACTCTTTGATTAAAATAATTGGTGAGGAAAGAGTTAATAATTGGGCTTCTAAGCTTGGAAGGAATTCTTTTACAAGATATATTTTACTTCCATTAGTATCAGTGTTTTTCTTAGGAAATCCTATGTGTTATACATTTGGTAGATTTTTAAAAGAAGAACATAAAGCAGGATTTTATGATGCAGCAGTTTCATTTGTACATCCAATTACAGGTCTTTTTCCACATGCAAATGCAGGAGAACTTTTTGTATGGTTAGGAATATCAGCTGGTTTGACTACTTTAGGTAAAGAAACTACTACATTAGCATTATGGTATTTTATAGTTGGTTTAATCGTGATTTTTATAAGAGGTATAATAACAGAAAAAATGTATGCTTTTTTAACAAGAAAAAATAAAGTAGCAAATAAAGCTTAGGAGGTAGTTAAAATGGATGAAAACAAGATATTAAAAATAGAAAAAGGAAGTTCAGGTTGGGGAGGCCCTTTATATATAAAAAAAGAAGGCAATAGAAATAAAATCTTATCAATGACTGCTGGTGGTATCCATGAAGTAACATTAAAAATAAAAGAACTACTGGGTTGTGAGATTGTAGATGGATTTAAAACTGGTGTTTCTGATGAAGAAGTGGCAGTAGTTATTATTGATTGTGGTGGAACTGCTAGATGTGGAGTATATCCAAAGAAAAAAATACCTACAATTAATGTAAATCCAGTTGGAAAAACAGGTCCTCTAGCAAAATTTATAACAGAGGAATATTATGTATCAGATGTTAACCCTAATTGTATAAGTGTTGTAGATGGAGAAGATATGCCACAAAAAGCTCAAGAAAATAAAAGTGAAAATAAGAGTTCCATTAGAAAGCCTGATAATTATGATGAAGTAAAATCAAAAGCACAAGGAGAATATGCTAAAAAGAACATAATACTTTCTATTGGTCAAGGTGCAGGAAAAGTAGTTTCAAAGTTTTATGATGCTGGTAGAGATACTATCCAAATGATAATGAATAATGTAATACCATTTATGGCATTCGTAAGTATGCTTATGGGAATTATTTTAGCATCTGGGTTGGGAGATTGGATTGCAAAGGTAATATCTCCACTTGCTGGTAATATTGGTGGGTTATTGATTATATCAATAATTTGTACACTTCCATTCTTATCACCAATATTAGGGCCTGGTGCAGTTATAGCACAAGTAGTAGGAACTCTTGTAGGTACTCAAATTGGTCTTGGAGCAATACCAGCATACTTAGCACTTCCTGCTTTATTTGCAATAAATGGACAAGCTGGCTGCGATTTTGTCCCAGTAGGATTAAGCTTAGGAGAAGCAGAACCAGAAACCGTGGAATATGGTGTTCCAGCTCTATTTTATTCTCGTTTAATAACTGGTCCAATATCTGTTATTATTGCATATGGAGTTGCGGTATTTGCTTTAAGATAATATTTAATGTCAGTATTAGGTTTAAATTTGATTAATAAAATTTAAAATATAAATTTAAGCTAGTCAAGAGTTTTGTTAATGAAAGGCTAGCTTTTATACTATTAATCAACTGTAATTATCGATTTAGATTAATACTAAATTTTCCTCTATTAAAGTGAAATTTTATGTATTAATTTGGTTTCAAGTTTGTACTAGAATGAAATCAAGGAGGAGATACAAAATGAATGTAACTGAGAAAATTCCTTCTATTGACCGCAAGATATTTAAAATATTGATTATATGTAGTAAAAAAGAGTTTGTAAGTATCAATTCAATAGCAAATGAACTAAATGTTACAACTAGAAGTGTAAGAACATATATAAAACAATTGAATAAAGACTTAGGGAGTGATATAGCAGTAATTAAATATGTAAAAGGTCAAGGATATAAACTGGAAATAAAAGATGAAAAAGTACTTAATAAGATTATTGATATGAATAGAAAAAATATATTCTCATTAAACTCAAAGGAAGATAGAGTAGAGTTTATACTAAATTATTTGATAGAACTAGATGGATTTATTACACTTGATAGTTTGGCAGATGAGATGTGTGTAGGAAGAACTACTCTAGTAAATGATTTCCAGTATGTAGAAAAAGTTCTAGCTTCATATAATTTAAACTTAATAAAAAAACAGAATACAGGGATGAAATTACATGGAAATGAACTTGATATTAGATTACTTATATTAAATCAGTTGTATAAGAACTCAAGAAAGGATTTAAATAATTCAAAATATTTTAAAGATATTAAAAAAGAAGAACTCACAAGTTTGGAAGAGGAATTATTGACTTTGTTCAAAAATAATAATTTTTATGTTACAGATGAAATGCTAAGAGAAGTTCTTAACTATATTGTAGTTTTAATTTATAGAGTAAAAGAAAAAAATAGAGTAAAAGAGTATAATGCAAAGTTTGATTTACTCAAATCATATGATGAATACCTTATTGCTAGGGAAATAAAACAAATATTATCAAAAAGATTTGAATGTGTTTTAAATGATGAGGAAATTATTTATTTGACTATACCATTAGTAAGTGGAAATGCACCAGCATCAGAATGTGCTTTAAATAGTAGTAGAATTAATAAAAATATTGATGAGTTGATGGAAAATATATTTAACCAAATATATATTGATATGGGTATTTTGATAAATGAGGATGAATTAAGGATAGGACTAGGATATCATCTTAGTTTTACTCTAAATAGACTATTATTTAATATAAAATTAAAGAATATATTGCTAGAAGAGATTAAACAGAACTATATACTTCCTTTTAAATTAGCTCAAATAGCAGGAAAAGTAATAGAGCAGAAATATAATTTAGAAGTTTCAGAAGATGAGATTGGATATATAGCAATTCATTTTAGTGGATATTTAGAAAGAAATAGCAGTAGATTTTATTCAATAAAGAAAATAGCAATTATATGTGGTACTGGTCTAGGGACAGCAAAGCTATTAAAAATAAGAGTTGAAAAATTAATAGGTAATAATCCACAAATTGATACTCTTTCAAGTTTTAATTTGAGAAATATTAACTTAGATGAATACGATATAGTTTTTACAACTATTGATTTAGACACATCAAATATAGGAACAATAGTGTTGAAAATAAATACAATATTTGATGAAAATAAACTAAGAGAACAATTAAAAACAGTATTGTGTTTAAGAGAAGGAAATATTGATACCACTAATTCTACAAATTTATTAATAAATAATTTGTTGGATGAAGATAAATTTATGATATTGAATGAAAAGACGATACTTGGGTCTTTGGAAAAAATGATGGACAATCTTATGGATTTAGGATGTATTGATGATAAGTTTAGAGAAAACATAATTAATAGAGAAGAAAAATCTCCTACAGTTTTTGATAAAGGTCTATTATTTCCCCATTCTGTAAATGAAAAGTCAGATAAATTTCTAATGGCAATTGGGATTTTAGAAGAACCAATACAATATGCAAATAGAAGTATAAAAATAATACTTATGACCATGTTTCCATGTGAGAATCAAATGGATTCAGACTTGTTGGTAAAAATTTATGAAGAAGTTTTAAAGATAGGACAAGATGTAAAGTTAACAAATAAGATAAGTAAATGTAGAAGTTTTTTAGAATTTAAAAAAGTGTTACTCAAAAATCTTATGTAGAATCGTACAGAATTAAAAAATAATGTGATTTGTGGAAGGTGTATAAATATGAAACTACTTGTAATTTTATTTGTTGTTTATGTTCTAAATACTATATTTATAATGAAACAGAATAAATTATATTTTAAAACTTTAAATAGAGCTAAAACAAAAGGGGAGATAGTATCTACAGGAAAAAAGAAAAGTTATTTTTCTAAAGGAAGTATAGCTATTATATCTTCAGATTCAGATGGTTTTATAAGGTTTGGGGAAATTTTGAAAGGACGCACAGTAATGGCTAAGTTTAAAGAGATTGAAGAAATAGAAGGATTAGACATATATAGTGCAGAGCAAAGATTTAAAGATGAAGAAAGTATTGTACAAGCTATAAAATTTATAAAAGAAAAAATAAATGTTTCTTTTAATTAACTTAATATAAATATAAATTATCAGGAGGAATGTCATGAAATATGAAGTTAAGATAAGTGGGATAGGCAGTTTAGTTAAAGAGTTAATGGATGAAAGCAATTGTCTTATCATATATGATGAAACCATCAATGATGAAGACTTAAAGGATATATCTGTAATTCATTCAATATCAACATTAAAAAGTGATGTTGAAATAGGAGACACACTTACAATAGGAAATAGAGATTATTGTATAGTTTCAGTTGGAGACATTGCTCAAAAGACTCTTAGAGAAATTGGTCATTGTACAATCAAATTTGATGGGGAATGTGAAGTAAATTTACCAGGAGAAATACATGTAGAAATAGGAAATCCAAATGTAACTATTGGAGATTTAATAACTATTTCTTAATTTGAAAAATAAAATTATTATAACAGGAGGAATGGATATGTTAGATTTAAACAGAAAACTTGCAAAGTTGGAAGAAGAAGGTAAGAAAATAAAAGTAGCTCTTATAGGTGCTGGTCATATGGGAAATGGAATGGTAAGCCAAATGGCGAATATGAAAGGTATTGAGGCTTCTATTGTTGTAGATATAAATTTAGAATTAGCTCATAAGGCATTTACTGATGCAGGAATAGATGAAGCAGTTATAGATAATGTAACAAATGAAAATGATGCAGAACTAAAATTACAAGAAGGAAAAGTATTGACTTGTAATGATTTTCTTGTAGCTTGTAAGACTAAGTCAATAGATGTAGTTATAGATGCAACTGGTGGTATTGCAATTGGAGCAGAAATAGCACTAAATGCTATCTTAAATAAAAAACACATAGTAATGTTAAATGCTGAGACTGATTGTGTTGTTGGACCAATACTTAAAAAATTAGCAGATGATGCTGGAGTAATCTTTACAGGTTCTGCAGGGGATGAGCCAGGAGCTGTAATGGAATTATTCGATTTTGCAGATGCAATGGGATTTGAAGTTAGAGTCATAGGAAAAGGTAAAAATAATAAATTAGATTTAGATTGTAACCCTGATACTGTTAGAGAAGAAGCAGAAAGAAAAGGAGCTTCACCTCATATGATAGCTTCTTTTAAAGAAGGAACTAAAACAATGGTAGAAATGGCTTTAATGTGTAATGCAACTGGATTTGTACCTGATGTAAGAGGTGGTCATGGTATTGAAGCTACAGTGAATGAAGTACCTAAAAAGTATGCATTAAAAAGTGAAGGTGGAGTATTAGATAATTATGGTGTAGTTGATTTTGTAAATGGTATAGCACCTGGAGTATTCGTAGTAGTTGCTCATAAATTAAAAGCTGTTAATGATGAATTAAAATATTTAAGTATGGGTGATGGACCTAATTACATATTATATAGACCATATCATTTGTGTAGCTTAGAGACTCCTTTATCAGCAGCTATGGCAGTTTTAGAACATAAGGCTACAATAGTACCTAAAAATGGACTAGTTGCAGAAGTTATGACTATAGCTAAGAAAGACTTGAAAAAAGGTGAGTATATGGATGGATATGGTGCATATACATGCTATGGTACTATAGAAAAGTACGATGTTGCAAAAGCTATGAATGCTGTTCCTATTGGTCTAGTTAGCAAAAAGACTAAAGTAGTTAAAGATATTAAAAAAGGTGAAGTTATAACTTATGATATGGTTGAGATAGAAAAAGATACTACTTTATATCATTTAAGACAATTACAAGAAAAAATATTTGGGTAAGATTTGGTTATAATATAATATAGATACTATTCAAAAGGGGTGATGGTTATTTTTAAATCAGCCCTTTTAAATTTATGTATATTTTTGGTAGAATATTTTGTATGTAAATATATTATAGGTCATTTATAATTGAAAATCTCAATAGTATATTTAATTCAAATTAATTTTGCAACTTTATATTCATATTTTAAATAATATAATTAAAAATTTTAATATAAAATGAATTAAAATGACCAATTATGTATTATAATATTAACTGTAATACTAATATAGTTCTATTAATTAAAGAAATATCCCCCATTAATATATAATAAATATCTTTAAGCAAGAGGACTTAGTAAAAAAATATATCGTATTCAATAAAAAATCTGTTTACAGAATGGTATATATAGTTATATAATATACTATATAAGATGCGAAAAGATAAAAAGTATAGCACAATGAAAGAAGGTGATTATTATTCAGCTTAATGAAAGACAACTAAAAATTATAGATATAGTTAAGGAAAATGAACCAATAACGAGTGAAAGTATTGCCTCCAGCTTGAATGTGACTCGTGCTACACTTAGATCTGATTTAGCTATATTGACAATGACAGGAATACTAGACGCAAGACCAAAAGTTGGATATTTTTATTCAGGAGTTAGTGAAATTAATTTAATTGGTAAAAGTATAAAAGAAAAATCAGTAGAAGATATAATGAGCATGCCTGTACTAGCTAAGAAGGACGAAAGTATATATGATGTAATAGTCACTATGTTTTTATCTGATGTAGGGAGTATAGTTATTATAGATGAAAATGAAGAGTTATGTGGAGTTGTCTCCAGAAAAGACTTGCTAAAAGCAACAATAGGAGGTTCTGATATAAATAAGATGCCAATAGGCATGATAATGACAAGAACTCCAAATGTAGTTACTTTAACTAAAGGAGCAAGTGTTTTATTAGCTTCAAGAAAAATAATAGAACATGAAGTAGATTCGATTCCAATTGTTGAATATAAGGGAGAAGACAAAAATCATATGAGAGTTGTTGGGAGAATATCAAAAACCAACATAACTAAGCTATTCTTAGAAATAGTTGACAATTAAGGAGGTATGCTGGTGAAAAACCTAATTATATATGCAGTATCAGATTCAGTAGGGGAGACTGCACAACAAGTTGCAAAAGCATGTATGTCTCAGTTTTATGTAAATGAAACTTATGAAATAAAAAGATTCCCATACATGATTAATAAAGGAGTACTACTTGAAACATTGGAGAATGCAAAAGCTGAAAACGCTTTGATTGTATATACATTAGTTGATGAAGAGTTATGCAGTATTGTTGAAAGATATTGTGAGAGAGAAGGTCTTAGTTGTATAGACCTTATGACAGATATCTTAAGAGAAATAAGCAAGAGAACAGGAAGAAAACCTAAAAGAGAAGCTGGTATAATTAGAAAATTAGATGAATCTTATTTTAAGAGAGTTGAAGCTATAGAGTTTGCAGTAAAATATGATGATGGAAAAGACCCTAGAGGTGTTCTTCAAGCAGACATAATTTTAGTGGGAATCTCAAGAACATCTAAAACTCCTTTGAGTATGTATTTGGCTAATAAAAATATAAAAGTAGCTAATGTTCCATTAGTTCCAGAAATACCAATTCCTAAAGAGGTATTTGAGATAAATACTAAGAAGATAATAGGTCTTACTAATTCACCTGAAAAGCTTAATGAAATAAGAACTCAAAGATTAAAAGCTTTAGGTCTATCTAGTAAAGCCAACTATGCTAATCTAGAAAGAATACTTCAGGAATTAGATTATTCAGAAGAAATAATGAAAAAAATAGGATGCCCAGTAATAAATGTTTCAAATAAGGCAATAGAAGAAACAGCAGGTATAATCTTAGATATAATGAAAGAAAATGGTCTAAAGATATACAAAGAAATAGAAATTTAATAATGTCTATTAATAAAAATGATATAAATTAAAATAAAAAGATTAATGGGGGATTTAACAATGGAAACTAAGTATGTTTATAGTTTTGGTGAAGGAAGCAAAGACATGAAATCTTTACTAGGAGGTAAAGGTGCCAATTTAGCAGAAATGACTAAGATAGGCTTACCTGTCCCTCCTGGATTCACTATAACAACAGAAGCATGTAATGACTATTATGTTAACAATGAAAGTATAAGAGCAGAGATAATAAAAGAAATAGAAAATCATTTAGCTACTTTAGAAAAAGACTTAAATAAAACATTAGGATGCAATAAGAATCCATTATTAGTATCAGTTCGTTCTGGTGCAGTATTTTCTATGCCAGGAATGATGGATACAATTCTTAATCTAGGTCTTAATGATAATAGTGTTGTTGGTCTAGCAGAAGCTACACAAAATGAAAGATTTGCATATGATAGTTACAGAAGATTCATACAAATGTTTTCTGATGTTGCTATGGAAGTTCCAAAATATAAATTTGAGAATGTATTAGATAGAGTAAAAGAAGCAAAAGGATATACAGTTGACACAGAGCTTACAACTGATGATTTAAAAGAAATAGTAAAAGAGTTTAAAGCAATATACAAAAAAGAAATTAAAAGTGATTTCCCACAAGACCCAAAAGAGCAATTAATGCTTGCTATAGAGGCTGTATTTAGATCATGGAATAACCCTCGTGCAATCGTATACCGTAAATTGAATGATATAGCTCATAACTTAGGAACAGCAGTAAACATCCAATCAATGGTATTTGGTAACATGGGAGAAACTAGTGGTACAGGTGTTGCATTTACTAGAAATCCAGCTACAGGAGAAAATAAATTATTTGGTGAATTCCTAATGAATGCACAAGGTGAAGACGTTGTTGCAGGTATAAGAACTCCTCAAAATATATCAACTCTTGCTGATGTAATGCCAGCTGTATTTGATGAATTCGTAAAAATTACTCATATACTTGAAGGTCACTATAAAGATATGCAAGATATAGAGTTTACTATAGAAAATGAAAGATTATATATATTACAAACTAGAAATGGTAAGAGAACAGCAGCAGCAGCAATAGCTGTAGCAGTTGATTTAGTTGAAGATGGAATAATAGACGAAAAAGAAGCTATAATGAGGATTGAGCCTAATCAATTAGACCAATTATTACATCCAAAATTTGAAGATAAGGCATTAAAAGAAGCTAAAGTTATAGCAAAAGGTTTACCAGCATCACCAGGTGCAGCAAGTGGTAAAGTTTATTTCAATGCTGATGATGTAGTAAAAGCAAGTGAAAAAGGAGAAAAAGTAGTTTTAGTTAGACTAGAGACATCTCCAGAAGATATAGAAGGTATGGTTAAGGCTGAAGGAATCCTTACAGCTAGAGGAGGAATGACATCACATGCAGCAGTTGTTGCTAGAGGTATGGGTAAATGTTGTGTTGCTGGATGTGGAGAAATAAAAGTTGATGAATTTAACAAAGAAATAAGAGCACTTGATGATGTAGTTATAAAAGAAGGAGAATATATTTCTATAGATGGTTCTACAGGAAATGTTTACTTAGGAGATGTTAAGAAAACAGAAGTAGCTTTAACTGGTAACTTTGAGAAATTAATGAAGTGGGTAGACAAACACAAGTGTATGATGGTTAGAACTAATGCAGATAATCCTAGAGATGCTCGTGCAGCTATAGAGTTTGGTGCTGAAGGTATAGGTCTATGTAGAACTGAGCATATGTTCTTTGATGAAGATAGATTACCAGCAGTTAGAGAAATGATATTATCTAATACAGTAGAGCAAAGAGAAAAAGCACTTGAAAAAATATTACCAATGCAAAGAGAAGATTTTGTAGAGTTATTTAAAGTTATGGATGGAAAACCAGTTAATATAAGATTACTAGACCCACCACTACATGAATTCTTACCTCATGATGATGAGACTATAGAAGAGCTTGCAAAATCTATGGGTATAAAAGTAAGTGATATTAAGAAGAGAATAGTTGATTTAGATGAATTTAACCCAATGCTTGGACACAGAGGTTGTAGACTTGCAATAACTTATCCTGAAATATGTGTAATGCAATCTAAAGCTATAATACAAGGAGCTATAGCGGCAATAAGAGCAGGTGTTAAAGTTTCTCCAGAGATAATGGTTCCATTAGTTGGAGAAGTAAATGAGTTAAAGATAATAAGAAAAATGATAGTAGATACTGTTGATGCTATAATAAAAGAAGAAGGTGTAGAAGTTCCTTATACTGTAGGTACTATGATAGAAATACCTAGAGCTTGTTTAACTGCTGATGAAATAGCACAAGAGGCAGACTTCTTCAGCTTTGGTACTAATGACTTAACTCAAATGGCATTTGGATATTCAAGAGATGATGCTGGTAAATTCTTAGGTCAATATGTAGATGAAGAAATATTAGAAAAAGACCCATTCCAAGTACTAGACCAAAATGGTGTTGGTAAATTAGTTAAGATGGGAGCTAAGTTAGGTAGAGAAGTTAAACCAGAATTAAAACTAGGAATATGTGGAGAGCATGGTGGAGAACCATCTTCAGTAGAGTTCTGTTATAATGTAGGACTTAACTATGTATCTTGTTCACCATTTAGAGTGCCAATTGCTAGACTTGCAGCAGCTCAGGCATCTATAAAAAATCCTAGATAGTAATATACTGTAAAATTATATAATTAAAGTAATATCCCCTATATATTTAATGTATCAAATAAATTATTTGTAAGTTAAGTATAGGGGATTTTTATTTTATTATAAAAAGATAACTTATATAACTTAAGGTGAAACGTATTTAATTGTATTGCATATATTATTGTAGAGAGAAATTTTAACTAATAATTAAATTGAGTTTACTGGAGGGGATAAAGTTGACAAAGTGTCCTAAATGTGGAAAGGAAGTATCATCACGTCCAGGTAGTATATGCCCACGATGTGGATTTAAAGTAGCAGAGGAAAGTTTAAAAATGAGATGCCCAGAGCCTAGTTGTAGGGCTTTGGTATCTAGGAGACTAGATTATTGTCCTAAATGTGGATGCAAACTGAAAGGATATAATATTTCTGAATTTGTTAACATGGTAAGATGTAAAATAGATGAGACATTTGATAAAAGATAATTAAATTCAGAGTTAAACTTTTGAGCCATCCATTTTGGATGGCTCTATAAAATCATAAGCTTTTGATTACTCTTCATTTTCCTTAATATTACCTTTATAAAATATGGGATTTTCAAAGAATTTTTGTGTTAATACCTGATATCCACCAGCTTTTTGGAGTTCTCTTAATGGTCGTATATCATAATATATTACAGATGCAGTTTCTTCTGGGAAGAATCGAGCTTTTTTTCGATCTTCTTTCAATTTAATCTTAAAATAGTCTCCTGCATAAGCATATTGTCCAAGGAGGACTACAATTTCTGGGTCAAAATTGATTGCTACATTTTTCAACATTAATGAGAACATTTCTGCCAGATAACCAACCTCTATCATTGACAGTTCATCTCCATTGTCTGCCTCTTCAAACACATGTCGAATTAAATCTTTAGATTCTATCCATTGATTTATAGAAGACTTTAAAAGTTTCATTGAATTTTTCTTTAACCTATGGCGAATTCTTTCAGCACTAACCATACGTTCAAAGCATCCCTTACTTCCACAGGAACAAATCTCTTCATCACTGTAATCAACAGTCATATGTCCGATTTCTCCAATAAGAGCATTTCTACCAGTAAGTACAACATTATCAATGTAGCATGAAGAAATTCCTGCCTCTGCATACATGACAACTGTCCTTTTATTACGAAATTCTTCCTCAAGAAGAAGCGCATTTCCAGCCATTCTAACTAGGTTTTCTACTATAATCTCCTGTTTTGGATACAATTTCTCAAGCCATTCTTTTATATTGATATTTCTTCCCCAATGTGGAGCCATCATAAAAAATCTGACAATACCATATTTTTGGTCTACGAATCCAGCGATTGCAAAGCTTATGCCATATAATTCATCATGAGAGACTTCTGCATTTACTAGAATATCTTCAATATGAATTGCTAATTCTTTCTGAAATGTGTCTAATGTATTGTTGTAAGTAGCAGGAATTTCTATTTCTAAGACACATTCATTTTTCATAGTCAAAATTGCAAAATGAATATAGCTCTCTTCAAGAGAGATACACAATATCCTTTTATTACAAGAAAACGAATATAATTCTGGGCGTTTTCCACCAATATTTGTAGAACTGCCTTTACCTGCTGAGACCAAAAGCCCTATTTCTTCAAAACTCTGAATAGCTTTTTTCACTGTAGGACGACTGATTTTGGTCGCTTCACTAATATCATTGACTGATACTTCCGTTGTATTTCTGATGATATCAAGTATTCGTTTCCGATTTAAATATTTTAAGTCTGATGGCATTGAAGCATTTTTCAACTGTTTCTCTCTATTTCCCATAGATTACATTTCCTTTCTTGTTATATTCCATTAGTCGTTACTTTTGTTTAAATATACGATATCATATTTTCTTAATCTTTTCCAGTTCTCTGAGTTGACAATTTAAAAATAAAGTTATAAAATAAAGTTACATAACTATATTACATAATATTAAGGGGGTTTCCAAAATGGAACTAAAACCAAATGTAAATCTTAGTATTTACGAAAAATGTTTTACTGCTGTTGATACACATACAGTTGGAGAATTTACACGTGTTGTATTATCTGGATTTCCAAAATTGCCAGGAAATACAATGATTGAAAAGAAAAAATATTTGGAAGAGAATTGTGACCAGTATCGTAAGGCATTAATGTTTGAACCTCGTGGACATCATGATATGTTTGGCTCTATTGTTACTGAACCAATCCATTCAGAAGCAGATTATGGAGTTATATATATGGATACTGGTGGATATTTGAATATGTGTGGGCATGGAACTATTGGAACAGTTACTGCGATTATAGAAGCTAGACTTGTAGAAGCAAAAGAGCCATATACAGAAGTTGTTTTAGATGCACCTGCTGGTCTAATACGTACAAAAGCAGAAGTAAAAGATGGTAAAGTTGTAAATGTAACACTAACAAATGTACCTGCATTTTTGTATAAGGAAAACTTAACAACTAATATTGATGGAAAAGAGATTACATATGATATTTCATTTGGAGGAAGTTTCTTCGCATTGTGTGATGTTACACAATTTGGTATGGATGTAACACCTGAAAATATTCCATTTCTAACTGATTTTGGTATGAAATTAATTGAACATGCTAACCAAGAAAACGAAATACAACATCCTGAATGTGATATTACTTCTGTTGACCTTGCTGAATTGTATTGTCCTACTTCAACACCTGGATGTGACATGAGAAATGTTGTAATATTTGGTGATTATATGGCAGACCGTTCTCCATGTGGAACTGGTACTAGCGCTAAACTCGCAACTCTTTATAAAAGAGGTAAAATTGGTATTGGAGAGCCTTTTATATATGAAAGCTTTATTGGTACTACATTTACAGGTGTAATTAAGGAAGAAGCAAAGGCTGGAGATTATTCTGCAGTAATACCTAAAATTACAGGAAGTGCTTATATAACAGGAGTATCTACTTATATTATTGACAATGATGACCCTTTAAAATATGGATTCCAGGTTTCAAAATAGTTTTATTTTTCTAACTGTCAATTATTTTATTATAATAAAGACTTACATAGATATAAGCTCTAGGTAAAATGACTATGTCATATGGAACTTAGAAAAGTTATAATGATTTAAAATGAAAATTATTTGATATGAAATTGAAATATTGAATATAGAGAATTAAGTAGATTTATATAAAATAAATTTATAAATTGTATACTAAGAAGACTGTAGATATATTTGTTTCTATATAAATATATCTACAGTCTTTTATTTAATAATAAATCAATTTTCTATATATTTTTATTAAACAACTTTGTGAAAGTTATTTAATACTTTCTATTTACCAGTATTATTTCCAGTACTAAGTATCCAAGGCTTTTCTATACCATTTTTTAGTGAGTTATAGTTTACAATAAGCGTGTCATAGCTATTTTTAGCATCTTCATTACTTACTACTTGTTTTTTATAATCAGTTAGAGTAATTAATCCTAAATCATATCTTAATTTAGTATTTTTCACTTGTTTTTCTGATAATTCAAGTTGCTTTTTAGTAATTTCAATTGTATCTTCTAAAGCAAGTAATTGAGCATAACTGTCAATTAAGCCTTTTTTTAGAGCTTTTTTACTGTCTTCTAATGTCACTAGACCATTTTCAGTATTGTATTTTTGTTGAAGATAATTTGCATATGTAGTAAGCCCAGCAGCATAAGTCTGTCTTTCAAGATTGTATGCCTCAACTTCTTTTTCATATTGCTCATAATCTTTTTTATACTTATCCATAAGAACCTTATATTCATCATCAGGTAAACCATTTTGTTCTGGTTTTGTAGGTGCAACTGGTCTTGTAAGATTAGGTCTATCTGGTAAATCTGCTTTATTCTCATCCTTATCATTAAAACTTTCTTCAGTACGTTCTAAAATCAATTGGTCGTACTTTAAGTATTCATTAACCTTACCTTCCATATATGAATCGACTGAGCCACCAACTCTAAAAGATTCAAATCTATATTCCTTATCCAATTGATAATTATTTAAATCTATATTAGTTAACAATTTGAAATAGTCTTGATTATTTTTTAATTCTTGAAGCTTAGATTTTTGAGTATTTTGTAGTGTCTGAAGTTCAAGTTCAGCTGACTCAGTTTCCAATGATGTTACTAAACCTAATTCTTTTTTTAATTTCATATCTTTAATTTCTTTAGTTTTGATTTCAAGATTGTTTTTTATTTTATCCAACTCATTTTCTCTTGAGACTAAATCATTGTATTTATTAGTAATATCATTGGCTATTTGGTCTTCCATAAATCCCTTAGCTTGCTCACTTTGATTTTTAAGAAGTCCAATTTGGTCGTATGGAAATGCATTATCACTTCCAGTAAAACTATCAAACTCATCTTGTACTTCTAACTTTTCTTTTAACATTTTTATTTCTTCTGATTTCATCTTTAATTTATCACTATTTTTAAGTGCTGCACTGACAGCTTCTCTAGCAGTCAAAATTTCCTTTTCAGATGTTCTTTTAGTTGAGTCATTCATGATAGAGTTATCAACCTTATTTATAGAAGAAGTATTATCATTTGCATAAACTGGCATTAGATTAGCTGTTATTATACCAATACCACATCCGATTGCAACTATTTTACTAACTTTCTTATTCAATACAATCACCCTCCATTCTATTTAAACTTTAGCTTTCAATTTTGGTTTCTTTATTATTTTTCTTTTTATATCACCTATTTTATCTGTTATTTTACCAAATATTTTAGGCATTTTGTCTGAAAACTTATCTTCCCATCTATCAAACATCAAGTATATGGTAGGTATAAGTACCAAAGTTATAAGTGTAGATACAGTCAGACCTCCCATTATAACTATTGCTAGTGGTTGCATTGTTTCTCCGCCTTCACCAAGAGATAGTGCTGTTGGTAACATACCTAAAATTGTTGTTGCTGTTGTCATTAGAACTGGTCTTAATCTTGCTGCACAACCAATAGAAACCAATCCAATTAAATCATTGCTACGATTTGTTTTTCTAAGTTGTTCTATGTAGTCAATAAGAACTATACCGTTGTTAACAACTATACCTATAAGTAAGATTATACCTAACATACCTACAGTACTCAAACTTTGCCCACTGACTAGGAGAGAAAGTACAACTCCAACAAATGCAAATGGAACACAGAACATGATTATAAATGGTTTACTAAATGATTCAAACTGAGCTACCATTACCATATAAACTAATGCTATGGCTATAACCATTGAGAATCCAAGACTTGCCATAGATTCGTTCATCATCTCTGTTTCTCCACCAACACCAATAGAGTAATCTTTAGGAATTACCATCTTGTTAGTTTTTTCTAGTGCTAGTTTAGTAGCAGTACCAGCATCTACATTATCAAGTGTAGCAGTTATATTTACAGAGAAATCTCCATCAGTCCTAGATATAGATTGTAGACCATCTGCCATTTTTATATCTGAAAAAGCACCAAGAGGAACTTCTTTTCCAGTTGCAGAGTTTACTTTTAATTGTTTTATATCTTCCAGATTGTCAATACTGTCTGCTTTAAATTTTAAATTTACATCCACTTTATAGTCATCAATAGTAGCAGTAGTGACTGAATCACCATTTATTGCTGTACGTAGTAATCCTGCAATTTCGGCAGTATTTACACCATACTCTTGAGCTTTATGTTTGTCTATAGTAAATTGAGCTTCTTGTGTTGTATCTGTAAGAGAAGTCTTAACATTTCTAAATCCTTTTATGGAGCTGAATTGTTTTTCGGCTTCTTTTCCTAATATTTTTAATACATCTAAATCAGGGCCTTTCATTTCTAATGTAAAGTCTGCCCCTGTACTTCCACCCATGACACTACTATTTTGACTTACATTTATTTTACAGTCTGGGACAGTGGCAACTCTATCAATTATTTCTTTTTCTATCTCATCAGTAGTTCTCTTTCTATTTTTTTGAGATTCTAATTCAATTGCTATATTTGCTGTATTATTATTTGAATCTGATGTTAAAGTTGTTATTAAAGTTTTAACTTCTGGGATATCTGAAACTTTTTTCTCAGTCATAGATACATAGTAGTCATTAGATTCTAGACTAAGACCCTTTGGAAGTTCTATAGAAATCGCCAATGCCCCTTTGTCTGCAGCAGGCATAAAGTCCATACCTATAAAGCTCATTCCAAATAGAGAAGCTATAAAAATAAGTAAACTTGCTATTACTACTAAGCGTTGGTGTCTTAAGCATACACTTAGTAATTTTTTATACCCTTCACTTACTTTATCAAATATAGGGCTATCTTTTTCTTTCATTTTTTCGCTATTCTTACCTCTACTTAATTTTGCGAATACACTAGGAACAAGAGTAATTGCGCCTATGAAAGAGAAGGCTAGAGAAGCTATAAGTGTTTTACCTAATGCTCCAAAGGTTATTTTAGCTATACCTTCTGTAAACATAATAGGTAAAAATATTGCTATAGTAGTCAATGTTGATGCAAGTATGGCATTGGTTACAGTTCTTGTACCCTCAATAGCACAATCATCAATACTCATGCGACCACTTTTCCTATATTTAAATATATTTTCAATTACAACTGTAGCATTGTCGACAACCATACCAACTGAAATTACCAAGGAACTTGCAGTGATAAGGTTTAAACTTTCTCCTGTAAAGTATAGAACTGCTATAGCACCTATTATAGAAATTGGGATTGCTATGGCAACAACTAGTGAAGCTCTTACACTTTTTAAGAAAGCAAAGATTACCACAAAGGCAATAACAGCACTTATAAGCAAGTTGCTCATTACACTATTTATTGATTCACTTATGTACTCACTTGTATCGTTAGCAATTTTAATTTTAAATTGAGGATTTTCTTTATTTAATTCATCTACATATTTATATGCATTTTGCATAACTTTTACAGTATTGGCATCCTGTTGTTTAGAAATATCTATTACCAAACTGTCTTTTCCATTATATCTATAAATACTGTCTTTGTCTGCATATCCATAATCTACACTACAAAGGTTATCTAATCTAACTGTATTTCCACCTTTTACAGGAATTTGAAGCTGTTTTATATCATCTAAAGATTCAAGTTTATCAATTGCTCTTAAAACTATTTTATCTTCACCTTGAGTAATTGACCCATAAGGATATGTTTTATTACTAGATGATAAGATACCCTTTATAGTTGATAAACTAACTCCATAATTTGAAAGAACAGCTGGGTCAGCTATTACATTGACTTGTGCTTTTTCTCCACCTTTAAGGTCTGCTGAAGTTACACCATCTATAGATTCTATTTTAGGTTGAATCACATCCTCAGCATATTTTCTTAATGCCTGTGAACTATTTTCATTTCCTCCAGATATAACAAGCTGACCTATGGCTTGTGCATTCATATCTAATTTTAGAACTGTTGGTTTAGCTGCATCCTCTGGAAGACTAGTCTGTAATGCATCAACTTTAGACCTAACATCGTTCATTATTTCATCTAAATTGGTTCCAAACTCGAATTGAGCAACTACCATAGAAACACTTTCTTGTGAACTTGATATGGTAGTATTTACGTTTGAAACAGCTGATAAACTTTCATCAACTTTTTGACTAACTTGTTCATCAACGTCTTGAGGACCAGCACCTGTCCAAGTAGTCATAACCATTACAACAGGTATTTCTATATCAGGCATTAGATTTATTGACATTTTCTTATATCCAATACCACCAAAAACTATTAATACTAAGAAGACCATTATGATTGTGAGAGGACGCTTAACAGAAGTTTGTATAAAATTCATAATACTATTTCTCCTTTTCTACAGGAAATATCTTAGTTCCATCAGAAATAAGACTTATACCCCCAATAACCACTGTATCTTTTTCGCTTACACCACTTTTGATTTCTATTTTATCCTCTGTTACAATTCCAGTTTGAACTAATTTTTTCTTTGCTATATTATCCTTCTTTGCTATGTATACATATTTCTTTCCTTTTTCTTCGAATATTGCCTTTTTAGGTACTGTAACAGCACCATTTTCTTTTTCAACACTTAAATTTACTTGAGCAGACATTCCTGCTTTAAATTTATTGTTTGTATTATTAACAAGCACTTTAACAGGATATAAAGATGTCTGTGGGTCAACTACTGAAGGTACATAATCTACTTTTCCTAAGATTCTCTGGTCTTCAATTATAACTTCTACGTTTCCATCCTTCTTAAATTTACCTATGTCTGATTCGGCTACATTTAAGTCAACTTCTAATATGTTAGGGTTGGAAATAGTAAAAGCTGGCTGTGATTGTGTTATCATTTCTTTTGCATCAAAGTTTTTAGCCGTTATTGTACCATCTACTGGAGCTGTTAATGTTAATTTATCTAAGTTACTCATTGCCAAATTATATGATACTTGAGCTTGGTCAAGTTGTTTTTTAGCAAGAGCTTTAGCTTGAGGTATACTCTTTGAAGTTGCTGTATCGTATGATCTTTGAGCAGAATCTAGTTGTTGTTTTGATTGTTCTAAAGCAAATTCTATTTTTTTAAATTGGTCTAAACTAATTACTTCCTGCTCATAAAGAACCTTATTATTGTCATAATTCCTTTGAGATTCATCATATTGAATCTTTGCATTATCAAGAGCTGTCTTTGCTTGATTTACTTGTGATTCTAATGAACCACCAGTTGCACTTGAATAACTTGCTTTAGCCAAATCTAATGCTGCTTTACTTTGTTTTACACTATTTTCTAGATCTGGACTGCTTATACTCAATAATTCATCTCCCTTTCTTACATTTTGCCCAAGTTTTACATAAACTTCTTGAACTGTGCCAACAGTCTGTGCAGTAACAGCTGTTTCATCTTTAACCTTTGTAGTTCCTGAAAAAGCATTTGTGTTTTCAATTTCTCCCCCTACTGCTTTTTGAACAGAAACTGCTATTGGTTTCTCAGGTTCAGGTTCTTCTGTTTTTCCACATCCAACTAAAAACAGTGAACTACACATTAAGAAAACTATTAAATATCTTTTCATATCTCCTCCTATTATATATTGCACACTAGCTTGTTGTAGAATTTAAAGTGTCTTATTTTAAGTTTAGTTTTAGGCTAATAAAAAAACTTCCCTTTATTGGCAATTTATAATTCTCTAATTTGATTATAAATTTATAATTATTATGAGTCAATAACTTTTTCTTGTTTTAAATTTATTAATAGTTTATAATTTATACTATATAAATAACGAATGTTTTATTACATTATTTGTTGAAGGGATGTTACAAAGATGGATAACAATAATATACTTAAAATAGCAGACTCTTTCTTAGATTTCTTATTTGTACTTGAAAATAATATATTTAAAGAAAGTGATTTGTTAAAAAAATTTCAAAATAACTCGGATATAATGAAAGCGTATTTTGAAGAATGTCCAATGGCTCCATCGCATGCGAAGGTAATTCTTTATCTTATGACATCGAACTCATCATCAATTTCTCAAATAGCTTCTAATTTAGGAATATTAAAATCAAATATGACACCAATTATTGATAGGTTGGTAGAACATGATTTAGTGAATAAATTTCCTGACCCAAAAGATAGAAGAATTCTTAGGGTGGAATTAACGGATAAGGCATTTAAATTGTTTGATGCAGTAAAAGCTATACTTAAAGAGTCTTTAGTAAAGAAACTATCAAATCTTTCTGAAGAAGAGTTAACTTTATTGGATGAACACACACTGAAGCTATCAGAAATAGTAAAAAAATTAGGTTAGATGTAGTTGTGAAAGTCATAATTAAAAAAGAAAAATTTTGTAAAACAATAAATGTCAGTAGCATAATATTATATATTATACTACTGACATTTATTGTTTTATGAGTATTATTTAATTATCAAACTCTATTTTCCAACTAAAATAACCATTATCTGGATTCTTATTGTATTTTAATGTGGCATCAAACTTATTCCCATTTTTAGAAGTTAAAGACTTTACCTTGGTTTCACCTTTTTTCAAAATGTTTTTGACCATTGTTTTATTAACTTTCTTTTTATAAAGACTTAAGTACTTATCATTTTTCCAAATAACAAATTTACATTCTTTATGATTTTTACAAGCAAACCCTTTATCGAATTCAAGCACATCACCTTGACAAACAGGACATTTACCAAGAGATGGATTATCATCATTATTTTTACTTTCATTTTTGTCATCAGAATCTTTTGACACAGCAATTTCCTTTGTGGAATTAGCTATACCTTTTTTCTGCTTTTTTTCCTTTGTTTTAGTAAATTTTTTAGTTTTTGAATCAAAAATATATGCTTCTGTGTTTATGTTTTTTGAAGTATCGTGTTTTATAATATTGACATTTTGATATATAAAATTAATGATATTAGTAAGATATTCTTTTCTAGTGTATTTTCCTTTTTGAATATCACTCAAACTTTTTTCAAGTTTTCCAGTATAGTCTACATCAAATAAGTCTTTAACAGGGAAAATTTCAACTAAGTTTTTTCCAAGGTCTGTTATAGAGTAAGATTTTCCTTTTTTATTTACATATCCAACTTGGCTTATTTTCTTCAATACATCAGCACGTGTGGCTGATGTCCCTATAGAATATCCTGATAACACTGTTGTATCTTCTTCAGGCACGTTTTTACCACAATTTTTCATGGCTTTTAGAAGAGTGTCTTCAGTATATGGTTTAGGAGGATTAGTCTGTTTAGTTAATGGTTTTACTTCTAAGACATCTACACTATCATCTTTATTTACAAGTGGAAGTAAATCGTTTTTTTCTTCCTTATTATATACTTCAAGATATCCTTTTGATTTAAGTACTTTACCTTTTGTTAGGAAAGTACAATTATCTACTTCTGTCTTAATTTCTGTATTCTCATATTCAGCAGGAGGCATAAAGTTTGCTATAAACCTATCTTTTATAGCATCATAAACTAGTTGTTCATCTTTAGATAAGCTTTTTGGAATTATATAAGTAGGGATTATAGCACTATGTGAATCTACTTTAGAAGAATCAAAGACTCTTTTAGTCTTGGAAAATTTAATTTTATTTTCATATTCAAGACCAACCTTTAATTTGTCTAAGGTTTGAGATACCTTTGAAGTTAAGCTTTCTTCTAAAAAAATAGAATCAGTTCTAGGATAAGTTATATATCCACCCTTACCATTACCTTCATAAAGAGATTGACAGACATTTAAAACCTTGTCAGATGTAAAATTAGAATACTTAGAAGTTATATATCCTTGAAGTGATGTCAAACTAAAAAGTTTGGGTGCATATTCTTTTGACATAGTAACTTTTTTATCTAGTATTTTACCTGTTTCAGATGTAATTGAAGCTATAATTTTATTTGCATCTTCAAGTGTATCAAATTTACTTTCTTTGCCCTTAACATACTTACCTTTATACTCACCAGCTTCAGCTTTAAAATGACCTTCGATTTCGTAATAAGTTTTAGGAACAAAATTTAGTATTTCCATATCTCTATCATAGACTAATTTAACTGTTGGAAGAATTACTCTACCTATATTTAATAATTTTCCATTTCCATATTTCAATGTAGCAACAGAAGTGAAATTTATTCCAATCAACCAATCAGTGATAAGTCTTGTATATCCAGCTGCTTGAAGATTTCTCATTTCATCTTCATCTTTTAAGTTTTTTATACCTCTTGTAATGTCTTCTGGTGTCCATTCATTTACTAAGATTCTTTTTACTGGTTTTTTATTGTTTGCAAGTAAAAATATCAGAAATGCTATGAGTTCTCCTTCTCGGTCATTATCAGTAGCATTTATTATGTATTCTACATCTTTTCTATTCAAGAGCTTTTTTACAGTATTAAATTGTTTGGTTTTAGAACTATCAATCTTAAATTTAAACTTATCTTCAGGAACAAATGGAAAATTATTCATTTTCCAAGAACCAGAATATTTATCTTTATCATAATCCTTCATATCATATAATGATACTAAGTGCCCAACTGCATAAGTAATTATATAATCATTTCCTTCAAAGTAACCATCTTGTCTAGTCTTTGCACCTAGAAAGGATGCTATAGTTTTTGCAACAGATGGTTTCTCAGCAAGTACAAGTTTCATAAAAAATCCTCCTTTAAAACACTAATAATTATATTACCACAAAAAAATAAAAAACTTCAAGAGGTCGAAATTTAAGTTATAATATTTATAGAAAGTTGAAAGGAGATATAAAATGTATAATTTGAAAGTAAAAAAATTAAATGATGATGCTATAATACCTAATTTTGCTCACAAGGGTGATGCTGGTATGGATTTGTATTCTATAGAAGAGGTTGTAATACCTTCTGGGGAGACTAAACTTATTAAAACTGGTATATGTATAGAGCTTCCTGCTATGACAGAAGCACAGGTAAGACCTAGAAGTGGACTTGCTTTAAAACATTCTATTACTGTGTTAAACACACCAGGAACTATTGATGAAGGATATAGAGGAGAGCTTAAAATTATATTAATAAATCATGGGAAAAATGATTTTAAAGTTGAGAAACATATGAAAATTGCTCAAATGATAGTGAAACCTATCTATGATATCAACATAGAAGAAGTGAAAGAATTAAGTGATTCTGAAAGAGGAAAAGGTGGATTTGGTTCAACAGGTTTTTAAAAAGTTACAAAAAAGTTAAAAAATATAGCCATCTTTTAAAAAGGTAAAAGATGGCTATATTGCTGAATTACAGACTGTTAATAATTAAAATTCATTTATGGTAATTTGTGGTAAATAAATATTGCTATAGACAAATAGTTACAAATTTGTAATAATATTAATATAAAAGAAATAATTGATATTTCAATAGAGTGTCAATTATTTCTTTTATATTTAAAAATTAAATAAAGTTACTAGAAAAGAGGAGATGAGTGGAAAGTTATGAATTTTAATCAAAAGAGAATAGCAGCCAGTATAATGGCAACTGCGATAATAATGCCTACAATGGGGAATTTAGCATATGCCGATGAATCTGGAGTAGAGAGTGTAAGTATAGAAAGTAGAACAATAACAGGGAATGCAGTAAATTTTAGAAAAGGACCAAGTACAAACCATGAATCAATGGGAAAACTTTACAAAGGTGATAAAGTTGAGTATGTAGGAAAAGATGGTTCTTGGGCAAAAGTTAAATATAATGGAAACACAGGTTATGTACATGCAAATTATGTAGGAATAAATAACCTTGGGAATAGTAATGAAAGTAGTGATGCTTCAGTTAAGTCAACAAAAGTTGTTACAGCCAAAGGATTAAATTTTAGAACAGGACCAAGTACAAGTAGTTCTAAAATATCTACGTTAGGATACGGAACTGAAGTTGGATACATATCTGAGTCAAATGGGTGGTCAAAAATAAGTTCTAATGGTAGAGTGGGTTATGTTTCAAGCAAATATTTAGGAACTAGCATAAATGAATCTACGAATGGAAATTCTGGAAGTAGTTCAAATGACCTTGTAAAGGACACAAAGGTTGTAACAGCAAAATCATTAAACCTTAGAACGGGGCCAGGTACAGGTCATTCTAAAGTAGCAACATTAAGCTATGGAACTGAAGTTGGAAGTATTTCTGAAGATGGAGGATGGACAAAGGTAAATCATGACAATCAAACAGGATATGTATCAAGTCAATATCTTGCTGAAAAAGGTTCTGTTGATACTTCAACTCCATCTGATTCAACTAACACTCCAAGTCAGGGAGCTGATAGTGTAATAAGTTTTGCAAAGACACTACTTGGAAAACCATATGTATGGGGAGCAGAAGGTCCAAATAGTTTTGACTGTTCAGGATTCACACAATACGTTATGAAAAAATCAGCAGGTGTTAGCATACCAAGAGTATCTAGAGACCAAAGTAAGTATGGAACATATGTAAACAGAGGAGACCTTAGAAGTGGAGACTTAATATTCTTTGATACACAAGGGTCAAATAATGGTTCTGTAAGTCACGTTGGAATATACATGGGAAATGGAGATATGATACATGCATCTTCAGGTTCATCGAAAAAGGTAACAATATCTAATATAAATAGTAGTTACTATTCAAGTAGATATGTAAACGCAAGAAGAGTTTTATAATAATTTTTTATTATAGAACTTAATCAATAGATTTTTCTTTATTGCTTATAATAAAAAAGCAGGTACAATATTAATAGTGTTATAGATTACATTCTATATTACTATTTAATTAGTACCTGCTTTTTTCTTTACCTTCTTCAATTTATAGAAAATAAACTGGATTTATGTTATTTTGTAAATTTTAATAACAACAGTAAATTATAAATTATCAAATAATATTAGTTTATATAAATAAAAATTTTAGAACATTTTTTGGTTTTCTTCTAAGTCGTAAGCATCCATTAAAGCTTCACCAAATCTTTGATAGTGAATTATTTCTCTTTGACCTAAGAATTTTAGTACATCTATAACATCAACATCATCTGTTAGATTTATAAGTTGATAATAAGTCGCAAGTGCTTTTTGTTCAGCAGCCATATTTTCATGTAAATCAGTTACAGGATTTGACATAACGGCTATAGGTCTTACATCAAATGGAACACCATTTGAATCTGTTGGATAAATTCCATATCCATTTTGTGCATAGTTTGAACCAAGACCTGCAGCTTTTAATTCTTCTGGACTTGCATCAGAAGTCAACTGATAAACCATAGTACATATAAGCTCAACATGAGCTAATTCTTCTGTACCAATGTCTGTTAAAAGTGCACGCATATTGCCAGTAGGCATTGTATATCTTTGGCTTAAATATCTTAAAGATGCAGCAAGTTCTCCATTTGGTCCCCCAAATTGAGTTATAAGAAATTTAGCCATTCTAGGGTCGCAAGTTTTTATATTAACTGGGTGTTGTATAGTTTTCTGATATATCCACATGAATTTTCAATCCTCCAATACTTGATGTCTAATAATTAAATTCTCTGTCCCAAGGCCAAGGTTGGTCAGCCCATTGCCAAGGGCATCTACTTGGAGCATACCCAAAGTTAGTTAAAGGACCATATTTATTTTCGTAAGCATATCTAGCTTGCGCAAATTGGTTACATAATGAATTGTAAGTGTTGATAGCATTTTTATCATCGGGATGATTGTCTAAATATAAGTTCATATCAACACATGCAAAAGATGTCTCCTGAATTTTTCTCATAAGTTCAGCTCTAGATGAATCTTTCATTATCTTCTACCTCCTCTAAATTTTTTTGGCTTAGCATATAATTCTTTGTTGTACATTTCAGATTCTAATAAGTTTAGTTCTGGGAATATAGTTCCAAATTTTAATGCATCAGAAAGGCAGTACATTTCTGTGAAAATTTGATTATTAATGTATGGTCTAGCCAAAGATGGACCACAATTTTTTTTGATATCTCTAGTCTTATTTTCCAAGTTGAAAACCTCCTTGTTGTGAATAGATAGGTAAGTCTATCTAGTGTATAATATTCAGTCATTTAAAAATCGTTACTCATAATAAAATATTAAATGAGAAAAATAAAAAAGATAATAAAAGAAAGAGGTTATTTATGTTATTATAAGTTTATGTGTTATTGAAAATTATAAATTATTTGCTGAAATTAAAGTGAAAATTATAGTATTTTATAGATGAAGGTAGACTTTTTTGTAAAATATTATTAACATAAATATATGAGGTGATTAAATGAGTGAGCTATCAGGAAAAGGCTGTGAAATTATAGTTCCTTTTGAGGAAAGACTTCCAGTAAGAGATATAGAAAAAAGTATAATAAAAAAATATAGAAAAAATTTATGGTCAAAGTTTATGAAAGCAATAAGAGATTATAAATTAGTTGAAGAAGGGGATAAGATAGCTGTAGCAATTTCTGGTGGAAAAGACAGTATCCTTATGGCTAAAATGTTTCAGGAGTTAAAAAGACATGGACAAGTTAATTTCGATGTTGAGTTTATTGCTATGGACCCTGGATATCATGCAAATATAAGACAATTACTTATAGATAATTGTGAGTACCTAAATATACCAATACATTTATTTGATTCAAGAATATTTGAAATCGCAGATGAAATAGCAAAAGATTATCCATGTTATATGTGTGCAAGAATGAGAAGAGGAGCATTATATTCAAAGGCAGAAGAGTTAGGATGTAATAAGCTTGCATTAGGTCATCATTATGATGATGTAATAGAGACAACAATGCTTAATTTATTGTGTGCTGGTAATTTTAAAACAATGCTTCCTAAACTTAATTCTACTAATTTTGAAGGTATAAAAATCATAAGACCACTTTATTATATAAGAGAAGAGCATATTATAAGATTTATTCAAAATAGTGGTATATGGCCACTAAATTGTGCATGTATGGTTGCAGCTAAAAAAACAGGAAACAAGAGATATGAAATAAAAGACTTAATAAAAAGTTTAGAGCCAAATTTTAAAAATGTAGAGAAATCTATATTTAAGGCAGCAGAAAATGTAAATCTTGATTCAATACTTGGTTGGCAACAAAATGGGGAGAAACATTCTTTCTTAGAAGATTTTGAATAAAAATAATTAAAAAGAATCACTATAAACAATTGGAAAGGGTGTTTATATTGAAAAGAGTATATGTAGACTTTGAAATGAATATGCCAAATTCTAAATCAAAGAGGGCAGTATTAAATTCTGATATAATTGCAATTGGAGCAGTTATGTATGATGAAAAGACAAAAAATATTGATAAATTTAAATCTTTAATAAAGCCAGTAAGTAATGAAGAATTGTATCCTCATATACAGGAATTAACACATATATCTTCAGAAGAATTGAAGAATGCACCAAGTTATGAAGAGGTCATGAGAAAGTTTAAAAAATGGTTAGGCATATTTTCTGACATTGAAGGAATATATACTTTTGGCAATTTAGATTTGACATGTTTTAATAATACTGATATGAGAAGTTCTAAGAAGAATAATCATCCAAGATTTGTAAATAATATTAGGGATTTATTTATAGATATAAAAGAAAAATATATAAACTGTGGTATGAGATGTATGAACTATATATCATTAAAAAACTTACTTGAATTTGCTAATTTAGAATTTAGTGGAGATGCTCATGACCCATTAAATGACGCATATAATTTATTTGTTTTGGATGAAGCAATAACAAATAATATTGATATACAAAATCTTTTGATAATACGAGATATAATAAGACCACCATTTAATGACATAAATTGTGACTTAGATACTTGTTTTAATAAATTTAAGGAGTCTCTGTATAATAAAGAAGGAAATTATAATATTGTAGATTTTTCTATCGAGATAATAAAAACTGTGAGAATGTACTTATTAACAATCATAAATATAAATATACAAAATTTAGAGGTTATGAAAGATATAAGCAAGAAATTGGATACTATAGATAAACTGAAAGATATAGAAGAAGGTTATTTTTACTTATTAGAAGATGTATATTTTGATATGAAAGATTTGCTAGAAGATTTAATGCTTTATAGAGTGCATGAAGATGAGTATAAGTATGAAGTAGAAAATATAATAAAAATGTTTGATGAAGATTTATGTAATGAAAAAATATATATCAATAAAGATAATAATTTAGATGCTATTAACAAGGTATAGGAAATTATATATAATATAATAAAATTTGATGACTATGATAATTTTTTATAAGATTAAAGTTAGATAGAACTAAATTGATATAAAAATATATAAAATAATAAAAAATGTGGAAAGGATGTATACTTTCTACATTTTTTTAGTTTAAGAAATATAGTATCTGTTTTATAATTAATATATTTTAGTGATATTTTACTGTTATAAAATATAGAAACTATTTCTTGCGAAAGTAATTGATTTGTTGTATTATAATTTACATGAATATGTAAGACAATTAAAAAAAGTATTATAAGAGTAGATATATTCAAAAATTTAACTATTAGTTTATATATTAAAAGGTGAAGGGTAGGATGAAGTCATGAGCTTTAAAGAAGTGAAAATTGAGGAATTACAGTTTAATCCATTTACTAAGATTGGTAAAGAATGGTTGCTAATAACAGCTGGTGATTCAGAAAAATTTAACACAATGACTGCTAGCTGGGGTGGTGTCGGAGTATACTGGAGTAAAAACGTTGTTACAACTTACATAAGACCACAGAGATATACAAAGGAATTTGTAGATAATAATGATACATTTACAATTGCATTTTTTGATGAAACTTATAGAGAGGCTTTAAATATCTGTGGAACTATTTCTGGTAGAGATATAAATAAAGTAGAAAAAGCAGGACTTACACCATATTTTGTAGATGATACTGTAGCTTTTGAAGAAGCTAATATGATTATGGTATGTAAGAAATTGTATCATGATACTATGCCACCAGAAAATTTCGATGCTAAAGAAAATGATAAAAAGTGGTATCCAAATAAGGATTATCACACTATGTATATTTCAGAAATTATAAAAGTTCTTGTAAAAGAATAAATATATTAAAAAAAATGAACTCTATTTGATAGGGTTCATTTTTTTATTTGCTCATAGAAAATCAGTTATCTAGATAAAAAAGTTTATTTGAAATAGTTAAATATGTTTTATAAATAGTTTTATGTTAATTAGAAGCTCAATTTATTAATTTTATAGTGACCTTATTTTAACACAAATAACTTTAATATTAATTTTATTCAATATATTATTATAAAAGTATAAATATCACTTAATAAAAATATATATTGTATTAGGTATTTTAAATAAATTTTTAAAGGGTGATTTATTATGGAAAGTATAACTAGCTATTTTAGAACGATACTATGTGTATTTATATGTTTATCGTCTGCATTTATATTTATTCAACTGGCAAGAGTATTTATTAATAAGAAAAAAGTTAATCAGAAAAATAAATTGAAAAAAGGATTTAGGTATGATAGAGATTTGATTGAAACGAGAAGAGAAGATGTACATATAAAAATTAATAATATCAACAAAACTAAGAGCAACAATAGTAATAAAAAATTAAAAGAAGAAAAAGTATTCAAATATGACAATGGAGACCTGTATAAAGGTGAGTTTGTTGATGGAAAGAAAAATGGATTTGGAATATATGTTTTTTCAAGTAATGAAAGATATGAAGGATTATGGAAAGATGATAAGATGCATGGAATAGGAAAGTATACTTATAGAGATGGCTCAATATATACAGGAGAATTTAAATATGGATTAAAAAATGGTTTGGGAAAATTGACATATCCAAATAATGATATTTATAAGGGATATTTTTTAGATAATAAGAAAAATGGTAAAGGTATATTATATAAAAATGATGGAAATAAACAGGCAGGAATATGGGAAGATGATGAACAATGTAAAAATTTAGACCTTAAAGATTTAAACAATAAGGAGATAAATAATATTTATCGAAATAGATTAAATAATAATAAAGTGAAAATCTAGCGATTATAAAAAAATAATCTTTATTTATAATGGAAAAATAATATATATATGTTGTAATTTGTAAAATCTTTCTATATGGTATAAAATTAAGTATTGATTAGTCTATTACATAAATATAGAATATAAATATATCCATTTGATAATAAGGAGAAGAGATATGAATGAATATGTAGTTGTGGATTTAGAAACTACAGGCTTAGATCCATATAAAGGTTGTGAAATAATAGAAATAGGAATAACAGAAATAAAAAATGACGAAATTGTAAAAAACTACTCAAGATTGATAAAACCTAAAGGTATAATTTCTTCATTTATAACAGAATTGACACATATAAGTAATGAAATGGTAGAAAATGAAGAGCCTCTAGAATTGGTTTTACCTAGATTTAGAAAATACATAGGAAATAGAACTATAATTGCACACAATGCGAAGTTTGATTTAAAGTTTTTAAATTACTATCTTAGAATATTAGATTTAGAACCAATAAACAATTATATATGTACACTAGAATTATTAAAAAAATGTAAAAGTTATAAAGGAAAAAATAAGAAGCTTGAAACAGCTTGTGCTTATTACAATATAGAGAATATAAATGCTCATAGAGCTGACAGTGACACTTTAGCAACTGCAAAACTATTTTTGAAAATAAAAGATGAATATTAATCTTAAATATAGAGAAAATTAGTGAAAATATCCTTTATAAAATTGACCCTTAAACTTACAATTTTGTTCTTTGATTTATTTTGTAGAACAATGTATAATGTACCTTAGTATAAAGAAGGGAGACTAAAATGGGTTATTACGATGATGATGATAATAATAAAATAAGACGTAAAAAAGTAAATAATAGTAAAGATAGTAATAAAAAATCTAAACATTCTTATACTTCAACAAATAAAAAAAATAAAACTTCTAAGACAAGCTCTAGTAAAAGAATGAGTGAAAAAGTAGATTCACAGAATCTTATAAAAAGAGAAAGAGATAGTTTTACAAGAGATAATGTAAGACCTTTAAATACAGATTACAATCAAAGAGAAAGAAGAAGAGTTGATTATAAGCAAAGAGAGAAAAAGCTAAAAAGTAAAAAAAGAAAAAAACAAAAAAGGATTAAGATAGCTAGAGCATTGTTATCTATTATGCTAGTTGCTCTGATTATACTTTCAGTAGCAGGTGCAATATTTACAGTTTCGGCTATAAAAGGGTCACCTGAAGTCACTAAAAAATTAATTAGGTCTAAATATATAAGTAGTGAAGTTGTAAGCATAAAGCAAATGCCAAATGACTTAAAGCATGCTATAGTTTCTATAGAAGATGAGAGATTTTACAAGCATAAAGGAGTAGATGTTATTTCTTTAACTAGGTCAGTACTCAATAATGTATTTACAGATACAACACAAGGTGGAAGTACTATAGATATGCAAGTTTCAAAAAATCTGCTTACTAGTGATGATAAAACTATGAAACGAAAAATAAGGGATATGTACAATGCTAAGCAGATGAATAAGATTATGAGTAAGGATGAAATTCTTGAAGCTTATTTAAATAATATGTATTTAGGTAAAAATGCATATGGAGCTGCAAAGGGAGCTGAAGTGTATTTTGGTAAAAAAGTTAGTGAGTTAAATTTATCTGAATGTGCTATGTTGGCTGGTATGACAAATAATCCTGCAAGGTATATTGACCATGGAGAGGCTAAAAAGAGACAATTAATTGTATTGTATAAGATGCATGAGCTTGGTTATATAACTGATAAGGAATATAGAATAGCTAAAGCTGATGACACTCCTTTTAAGTCGGAAATTGATTAAGAAAATATAAAATCTAGTGCTTTTAGTGTTTTCAGTCTAGTGATATATAATAAAAAACTGTTTTGCCACCATATTGCCACCAAAGTTGTAATTTGGTGGCAATTGTTTTATTGTATAAAATGTAGAATGTAGTATTGTTTTAAATATTATATTATGCTAAAATTTACTTGTATTTTATAAAACAAAAAAATATTTTAGTTTTCTAGGGTTCCGCATTTTATAATGGTCAGGTCCAAGAGAAAACGCACGATTATTGTGTACACGGAAGGATAAAAGCCTGGGAGATATTTAATAATATTTCTCTAGGCTTTTTTGTTTTATATATTTTAAATTTTAGGAGGTATTCTAGTGAAGAGATTTATTATTGAGGATGAGTTCTGGAATCTATTTCCCAGTGCTAAGATTGGAGTTGTTATTTGTAATAATATAGACAACTATATAAGAAATAAAGAATATAAAAAAATGATTTTGCAGGGAGAAGAAGAGGCATTAAAATACTTAAAAGATTCAGAGTTTAGTAATAATCAAGTAATTAAAGTATGGAGAGACGCATTTAAAAAATTTAAAACGAAAAAAGGAGCAAGGTCATCTATTGAGGCACTATTAAAAAGAGTATATAATGGAAATAACATAGGAACTATCAACCCTTTAGTGGATATTTATAATTCTATCTCACTAAAATATGCGCTACCTTGTGGAGGAGAAGATATAGACAAATTTATAGGGGATATTAGGTTAACTAAAGCAGTTGGAAATGAGGAATTTATTCCATTGGGAGCAGATGAAAATACACCTCCATATGAAGGTGAAGTAGTCTATAAAGATGATGAAGGAGCAATTTGTAGGTGTTGGAATTGGCGTGAAGCAATAAGAACAATGCTTACTGAAAGTACAAACAATGCCTTTTTATGTATTGAATTGGTGGATGAAAGTAGATTTGAAGAGTTTGAAAATGCTTTAAGTGACTTAGCTAAAACGGTTCAAGAAAATTTAGGTGGTACATGTAAAATTTCAATTTTAGATACTAATAATAAAGAAGTATTAATAAATTAATTTGGAGATGATATAGTGATGAGTAGTTTTAGCTATAAAGACATCTATATTGAGGATGGTAGAAAAATAGTAGAAGTCAATATACTTCCTGAAAAGTACTGTAATTTTGATTGTATATTTTGTCCTATTGGAAGGTCATATAATAAAGTAGATACACCACAATCTTTTGAAAATATGAATGACTCATTGAAAGAATTAGAAAGTATGATAGAAAAGAATGGAGTAGAATTGGTTTTTATTAATTCAAAAGGAGAGGCTCTATTGAATGATAAAATTTACGATATTATTGAATTAATAAAGAGAAAAAAAGTGTCTGTACGATTACTTTCTAATGGGTATTTATTTGGTAAAGCTGAATATATAAAAATAGCTAATACGTGTGATGAAGTTGTTGGAGAGATAAAAACAATATCAGAAGAAGATTTTCAGAAAATTCAAAGACCAATTGTAGGATATATTCTAGATGAATATATTTCAAATATGATTTTATTTAATAGACAGTATAGAGGAACATTTATCTTAGATATAACAGTTATCAAGGGATATAATGATGATGATAAGTCTATTGATAAGATAAAGAGTATTATTCAGGAATTATCTCCAGATAAAGTAATTGTTGAAAGAATGAATGATGAAAAGTTTAAGAAAAAGCTTGGCATATCTGATGAAAGATTTGAAGAAATTTCAAAGGAATTGTGTAATATTAAAAGTGTTAAAAAGCAATAGATAAATTAAGTATTAATATGGATAATTATGAAGCTAGGGGACATTTATGTTTATATTATGAGATAGCAAAGAAAAGTTATAAATTTAAAACACTTTATAAATAATTAGATTTTATAGATAGAAAATAAAAATTTATAATATAATAAAAGCCCTTAAAATAATAAATCAAAGTATTTTAAGGGTTTTTTACTATATCTTTTTAAATTTTACATCTTTAAAAAGATATAACTCTAAATAAATTTACTCAATGAGGTATGTAATTAATTTAAGTAGATATGTTTGAAAATCTAAATCATATATTATATTCTATAACTTTATCATTAAATCATAATCTAGACTTTTGTTAGAGAAACTTTCAATTAACCTTGACTTACACTTAGCATTTTTTAGAATATAATTATTTAGCCAATAAACAATTGCATTTCCTCTATAATTTAATCCAATTCTAAGTCCATTTTCATATTCCCAGAAAGGATGTTCTTCTTCTGTATTATCAATCCAATTATAGAATTTACGTCTAATTTCGTATTTTTTCAAATTAATGTCATTAGGTACTTTTATGTAATCAGGATTGTAATCTCCACCAAAACTCACTTTTATAATCACTATTAACCTCCAGTTTTGTTTATTTAAAATTATATCATATTTTACAAAAGCTAAATTTTTTAATAGTATTATACTTTCAATTATTAAGGTTCATAAATAAATTGATATTGAAAAATAGTAATTATTATAAGAATTTCAAAATCTAGATATATTTTTTATTGGAAAATAATCAATATAAAACAAATATACATGTGTAATAAAGGGACAGTAAAGAAATTATTAAAATTTATTTGCTGATTAGTATAGTCTATTTTAAAAAAAAGTATTATAATATCCTTTGTGTGTAAATATAGACATTCTTATGAAAAAAATTTAGTATAAAAAAATTACTATACATTATTGTAATTAAACATATAAAAAGTAAAATATTTAGAAAAGTATATTTCTAAATCTAACTTTTAATATGGTATAAAAATTAGAAAATTAACAAAAAATACAAAAATTCACATTTTTTTCATAAATTGTTTGACTAAAAAATTCACGTGTTGTAGAATTATGTTAGCGGGAGTTTTGGGGGAGGTGTAAATAATGATAAAAAAAATACCACAAGCAGAACTAAAAGTAATGAAATTTATTTGGAGAGTAGATGCTACAGTGACATCAAAAGATGTTATTGAAGCAATGGAGGAACAATATGGCTGGAAACAAACAACAACACTGACACTTTTATCAAGGCTAGTAAAAAGAGGATTCCTAGATGCTCAAAAAATAGACAGATATACACATTACACAATAGTGGTAAAACATAAAGAATATTTAAGCTTTGAGACAAAGGATTTCCTAAGCAATATACATGATGATTCTTTTACAAGTTTAATTTCAGCATTACATGAGGATGAAAATTTAGGCAAAGATAAGCTGGATTTTTTAGAAAGTTATTTTGATAATTTAAAGGATGAATAATTATATGTTGTATATCTTTGACAATCTTATACAGACAACTATTATATGTAGTCTTGGTATTTGTCTATTATTATTTTTGAAAAGATATGTGTTTAAGAAGTTTAGTAAGAGATTCAATTATTATATTTGGTTGATAATAGTTTTTAGAATGCTACTTTTTCTATTTAATTATACAGTAACATATGAAGTAAAAGAACCCAAAGGAAATACAGTAGGAAATAATATTACACAAATTGATATTCCTAAAGATAATAATTTCATGTTGTGTGTAGCTTATTTGTGGATATTTGTAACTATAGTCATTGCAGTTTATACATTTATAAAATATACAAGATTTAAAAATCTTATTGTTGATGTATCCTATGATATTGAAGATTCTGATATAAACTGTATCTATAAAGGTTTGTTGAAAGAATTAAATATAAAAAAGAAAATTGAGTTAAGAGGTTCTGATGAATTGATAAGTCCAGCAGGTATGGGATTATTCAAATCGTACATATTTCTACCAGATTATCCTTATAGTAAGAATGAGTTGATTTGGATTTTAAAACATGAATTAATGCATTTTAAGAACAAGGATATTTTGATAAAGTTTTTAGTGTTGTCTGTTAAAATAATATATTGGTTTAATCCACTTGTTTATATAATGAGCAACAGAGTAAATCTTGATTGTGAATTATGTTGTGATGAAAGTGTTTTATCTGATTGTTCTATAAAAGATAAGAAAGAATATGCATTAGCTCTTATAAAATCAATTAAGCTTAGTAAAAATTATAATAGCAGGATTTTGACAACAGAATTTGACAAGACAAATTTAGAAAAGAGACTTGATAGTATTGTTAAAAAGAAAGGTAGAAGTGGAATATTAATTGCTATTTTAGTATTTACGATTTCTATGACATCTTTTATTGAAATAAATGCTCAAGTTAAAATTGATGAGAGTAATGATGGAATGAATAAAAATAGTAATGAATTTTTATTGAATAAGACAACTGATATATTTCGAGAGATTTATTATAAGGATGCACCAAGTAAAATTAGAAACTTTTATGAAGATGAATGTAAATTACAAGGTAAGATACCTAGAGACTATGACATAATAGCAATAAATATAGATGATTACAATAAATTAATAAAATAATTATAAGGAGGATTTTATGTTAAAAAAATCAAGAAAAACATTAACTATTATGTGTTGTTTAATGCTTACTTTTACAAGTGTAGCATTTGCTGACACAAGTAAAGAAGAAGGAGGAAGTAACAAAGCTATTTCAGAGAAAAAAATATATTCTTTTAATATTTCTGGTTATGTATATACATATGAAAATGCACCACAAGAAATAAGAGATGAACATAAACAAAATTGTGAAGATATAAATATAGAACCTAAGCCAGATGATGAAATATTTGTTCCAGAATCAGCTAATCTAATGAATGATGATAATAGTAAAGGTGTTTATATAAATTATACAGTTTCTTATAATATAGATGCTAAAACTATAACAATTATTGGTAATGAATATCTGACTATAAGCACAACAAAAGTTATACGTAAGGGTGATACTGGAAAAGAAGTTAAAGCTGCACAAATTATGTTATATAAACTTGGTTATGGTACAAGTACAGATGGTATTTTTGGAAGCAATACATATAATGCAGTTGTAAGCTTCCAAAAAAAATACGGTTTATCTGCAGATGGAATAATTGGCTCAGCTACTTGGGATAAATTGGGTAGACTAACTGATCCTACTCTTTCATAGGATTAAAATCTAAAAATATACTAAATAGTGTCTCAATATAATTTTTCAATTTAAATGAGACACTATTTTTAAATATAAAATGATATACTATTTAAATATAAATGTTATAAAATGAGTTTAAAATCACTTCCATATAACCCTACCATCAATATCCTTAATCTCTTGACAACCAGTCAAAATCATAGTCTCACATAACTCATTCCTAACCTTATCTATAAAAAACTCAACACCATCAAGACCACCACCAAAAGAAGCAGTAACAAAAGGTCTTCCCATCAAAACAGCATCAGCACCCAATCCAAGCATCTTAACTACATCAACACCAGTCCTAACACCACCATCAGCAAGTATTGTTATCTTTCCTTTTACAGCCTTAGCTATATCTGGAAGTACCTCACAAGTACCAGGAGTATAATCAAGTACTCTTCCTCCATGATTTGAAACAATAATAGCACTAGCACCAGACTCTACAGCCATCAAAGCATCATCCACAGTCATAATTCCTTTTATAATAAAAGGTAATCTAGTAGATTCAACCAATTCTCTAATCTCACTAATCGTCTTAGGAGAAAAAGGATTCTCTTGAAGTTGATTATTAATCAATCCACAAGCATCAAGGTCTACACCAACCGCAAAAGCACCTGCTTCTTCAGATAATCTAATTTTTTCTATTATCTTTGAATTTTTCCAAGGCTTTATAAATACAATTCCATTTCCATCATTATCTTTTAATACATCTAAATTATTCAATAAAAAAGTATCCACATTGGTATCACCAACCATAGCATAAATTCCAGAGTTGGAACAGCCTCTAACGACAGGTTCTATGTATTCTTTTTCAGAAACTTTACCACCCATATTTAATATAGTACCTGATACAGGTGCAGCAAATATAGGAGAACTCATTTTTCTACCAAATAATTCTATAGAAGTATCTGGGTTTGAAACATTATGTATTACTCTCATATTTATCTTTATTTTTTCTAGACTCTTTCTATTTTCAATAAAAGATGAACCACTTCCTTTGCCTCCCATGCCAGGAACATTTCCAGCACAAGCTAATCCATTACAAATTTTACAGACTTTACATGTTCCATTAAAGTTCTCCCTAGCTGATTTTAACAATTCATTATAATTCATATAAAAACTCTCCTTTTCATAATATTAAAATTGAGTAGTACTATATTGAAAATATCTTAATTGTAAGTGTAGAAATGATATTATGATGAGTTAAATATAATACATATTAGATATTTTTTATTGTTGTAGATACTTAAAGTATAGCATATGAGCTAAGTTAATTATAGAAAAATAAATAGTGCTTATTCAAGTATACATTTTGAGAAACTTTAAAAGGACTATAGATAGATTTTTTTGAAAATCTATCTATAGTCCTTAAATTTATGTCAATCCTTTTTTTATTAATGAATATATAATATAGAATACAATATACAAAAAAGTTTCTCAAAATGCTACGCTAATCCCCATTTACAGAGCAACATCATTATACTGTGTAAATTTGAATCAACAATATTTTCTCCATATCTAACCATAAAATCATCTAACTGTGTGTCAATAAATGAATAATATCCACTTATGCTATCAATGTAGGCAGTCATTAAGTGTATACATTCATCACTTTTATCTTTATACATATATATCTCCCCCTATATACAATATATAAATTTAGATACTAAATCGTATCATATAAAATATTTGAGCGTGTCACATCTATGCAGTTCTATATTTATATCCTTATATTAATAGCTAAAGTAAGTTTTGACAATAGGTTTTGAAAAACTGGATATTTAAAGCGTAAACTTGGATTTTGAGACAATTGATTAATGTAAATGTATGACGATATATGTATACAAGATTTAATTAATTGGAGATATTATAAACAATTACTTTTATTAAGGTTATTTAAGTGGTAGAATAACTTGGAGATTAATAATTATAAGGAGGATATAATATGAGTTTATACAAGTTTATATATGATGATAAGGAATATTTGTTAAAAGAAGAGAATTGTAGTGCTTTAATAAATGATGAAGAAAATCCAATTCAAGGAATAACTGTTTCAAAAATAATTGATATACTTAATGAAACAGAAGAGGTTGATTTTGACATAGAATATTATCAAGAAGCATGTCCATTATGTTTGGAAGGAGTGAAAGAAAAGAAAAAGTTCTTTCCTTTCTTAGAATATCATTTTTATATTTTCAGTAAAGATGGAAAATATGTAATAAGTAACATATCTAGTGACTATAAGGGGTTATCTTTTAATAAATTATCAAGAGCAAATAAAGTTGATAATAGTTATATTGTGAGCGTGATAATTTGCGAAAATTGTCAGGATTATATAGTTCAGGTAGAAAATTGTATGGTTTAATGTAAAGTATGTCTTAATTTAGGAGAAATTTCTAAATTGAGACACTGACTTTTTTATCAAATAGTATGGAAAATTACTAATTTTATGAGATAATGTAAGTCGGAGGTGAGTTACAATATATATTAAATGTTTGGAAGAGATAGATGATACAATTTTAGATTTAATGTTTAGGTTAACCTTGAATGAAAGATTATTGAATAATAATGATTTTATTGAAAATAACATTGATGTAGTAAAGAATTCAATCGATTGCTATAAAACTGAACAAAATAGTTTGATGTTATTAAAATCAAATTTTTTGCTGGCTTTATTATATGGTGTTCAAGGGATTAGTGAAAAAATGAAAGAGTATATTTTGATTTCCTATAAATATATTGATAAATACTTACCTAAAGATTATAAATTTCTAGCGAGGTTTTATTCACAAATAGCTATTTTAAGTTTAAAAAATGAAAATATAAATAAGGCAAATTTACATATAGATAAATTTAATGTTATTTGTAACGATAATAATTGTTCGGTTGAAGAAATTATTTTCAAATCACAACTGATTTACATTAAGGCAAGTAAATGCATAGAATCTTCTATAATAATTAAAGAAATAGAAGATTTATATATAAAGGTAAAAGAAATTAACGATTTTAATTGTAAAAAAATATATTTTTTTATTGTTGGTAAAATATATTTTTTGTTTTTAGATGATGCTATAGTAGCTAAAGTAAATTTTTTACAGGCAAGAAAATATGCAGATTTATTAAAGGATATGGACGTGTCTTCATTATGTAATATAAAAATAGGTGAATGTGAGTGTTCATTTGAAAATTATGAAGGCTCGATAGACTGTTTTAATGAAGTAATAAGTAATAAAAAATATATAAATGTAGATACAATACAAAAATATAGAGCGTCAAATAATATAACTAAGATATTAATAAAAACTAAAAACTATCCTGAAGCGATAAATAATTTAGCAAAATCTGAAGTGTACTTAGAAAAAATTAAAAATAATAATTTAAAAGAAACTGAGAAGTTTGGATTATTTATAAATTTAGCTATGTATTATGCAAAAAGTAATGAAAATTCATTTGAACAGTCAATCTGTTATTTAGATAGAGCTAAAGATATCTTAAGTATTATAAAAAGTGAAGAAGAATATATACTGTATTATTTGGAAGTAGTTTATCATCAAGTAAAGATATATTATTGTTTTGGAGATTATAATAGTGCATTAGATACAAGTAAAAAACTACTTGAGAAATCTAAAAATGCTAAAAATTATAATTATGTAAGACTAGCATATAAGAATATATATATGTGTTTTGAAATGATTCAAGATTATGAAATGAGTATGAAATACTTTAAAATGTATTATGAGTTAAAAATGATGTATGTAAAAGCTAGAAATAGAAATTATATAGATTCTTTAAATTATAGGTACGAATATGTTGAAAAAGAAATAAATAACATGAGAAAAGTAAAGACTGATTTAGATAAGAAAAAATATATTGACCATTTGACGAGTGCGTATAATAGAGTTTTTCTAAATAATTTTTTAGAAGGACAAGAAGTCAGCGAATACAGTACGGCATTCATGATAGATGTAGACTACTTTAAAAACTATAATGATACCTATGGACATTATAATGGAGATATTGCTCTTAAAAACATAACAACAATAATAAAAAAATATCTAAAAAAAGACATGCTTATAATAAGGTATGGTGGAGAAGAATTTTTAATACTATCTATATGTAAAGATTATAAAAAAAGTAAAATCTTTGGAAGAAAGTTATGTAGAAGTGTAAAAAAGATTTTAAACAATAATTTGACAATTAGTATTGGTATTGATACATGTAAAAATAGTAGTATAGATATAAGTGAGATAATAGGAAATGCGGATAAAGCCTTGTATAAGGCCAAACAAAGTGGCAGAAATCGATGTTTGCATTATCATGATTTTAAAAATTTTTAACTATTTAAATAGGATTGGTGATTCATTTGAAAGGGTGTTTAATAGAAGATTTAAAGAGAAATATAAAAAAGATAGAATATGATATGTTGACTAAATTCTATCTGAATTTGACAGATTTAAACTACATCTTGGATTATCACAAAGAACTTTTAAATACAAAAATAGAAGTTAAGAATAGAGTTTATGTTTTATATTTAATTAGTCTCATAAACTATATAAAAAAAGATAGAGAAGCATCATACAAATATCTGCTGGATTCATTAAAAGACATTAAAAAATTGCCATCAAAAGAGAATGCAGAGATAATATCTAAGATTTATATTTATCTTACACTATCAGCTATTTCTATAAGAAAATATGATAAGGCAAATAACTTTTATTTTTTAGCAAAAAAAAGCATAAAACAAAACCACTTAAACGAGCTATTAGTCTTGTTTAATATGAGTTTATGTGTAGAAATAAGTGCATTATATAAGACTAAAACGGATGTAATATCTTTAGTAGAGGAAGTATCTTTTTTAAAAAATTTAAAAAATAAAGTCCTTGTAAGTAGAGCAAATTATATATTTGGAAGAGTTTATCTTTATTTATTTAATAACTTTATAAAGAGTATGGAGTATCTAATTGAATGCCTAAGGTTGGCTCAAGAAAATAACTTGTATTCTATAGAAGCTTTTTGTAAATGTATAATAAGCTTGTGTTATTTAGAAAGTGGAAATAATATAGAAGCCATAAAATACATAAAAAATGTACTAGATGTTGCACACAATAATAATTCAATATCACTAACTGAAAGAGTAGCCATAAAAATAGACCTTATATGGGCCTATTTAAAGGAAGATATGAATAAAGAAGCAGAAGATGTTCTAGTAAAAGCTATAAAGTTGATGAAAGCTGTTGAAGGTGTGTATAAGGATTATTTATACTCATTTATATTTTTATATTCAGCTGAAATTGAGTTAAAGAAAAGTGATTGTAATTTTGAAAAAGTAAACGCCTATTTGATTTTATCAAAAAATATATATAAAAGTTTTGGAGATGTTTTTATATATAATTCCAAACTAGATTATATATATAAATTGTATGGAGATTTATATATAAAATTTGGTAATATAGATGAAGGTATAAGCTGTTATCTAAAAGGCTTAAGCTTGGTTAAAAAAAGCTCATTAAATCCTAAGAAAATGTCTATATTTTATGGTCTAATAGCAAATGGATATGAACTAAAAAAAGATTTTAAACTAGCGATAGAATACTATAAAAGTATGGATTGGTATTCTGACAAATGGGAAAAAAATAATTCCTATAAAACATCTCAAGGAATTCATAAACAATATGAACTTAGGCAAAAACAAGAAAGTTTAAGAGCACTTGTAGATAATAATAAAAAATTAGAAAATGATATATTAAAAGATGGACTTACTCAACTATATAATAGAAGATATTTAGAGGAACAATTAGATTTATTTAATGGAACTAGAGAAAAAAATATGGTCGCGATATTGGTAGATATAGATTATTTTAAGAGTTATAATGATAACTATGGTCATTTAGCAGGAGATAAAGTTATAACAAAGGTAACTGATATTATAAGAAATGTATTTATAGACATTACTGAACACATAATTAGATACGGAGGCGAAGAAATTTTAATATTAGTAGATTCTATAAAATCAGTAGATATTGAAGAAATTGATAATATAGAATTATATATTAAAAGAGTTTTTAAACTTCTAGAATTTGAAGGTATTGAACATATGTATTCTAAAGTAAAAAACTATATAACTATAAGTGCTGGAGTAAGTATAAAAAGGTGTCGTAGCAGAAAAGATGCTGAAGTATTAATTGAAGATGCAGATAAGAACCTATATAAATCAAAAAAAGCAGGTAGAAATCAATACATTATAATTTAAAATTGAGGTGATTTTGTTGCAAAAAAAAATAGGAATTATAGCCTCTGATATTGAATTAAAAGAAAGAATAGAAGAATTATATAAAGAAGATGTAGAAAATGGAACCATAATAATTGACATACTCAATTTAGACTTAATGGAAAATCAAGGACGTATACTTGTTGAAAAAGGTGCTCAAGCTATAATTGGTAGAGGTGGAGGTTATAGTTTAGTAATAGATACAGTAAGTGTACCTGTTATACCTATGAATATGAAATCGACTGACCTCTTAAGAGCAATAGAAATAGCAAAGAGATATTCTAAAAAAGTGGTATTGATTCTTGGAGATAATGAAGTTTCTTTTGATTATGTTGGCTGGAGAAATGTAATAAGTACTGAGATAACTGAGGAATGGTTTGAATCTAAATATGAGATAAGAAGTAAAGTTGTAAAGTATATAGACCAAAAAGACGAAGTTGTAATAGTAGGTGGAGGTCTAGCTTGTTCTTTTGCAAGACAATATGGCATTGATAGTGTATTTGCAACTGCTAGTGATGAATCTATAAGAGAAGCTGTTGAGTATTGTAAGAAATTATTAGATACATTAGGTGAAGAAAAATTTAATAATGAAGTTTTAAGAAATATACTTGATGGTATAAAAGATGGAGTAATCGCGATAGATAGTAATGGTAGTATAATTTTGTACAATGAAAGTGCAAAAAACATGCTTAAAGTAGAAAGAAGATGTGCACTCAATAAATATATATTAGATGTATTCCCAAAAATGGAGTGGATGTTAGACTGTTTACATGAAAAAAATGATGTAGAAGATAGAAAGATAAGAAATATAAATAATTTAATTGTTAATACTAGAACTACATTAATAAAAGTAGATAATAGCACTTATGGAGTTTTGGGAATAATACAAGATATAACTAAACTACAAAACTTAGAAAGAAAAATAAGATTTGATTTAAATCAAAAAGGTCTTTATGCTAGATATACTTTTGATGATTTTTTATTTAAAGATAAATTAACTAAAGAATTTATTGAAGAAGCTAAAAAAATTGGAAAAAGTGATTATACAACTCTACTATATGGAGAAAGTGGGTCTGGTAAAGAAATTATAGCTCATAGTATACATAATATAAGTAGAAGGAAAGACAGACCTTTCGTTGCAATAAACTGTGCTACTATAGCAGAGAATTTGCTTGAAAGTGAACTTTTTGGATATGAAGAAGGTGCATTTACTGGTGCCAGAAAAGGTGGAAAAAGAGGTCTATTTGAGCTTGCACATGGAGGAACACTTTTTTTAGATGAAATAAATAGTTTATCTTTTAATATTCAGACAAAACTATTAAGAGTAATAGAAGAACGCCAAATAATGAGAATTGGTTCTGACTATATAATACCTTTAGATATAAGAATCATAGCAGCAACAAATGAATCATTAACTGAAAAAATAGTTATGGGAACATTTAGAGCTGACTTGTTTTATAGATTAAGTAGTTTGGAGATAAATATTCCTCCTCTAAGAGATAGAAGAGAGGATATAATACCACTATTTAATAACTTTGTAAATGAAGTATTAAAGGACGATGGTCTTAATGGAATAAATAGCATAGATGAAAATTTTGTTTTAACTAAAGATGAAATTGATAAACTGTATAATTACAGTTGGCCTGGAAATGTTAGAGAATTAAAAACAATAGCCCAGAAATATGTTGTAACAGGAAAAATTAAATTGAGAAAAGAACGAGATTTTAAAACTCAAAAGGTAGCACCTAGTTCTGAAATAGACAAATTTAATTCTGAAACGACAGCCAGTGTAGAAGTTCAAGATGAAGTTGTAGATATAAGTAAGATAAACGATGGTAAGGTGTGTATAGACATAAAAGAGGTAAATAAGTATGTTGAAGAAAAAATAATAAACATGCTTTTTGCTCAAGGACTCTCTAAAAATGAAGTGGCACAAGTTCTTGGAATAAGTCGTACGTCTTTATGGAAAAAGTATAACAAAAATATATAAATACAAATACATATAAAATATTTTGAAAGTAATGTTAATTTTTTGAAACAAGTGTTAAAAAAAATTAACATTACTTTTTTGTAATTTTTTGTTTTTTTAGACAAGTATATATATTTCTAAGAAAAATAACTAAAATACTTAATTTAATAATGAAAAAAATCAGAATTCTAAACAAAAGTAGTTTTACATAAAGTAAAATTTGTTGGCATGCTAATTGCTTAATATATAATGTGAGAGTAAATACAATTTTAGGGGTGATGGTATGAGTCAAAGTATGGTTGGTAAGCATGCGATGTGGCCAAAAGAAAATGATGTTATATTTAGCATATCTGGTAGAGCTCAAGCAGCAGAGAAGGCTTTAGGCATGGATAATGTAATAAATGCAACAATAGGCGCTCTAATGGATGATTCAGGAAAATTAATAACAATGAAAACTGTATATGAAGAATATAAGGCATTAGATAACTGTGAAATAGGTGCATATGCGGCTCTTGAAGGTCAGCCAGATTACTTAGAAGCAGTTAAAAAAGTATTTTTCAGAGATTACTTACCAGAAGGACATATAAGAGTATTAGCTTCACCAGGAGGAAGTGGTGCAATAAAATTGGCTGTATGGAATTATACTAATGAAGGTGATGAGGTTTTAACATCTGATTGGTTTTGGAGTCCATATGTAAGTATAGCTGAAGAAGCCAATAGAAAAGTAGTAAACTACCAATTGTTTGATGAAAATAGAAGATTTAATTTTGAGTCATTCAAAGAAAATTTTGTAAATATAGCACAAAAACAAGATAGAGTTTTTACAATTATAAATACACCAGCTCACAATCCAACTGGATATAGTGTTGCAGATGATGAATGGGATAAAATATTAGATTTATCAAAAGAAATTGCAGAAGATAAAGATAAAAAGATAATATTTTTCGTAGATTCAGCATATATTGACTTTGCAGGTGATGATGATGTATGTAGAAAGTTTTTTAAGAAATTTTCAAATCTACCTGAAAACGTTCTCGTATTAGTTGGATTCAGTATGTCAAAAGGATTTACAGCTTATGGTATGAGAATGGGAGCTATAATTTGTATATCTTCAAGTGAAGAGGTAGCTGAAGAGTTCCATTATTCATGTGTTCATTCATGTAGAGCAAACTGGTCAAATTGTAATAGAAGCGCTATGGCAGTATTATCTAACATTGTAAATGACCCTAAAAAATTTAAAGAATATGAAGATGAAAAAGACATATACAAAAAAATGCTAACTAGAAGAGCAGATGTATTTGTAAAAGAAGCTGAAAGAGTAGGCTTAGAAATTCTTCCATATATAGCAGGATTCTTTGTAAGTATACCATGTGATAATCCAAAAGAAGTATGTGAAGAATTGACTAAACATAATCTATTTGCAGTTCCATTAAAAATGGGATTAAGATTTGCAGTTTGTGCAGTTTCAGAAGAAAAATGTAAGAAAGCACCAAGTATTATAAAAGAAGCACTTGAAAGTTTAGAAGTAAAAATAAATAATTAATTTCATTGAACAAATTGGGTGGACTATGAATTTAATAATTGTAGATGGAGGGAATTTTATATGAAACAATTGATGACAGGTAATGAAGCAATTGCACGTGGAGCCTATGAGGCTGGTGTTAAATATGCATCCGCATATCCAGGTACTCCAAGTACAGAAATATTAGAAAATATAGCAACATATAAAGATGCAATAGTTGCAGAATGGGCTCCAAACGAAAAGGTAGCACTTGAGGCTGCTATAGGGGGTTCAATTGCAGGAGCAAGAACTATGGCTTCTATGAAACATGTTGGTGTGAATGTTGCAGCTGACCCAATATTTACTTATGCATATACAGGCGTAAATGGTGGTATGGTACTTATTACAGCAGATGAACCGGGAATGCATTCATCTCAAAATGAGCAAGACAATAGGATGTATGCAAAATTTGCAAAGATACCTTTATTTGAACCATCAACTAGCCAAGAAGCTAAAGATATGATAAAAGAAGCGTTTGAAGTTAGTGAAAAATACGATACACCAGTTTTATATAGAGTTACAACAAGACTCTGTCATTCAAAAGGTTTAGTGGAATGTTATGATAGAGAAGAAGTTGAAATTAAAGAATACACTAAAAATGCTAAAAAAATGGTAACAGTTCCAGCAAACGCTCAAATAAGAAGGGGTGTTGTTGAGGAAAGAATGGAAATTCTTAAAAAATTCTCAAATGAAACTGACTTAAACTATTATGAAATAAATGATACAAAAATAGGTGTTATAGCTTCAGGTATGTGTTGCAATTTTGCTAAAGAAGTATTTGGAGAAAATGCATCATATATGAAGTTAGGATTTACAAATCCATTACCTTATGAAAAAATAAAAGAATTTGCAGATAAAGTTGACAAAATATATGTAATAGAAGAAAATGACCCATTTATAGAAGAACAAATAAAAGCATATGGAATAGACTGTATTGGAAAAGATGTAATGCCTCCATATGGTGAAATGACACCAGATGTTTTAAGAAAAGCTATATTTGGAAAAACAAATGATACTATAGAATACAAATCTGAATTAGTAACACCAAGACCACCAAGTTTCTGTGCAGGATGTCCACATAGAGGATTCTTCTATGAACTTGGAAAGAGAAAAAATTTAATAGTTGGTGGAGATATAGGATGTTATACTCTTGGATTTGCTCCTCCATATAATGGAATAGATTATGTTGTTTGTATGGGTTCTGCTTTTGGAACTGCACATGGAGCTCAAAAAGTTCTTAATATGAAAGAAGGAAATGAAAAAAGATTAGTAGGTGTACTTGGAGACTCAACTTTCTTCCATACAGGAATAAATGGTCTTTTAGACGTAGTTTACAATAGAGGAAATTCTATATCAGTTATATTAGACAATAGAATAACTGGAATGACAGGTCACCAAGAAAACCCAGGTTCAGGATATACTTTACAAGGTGCTAAAACTAAAGATGTTGATATAGAAGGATTAGTTAAAGCTTGTGGAATAGAACATGTAAGAGTTATAGACCCTAACAATCTAAAAGAAGTAAACGAAGCATTAGATTGGGCCTTAGCTATAGAAGATGAACCATCAGTAATAATTACAAGATGGCCATGTGTACTTAAAAAATTCTCTAAAGAAGATATAGAAGAATTTAATAACCCATTTAAGACTAAGTGTAAAGTTGACCATGATAAGTGTATTGGATGTAAATTATGTTTGAAAACTGGATGTCCAGCCCTATCATTTGATAAAGAAAATAAATTATCAAATATAGATAGAAATCAGTGTGTAGGATGTGGAGTATGTTCACAAGTTTGTCCAAAACAAGCAATAGTTAAGGAGGAAAAATAATATGACTAAGAGTATACTTTTGGTAGGTGTAGGAGGTCAAGGAACTATACTTGCTAGTAAATTATTAACTATGGGATTGATGGAAGCTGGATACGATGTAAAAATGAGTGAAATACATGGAATGAGTCAAAGAGGAGGTTCTGTTTCCTCACAAGTTAGATATGGAGATTGTGTGCATTCTCCAGTTATAGAAATTGGTGGAGCAGACATATTAGTATCTTTTGAAAAAATGGAAGCTTTAAGATGGTTTAATTATTTAAAACCAGAAGGAAAAGCTTTAGTAAACAATTATAGAATAGATTCTATGACTGTCTTAATCGGAGGAGCTGAATATCTAGAAGGTGATATAGATGAAGAACTAAATAGATTAAATGCAAAAGTTATAAACGCTGCTGATAAAGCTGAAGAACTAGGAAATTCAAAAATAATGAATGTTATTTTATTAGGTTGTCTAGTTAAATCTATGGAATTAGAGTCTATCGATTGGGAAAAAATTATAAGTGAAAATGTTAAACCAAAATTTGTTGAATTAAATATAAAAGCTTTCCATGAAGGTATGGAAATGGTTAACAAATAGTTTATAATATATATAAATAAACTATAGAAATTAAGGTGAAAGGAAGAAAATTATGACTTACAGAATATTAGCCATAAATCCAGGTTCTACTTCTACAAAAATAGCAGTATATGATGGAGAAGAACAAATTCTTGTGAAGACAATAGACCATCCAGCTCAAGAGATTGCAAAATATAATACAATACAAGACCAATTTGAAATGCGTAAAGAAGCTGTTTTGAATATTCTTGAAGAAAATAATATAGATTTGAAATCTCTTAGTGCAATAGTAGGAAGAGGTGGGGTTTTACCACCAGTAAAATCAGGAGCATATTTAGTAAATGAAGAAATGATTGATGTACTTAGACATAGACCAGTGCTTGAACATGCTTCAAATTTAGGAGCTATTGTGGCACACGCAATATCAGAGCCACTTGGAATAAACTCATATATTTATGATTCTGTTGCAGTAGATGAGCTTATAGATGTAGCCAGAGTATCTGGACTTTGTGGAATGGATAGAGCAAGTACAGGGCATGCATTAAATACTAGAGCTATGGCTTTAAAATATGCTAAAGATAATGGGAAAGATTATAAGAGTTTAAATCTAATAGTAGCTCATATTGGTGGAGGAGTAAGTATTTATCTTCATGAAAATGGAAGAATGGTTGATATGTTATCTGATGATGAAGGGCCATTTTCTCCAGAAAGGTCAGGAAGAGTACCTGCTACAAAATTAGTGGCAGCTTGTTATTCAGGAAAGTACTCAGAAAGAGAAATGACTAAAAAGATAAGAGGTAAAGGTGGTATCGTTTCATATCTAAACACTGTAGATGCTAGAGAAGTTGAGAAGATGATAGGAGAAGGAAATAAAGAAGCAAAAATTATTTATGAAGCAATGGCTTATCAATTGGCAAAAGGTATTGGAGAATTAGCAACTGTAGTGGATGGAAAAGTAGATGCTATAATTATAACAGGTGGAATTGCATATTCTGAAATGTTTACTTCAATGGTTAAAAAGAAAGTGGAATTTATTGCACCAGTAGAAATTATGGCAGGAGAAAATGAGTTAGAATCACTTGCTTTTGGAACTTTAAGAGTACTAAATGGAGAAGAAGAAGCTAGAATTTATAGTGAAAATTAATAAGAACAACTAAAAATGTTTATATATTAAAAAGTGGTATATCCATTTTTATACACGAAAGCTTAGAATATAAGTGAAAGTGTATAAAATATGAATTGCCACTTTTTTTATAATTGAAATTTTATATTAAATTAATGAAGAGTTATGTAAAATTTTGTATTTATATATATATTTTATTGGTATTTATTGTTATTATTATTATGAGGAGTGATTTTTGATGGGAAAAATAAATTTAAAAAGTATGATAAGATTGTTTTCAGGTTTCTTTATATTTGCAATTTCTTCTGTATTGATGATTAATGCGCATGTTGGGCTTATGCCTTGGGATGTGCTTCATCAAGGTTTATCTATAAAATTAGGTATAACTATAGGTCAGGCATCTATAATGGTAGGGGTTATAATCGTTATATTGGATGCAGTTTTTGGTGAAAACATAGGATGGGGAACACTACTTAACATGACATTCATAGGAATATTTATTGATTTAGTAATATTCTCTGAAGTAATACCTCATGCAAGTAACACTTATGTAGGTGTATTTATGGTTGTTATAGGAATTATTTTAGCAGCTATAGCAAGTTTTCTATATTTAGGTGTTTGTCTAGGAAGTGGACCAAGAGATGGTCTTATGATTGCTCTTCAAAAGAGAACTAATAAATCAGTACGCCTTGTTAGGACAGTTCTTGAAATACTAGCTCTAGTTGTTGGTTGGTTATTAGGAGGTTCTGTAGGTATTGGTACACTTGTAAGTGCATTAGGACTAGGATATGTATTACAAATAGTGTTTAGGATGTTTAATTTTGACACGAAGTCGCTTAAACATAGATTTATTATAGATGATATAAAAGAATGGAAAGAAAAGAAAAGAGATGAACATAAGTGTAAATCAAGTATTGCAATAAAAAATGAGCAAAATTAAGTATACCAAAATATATTTGTATTTTGTTTAATTTATGTAAAGGTAAGGAGATTTGGAAATGGAATTATGGGATTTATATAATACTGATGGAATTAAAACAGGAAAAGTTATAGAAAGAGGTAATTCTATTGAAGAAGGTTATTACCATTTAGCAGTTGAGGTATAGATTGTAAATAGTGACTCTCAGATTTTAATTCAGAAAAGGTCTAAAAGTAAAAAGACATTACCAAATATGTGGGGAATGACAACTGGATGTATTGTTTCTGGAGAAGATAGTTTGGAAGGTGCAATTCGTGAAGCAAAGGAAGAAATAGGGATAGATATATCTAAAGATGAAATGAAAGTTTTTAGAAGTATGATTCATGGTGATACTCTTTGGGATGTATACTTTGTTAAGAAGGAGTATGATATATCAAAAGCTATTTTGCAAGAAGAAGAAGTAAGTGATATAAAGTGGGTAAGTACAGACAGAATAAGACAATTGATAAAGGATGGTTTATTTTTTGAATATCCAGAAATATATGAATTACTATATGATATAGATAATAATAATTTAAACTTATAATATGGAGCAGATTTTAGTATAAACGTAATTGTATAGAAATATCTTCTCTAAATTTTAATATTGTTTTATGAAGAATTAATAAGTTGTTTTGAAAGCTTTTTGATTATTTTTAGAATTAGAATAAAAAAGAGTGACACTGTAAAGTCATAAAAATTTGGGGAGGGTTTAAACTGTGAAAGATAACAAAGAATTGACACATGATGGCTCAAAATATAAAATTGTTTCTATATCTGTTGTAGTAATTATTTTAATTACGTTCTGGTACATGTTAAATATGGTGCTTTTAACATTTATAATGACTTTTATTTTCTATAACTTACTTGTAGCCATAAGAAAACGAATTAATAAAATTTCCTCTAGAATTATTCCAGATTCGTTGATAATTGTGGTGTTATACTTACTATTTGCTATATTACTGGTATTGATTAGTTATGCAGTTGTACCAATAATTATAGTCCAACTTACGGAATTGAGCAGGATTTTTAGTGATTTTGATGTAAATCAATTTGCTCAATCTCTAGGTCCAAAACTTTATCCTGTTGTTTCAAAGTTAGATTTTAATAAATATATTTCACAGGCAGGGCTACTTATAGCATCAACAGCAACAAAGGTTGGAAGCTTTGGAGTAAATATATTGTTAGGCTTCTTACTGAGTTTGCTTCTTTTACTTGAAAAAAATGATATCAAGAAATTTGGAAATAAACTTGCAGATAGTAAGATTTCTTTTATTTATAATTCCCTTGTATTTTTCGGAAAGAGTTTTGTGAAAAATTTTGGTGAAGTAATGAAAGTACAAGTAATGATTGCATTTATAAACTCTGTTGTTTCCATGATTTTTTTAGGTTTTATGGGATTCCCTCAAATATGGGCTTTAGGATTTATGATTTTCGTGTTAGGTCTTATTCCAGTGGCAGGAGTTATAGTATCATTAATTCCACTAACTGTAATAGCCTTTAATATAGGTGGGATAACAAAAGTACTTGGAGTTTTGGCAATGATTTGTATAGTACATGCAGTAGAAACATACATATTGAATCCTAAGCTGATGTCAAATAGAACAAAACTTCCAGTTTGCTTTGTGTTTATTATTTTACTTGTAGGAGAGCATTATTTGGGTGTATGGGGATTATTAATTGGAGTTCCAATATTCATGTTCCTTATGGATATTTTAGGTGTTAAATTTACTTCTAGATAATGTATTACAATAATAATTTATTTTATGAATGCGACTCATAATTTGATTTAAAAAAGAACCTATAAATGGACATCATTAATAAAAGAAGTCTGTTTTATAGGTTCCATTTTGATTTTTATAAATACTATAGAATTAATAACAAGAAATTTATTTCATTTCAAAAGTTTCACAACTTGCATTTCCTGAATTTATATGAACTTTTTCAGCTTTACAAAGTTCATTTTTATTGTATTTACATTTTACAGCTTCACAATGGATATTGTCTGTATCAACTTGATTAGTATCATTAGAACGACTAGTTATTCCAGAAGTATATTTGTCTTCAAAAGAAGCACAATAAGTGTTTCCTGTAGTAGTTGCTTGCATTCCATCTACTTTTATGCTCCCAGCATAACAGTATCCACTAGTATTATAAGCACAATTAGTAGCATCGCAATTTAAATTATTATTTTTCATAAAATAACCTCCTAAGTTTTATTTAAACTTATTATGTGAAGTTATTTAAATTTTATACACCTATTTACAATTACATTTATCACATTTAACAATTACATCTTTTGAAGTTTCTCTTCCTAAATTTCTATTGACATGATATACATCTGTATTTTCAGTTGAACCACATATAGAACATTTGAAATTGTTTTCTAGTAAAGTCCTTTCTCTAAATAACTTCCAGTACATAGAATTGATGTAATCATTGTAGTTCACCTTGAGGCATGTTTCAAGAAAGTTTATGTATAGATTATCTAAATCTCCTGTATCTAATTCTGTATATTCTGGTTCAAAATATTCACAACATCCTCTAAAGTCAGGCTTAGTATCTGAAATAACACATCTAATATCATATCTATAGTCTAGGCTGGGCCCCTTGAATGAAAGATGCGTACAAAAAGAACAAGATGTCTCTGGTAGATTTTTTTCAAGTTCATGTAATTTATTATTCATAAGTATTCCTCCAAAAAAATTTATTTTAAGTATATAAATGTGTAGATTGTTTTAAAACTTTTATTTATTTATATTAGAAATTCAGGATAAATATTCCAATAAAGAGTAAATACCTAGTTATTTATGTGTTAAATAAAAAAGAGACAATCTCTAATTTGAGATAGCCTCTTTTTATGATTTTTATATTAAAAGTTTAATTTAAGTGTAACTCTGGTTAATTTTAGTCAGCTAGTTTCACATCTGCTTTGTTTTTTAACTTTCTACCATAGTATACAGTTAAAACAGCGTATAATACAGTAAATATAGCAGCTAAAATATAGGATATGTTTATACTTAGATTAAATCCAATTTGAGCATTGAATATATAGCTAAATATGATAAAAGAATAAAACATACCTGGAATCAAGCTTATAATATAATTTTTTTCTTTTATTATAAGATAGACTGTAATCATAGCAAATGCAAATATAGCGATGGTTTGATTACTCCATGAGAAATATCTCCATAATATATTAAATCCAGAAGTACTGAGTTTTGCAAATATGAGGATGGCTATGACAGGGATAAATATACAGATTGATAGTATAACACGATGTTTCTTTTCCTTTTGGTCATAATGAAAATAATCAGCAAGCATTAATCTTAGAGATCTTAAAGCTGTATCTCCAGAAGTTATAGGTAAAATGATAACACCTATTATAGCTATGACTCCACCAATGGAACCAAGTAAATCTCTTGCAACTAAGCCTATTACATCAGGAGAGCCTATCAATTCCTTAGGTATACCTTTATTGTAAATACCCATAGCAGCTGCAGCCCAAATCATTGCAATTAAACCTTCTAAAATCATCATATTATAAAAAGTAGTTTTTCCTTCTTTTTCATTTGAAACTGATCTTGCTATAAGAGTGGCTTGAGTTGAGTGAAACCCAGAAACTATACCACAAGCAACTGTAACGAAGAATGTAGGGATAAGAGGAATTCCATCAGGATGAATACCTTTCCAATTTGCAAGACTTAGATTAGCTAGATCATAACCTTGTGTAAATATTCCGATTCCAACACCAGCAGCAGATAAAAGTAGTATTGCCCCAAATATTGGATATATTTTTCCTATAATCTTATCAATTGGGAAGAGTGTTGCACATAAATAATATACAAAAATAATTCCATAAACTATCCATACAACTGGATTATTTATAGTTGACTTCATATTTAAGATTTGTGTAACAACCAAATCTCCAGGTGTGTAAATAAAAACTGCACCAACTAAAAGCATTAATAGACAAAGGAATATATTATAGACTTGAAATACTTTATTACCTAAAAATCTACTGATAAGAGAAGGCATCTGTGCTCCTTTTTCTCTTATACTAATCATTCCACTCATATAGTCATGTAAAGCTCCTCCAAATACACAACCAATAGGGATTAGTATAAATGCTATTGGGCCAAACAATATACCTTGGATAGGTCCTAGAATTGGTCCTGTACCAGCTATATTAAGCAATTCAATGAGACTATTCTTCCATTTTTTCATTGGAACATAGTCTACACCATCACTCTGAGCAAGAGCAGGTGTTTTTCTGTCATCTGGGCTAAATACTTTTTCACAATAAGCACCATATAAAGCACCTCCTATTAGTAATATAGCCAATCCAATTAAGAACGTTGTCATAATATCACCCCATTTATAAAATTTTTGGATTCTGTATACGTATTGAAATAACCTACAAATTCTATAAAATACTAAAAGTAATATAATTTCAGAAATTAATACATACACATAATCATGTACTTAGTATACATGTGTTTGGTAAAATTTTCAATATTATAGCAATAAAGAATATAAACAAAATTCTGATAATATTTTACAAAAAAATTAAAAAACATAAAAAATAGTTTAAATATATAAGTAAAAAAGATAAATCAATTGATAATGTAAATGTCTATATCTTAACAATATTAAGAGGTCTAAAATTCTTGAAGAAAGAATAGTCAAGTGATATAATGAGTTTACAGGTGTATATACACTAGTACATATAGAAAGCGGTGCAATTATGGATAAAGATTTAACATATCAAATCAAAGAGCTAAAGAAAGAAAAAAATGCAATAATACTTGCCCATTTTTATCAACCACCAGAAATACAAGAATTAGCAGACGCAGTTGGTGATTCATATTACTTAAGTGAAATTGCTAGAGATTGTAACGAAGATGTGGTTGTATTTTGTGGAGTAAGATTTATGGGAGAAAGTGCTAAGATATTATCACCTGAGAAAACTGTATTAATGCCAGTAAGTAACGCTGGATGCGCTATGGCAGATATGGTAGATGAAGAAGGCGTGATAAAACTAAAACAACAGTATCCAAATGCTTTGGTTGTATGTTATATAAACTCTACAGCTAAAGTCAAGGCACATTGTGATGTTTCCGTTACATCGTCCAGTGCAATTAAAATATTAGAAAACATAGATAATAAAGAAATTATATTTCTTCCAGATAAAAACTTAGGAGGATATATTGCAGAGAAATTTCCAGATAAAGACTTTATATTTTGGGATGGATATTGCAAATACCACAATAATATAAAGGCTGAAGAAATAATTGAATTAAAAGATAAGTATAAAGATGCAGAAGTGTTGGTACATCCAGAATGTAAAAAGGAAGTAAGGGATTTAGGAGATTATGTAGGCAGTACATCAGGAATAATAAAATATGCTACTAATAGTGAAAATAAAGATTTTATAATAGCAACTGAAGAAGGAATATTACATGAATTAAAGAAAAAGAATCCTAATAAAAACTTTTATATCCCTGGAGGAAGAATACTATGTACTGATATGAAAAAGACAACATTAGAAAATTTATACAGTACGCTTAAAAATATGGAAAATGAAGTCACTGTAGAAGATGAAATCATGGAAAAGGCTTTAAATTCACTGCTTAATATGCACAGATTAGCAGAAGGATAGAGGGATAGACTTATGAATTTAGAACAAGATGTTTTAATAGTTGGAAGTGGTATTTCAGGGTTATATTGTGCATTAAATTTAGATAAAAATTTAAATGTATTAGTAGTATCAAAATCTACAATTGAAAACAATAATACATATCTTGCACAAGGTGGAATTTCAACTGCTAGAAATATTGATGATATAGAGTCTTTTGTTGAAGATACAATGAAAGCTGGTCAGTATAAAAATAGAGTTGAAGCAGTCCAAGTTCTTGCAGATGAATCTATTGAAAATGTAGGACAAATAGTAGATTATGGTATGCCTTTAGATAGAGAAAATGGAGAAATAGATTACACTAGAGAAGGTGCTCATAGTGTAAATAGAATAGTTCATAGTAAAGATAATACTGGAGAGGTTGTTTTTAAGACTTTATTAAAAGAAGCTAAAACTAGAGAAAATATAACTCTTATAGAAGATGCGTATCTTTTAGATATATTAAAAGATGGTAATAAGTGTATAGGAGCTAGAATTTTTAAATCTCAAAGAGAAATTCATGTTTTTTCAAAAGTGGTAGTTTTGGCTACAGGCGGAATAGGTGGACTTTTCAAAAACTCTACCAACCAAAGACACCTTACAGGTGATGGAATTGCTATAGCTTTAAAAAATGATATAAAAATAGAGAACTTAGAGTATATTCAAATACATCCTACAGCTTTTTATGAAGAGAATAGTGAAGGTAGGAGAATGCTTATATCTGAATCACTAAGAGGAGAGGGAGCTAAACTTTTAAATAAAAATAAAGAAAGATTTGTCGATGAACTTCTTCCTAGGGATGTAGTTTCAAAAGCTATTTTTGAGCAAATGGAAAAAGATAATTCACCTTATGTATATCTAGATGCAACGCATTTAGATAGCGAATATTTAATTAACAGATTTTCTTTCATTTACAATGAATGTTTGACTAGAGGGACAGATATAACTAAGGAATATATAAAAGTATCACCTGCACAACATTATTTTATGGGTGGGATACATGTCGACTTGGACTCAAAAACATCTATGGAAAATTTATATGCAGTTGGAGAGATTAGTTGCACAGGTGTTCATGGAGCAAATAGACTGGCAAGTAATTCTTTACTTGAAGGGCTTGTATTTTCAAAGAGAGCTGCCAAAAGTATAAACTCAGTCATGGATGAGATAAAAGTTGAATTTATAGATATACCAGATATGGACATAGATATAGAAAAGATAAAAAAAGAGAATAAAATATTAGTCATAAAAGAAATTGAAAGAACAAGTGAGGATTTTGGCGATGAATTATTTGATTAAAAAATAGCTACGCACACTTGTGACTTTAGTCA
>NZ_JBJOCA010000007.1:0-157702 GCF_045898275.1 Clostridioides sp. GD02404
ATATATTTTTATATAATTAAAATTTTCAGCATTATTTCTTTAATTAATTATATATTGGACTCATTTTTTTTAATTAGATTATGTATAATACATAAATAACTATGTGATTAACTTTTTGATATACTATAGTTTATTATACAAGCTTTATATTATAATGTATAATATATAGTTAATTATCAAATTGATATAACTCAAGTCATATTAAAAGAGGTGTATTTTATATTATGGATTTATTGCATCTTAAGTACTTTCAAACAGTTGCTAGAATGGAACACATAACAAAAGCATCACAAAAACTAAATATAGCACAACCAGCTTTAAGTAAGACCATATCTTCTTTAGAAAGAGAACTTGGAGTCAAGTTGTTTGATAGAAAAGGAAGATATATTGTATTAAATGAATATGGAAAATTATTTTTAAAAAGAGTGGATAGTATTTTAGATTTGGTAGAAATGTCAAAAAAGGAATTACGAGATACTTCTTTAGAGAACTCAGGAGAAGTAAAAATATTAGCTACTGCAGCAGCTAATGTACTACCTTCACTTTTAAGTAATTTTAGAAAACTATATCCTAACATTACTTTTAATGTCTCACATACTCTGCCATCTTCTTACAAGAAAAGTGATTTTGATTTGTATATATCTTCTTCATTTACAAAAATAAATTCAGAAAATAATATAACCTTAACTTGTGAAGAGATATTACTAGGTATTTCAATTAACCATAACTTATCTTTAAAAGATGAAGTCTACCTAAGTGAAGTTTCTGATGAAAACTTCATAGTTATAACTAAGGGTGAGAACTATAGAGAAATAATAGATATACTATGTGAATCTGCTAATTTTAAACCAAAAATAGCCTTTGAATGCGATTCACCATATACAATCTATGCACTCATAAAATCACTTCAAGGTGTTGGATTTATATGTGGAAAATCATGGGGATTATCTAAAGACCCAGAAATTAAACTATTACATATAAAAGATATTGAATTTAAAAGATACTTAAATCTATCATGGTTTAATGAAAATTACACATCTAAAGCTGTGTTATTATTTAAAGACTTTCTTATTAACTATTTTAAAAATCTTTAAATAAAAGCTATAATTATAGTCTTTTCATATTAAATAAAAATACAAGGGGGATGTATAAAAATATGGCTAGAAGACCAAAGATAAAGATAACCTTAATAGATAAAAAAGAAAAAATAGATTAACTAAAAAAGTCTGAATATAAATATGCTTTATATCCAGACTTTTTACATTTTAATTTCTTATAACTATATATTATTCGTTGTCTTTTATATCAACTTTTATACTTAATTCTTCTAATTGCTCATCTTCTGCTAATGTTGGAGCATTTGTCATAGGACAAACAGCATTTTGATTTTTAGGGAATGCAATAACCTCTCTTATATTGTCAGCTCCTGCAAGTAACATAACAAGTCTATCAAGACCAAAAGCTAAACCAGCATGAGGAGGAGTTCCATATTTAAATGCTTCTAATAAGTATCCAAACTTCTCATTAGCTCTTTCTTCTGTAAAACCAAGTGCTTTAAACATTTTTGATTGTACATCAGAATTTGATATTCTAACACTTCCTCCACCTATCTCATAACCATTCAATACGATGTCATAAGCTTTAGCTCTTAAAGATGCTTTATCACCTTCTTCTAACTTGTCTAAGTCTTCATCCATAGGTGATGTAAATGGGTGATGCATTGCTGAGAATTTTCCTGTTTCTTCATCTTCTTCAAAAACAGGGAATTCAGTTACCCATAATAGATTATATACATTTTTATCTAACATGTTAAGTCTATTAGCTACTTCAAGTCTAACTTGTCCTAAAGCATCAAATACTACTGAGTTTTTATCAGCTACAAATAAAAGCAAATCTCCTGCTTCAGCATTCATTCTTGTAAGTATAGCATTCATTTCTTCTTCATTAAAGAATTTTGCTATTGGAGAAGTTACTCCTTCTTGTCCTACTTTCATCCAAGCAAGACCTTTTGCTCTATATGTTTTAGCATGTTCCTCTAATGATGATATTTGCTTCCTAGTAAAATCATCAGCTTTACCCTTTACATTTATACCTCTAACACTTTTACCTGGCTGTGTAGCATCTGCAAACACTTTGAACCCACAGTTACAAACAACATCAGATATATCTGTTAATTCATATCCAAATCTAGTATCTGGCTTATCTGAACCATATCTAGACATAGCTTCTGCATAAGTCATCTTAGGAAGTGGAAGTGTTAATTCTACATCTAAAACTTCTTTAAATATAGCTTCAAGCAATCCTTCAATCATATTCATAACATCTTCTTGCTCAACAAAAGACATTTCACAGTCTATTTGTGTAAACTCTGGCTGTCTATCTGCTCTTAAATCTTCATCTCTAAAACATTTAACTATTTGGAAATATCTATCCATACCACTTACCATTAATAACTGTTTATATAATTGTGGTGATTGTGGTAATGCATAAAATTTACCTGGATTAACTCTACTTGGTACAAGGTAATCTCTTGCTCCTTCTGGAGTTGGTGCAATTAAAAATGGTGTTTCTATTTCGCAAAATCTATTATTCGATAAGTAATTTCTTGTAATATTCATTACTTTATGTCTTAATTTTAAGTTTCTTTGCATAGATGCTTTTCTTAAATCTAAGTATCTATATTTTAATCTTAATGCTTCTGAAACATCATCATCATCTTTTATATAAATAGGTGGAGTTTCTGACTTGTTTAAGATTCTAAGTTCAGTGGCAAATATTTCTATATCCCCAGTTGGCATATTAGGATTTTTAGATTGTCTTTCGCATACTTTTCCTTTTGCAGCTATTACAAATTCAGCTCCTAATTTTTCAGCTTTTTCAAAAGCTTCTTTATCTACATCTGTATCAAAAACTATTTGACATAATCCACTTGTATCTCTTAAATCAACAAATACAAGACCACCTAAGTTTCTTTTTTTCTGTACCCATCCCATAAGTACAACTTCTTCATTTATGTTCTTTTCTCTCAACTCTCCACAGTAGTGAGTTCTCTTTAGACCCTTTAAAGTTTCCAAGATACTACCTCCATTTTATTTAATTTTAATGCTATATTATTATCTAATATGCAAAACATCATACTTTCTTATTTTACAGCTTTTGTTTTAATTCTTCAACTAATGTACTTAATTTTACAGTAATTTGCTCTGATGTCTTCATATTTTTTAATGTTGCAGTATCATTTTTAAGCTCATCATCGCCAATTACTATTGTAAATTTAGAATTTATCTTATCTGAATATTTAAATTGTGCTTTGACACTTCTCTCTATATGGTCTTTATCTGCACTTATATGATTTTTTCTCAATTCTTTTAATAGGTTAAAGCTTTTTGTATTTGCTTCTTCTCCTATTGTTACTATAAATATGTCTGTAGACTGTGGATTTTCTATTTCAATACCATTGTTTTCAAGTGTAAGTAAAAGTCTTTCAATTCCTAATCCAAATCCAATCCCACTTATACCTTTTGGTCCTCCTAGTTGCTCAACAAGACCATCATATCTACCTCCACCACATACAGTACTTTGCGCTCCTATATCATTAGATATAATTTCAAAGGCAGTTTTTCTGTAATAGTCTAGTCCTCTAACTATTGTTTTATCAACTACAAAGTTTATATCCATTTCATTTAAATATTCTTGTAATTTCGTAAAGTGAGTCTTGCAATCATCACATAAATGGTCTGCAATAAATGGTATATCCTTAATATTTTCCTTACATGTAGGATTTTTGCAATCTATAACCCTCATTGGATTTTTTTCTCTTCTTTCATTACAAGTTTCGCATAATACATCTGCTTTTGAATCAAGATATTCTTTTAATAAAGCATTGTATTCTTTTCTACAAGCTGGACAACCAACTGAATTTATGCTTACTATTAAATCCTTTAGCCCAACTTCATTAAAAAATTGAACAGCTAATGCTATTATTTCAGCATCCATTGAAGGAGTGTCACTTCCAAGTGCTTCTATACCAAATTGATGAAATTGTCTTTGTCTTCCAGCTTGAGGTCTTTCGTATCTAAAACAAGGTGTAACATAAAATAACTTAGTTGGCTGAGTATCTGCATACAATTTATTTTCTATAAATGCCCTTACTACACCTGCTGTTCCCTCTGGCTTTAATGTAATTTCTCTGTCTCCTTTATCTTTAAAAGAATACATTTCTTTTTGAACTATATCTGTAGTATCTCCAACACTTCTTTTAAAAAGTTCTGTATGTTCAAATATAGGTGTTACCATTTCTTCATATCCATATAAAGCACATATTTCTCTAAATTTATTTTCTACATAACTCCATTTATAAGCCTCTTTTGGAGTTATGTCTTTAGTTCCTCTAGGAGCTTTAGTCAACATTTTTATATACCTCTTCTTTCTTCCTTTTTATCATTTCATCTACTCTTGCAATGTATTGTTCAACGTTTTTTACATTTTCTACTCTTTCAATTCTATCTTCATCTACATAAACAAATTTTGATATAGCACCTGCACCTAATGCATAGTTACTTTGCTTTTCCTCCATAATTTGTATATTATAAATGCACTCATATCCTTCTTTAGCATAACCTATATTTTCTAAATTGCCTAACATATGTTTTTGTCTGTACATATAATATGGGTTTAATCCCATATCTTTTGCATACTTCATTGATAAATCTATCATTTTTACCATTTCTTCATACTGTGTTAGGTGTTCTTTATACATATCCATATTTATATTCAAGTTAGATGCTCTCTTTATAGCTAATGTGTGAACTGTAAGACTTTCAGGAGAAAGTTTTTTTATTTCTTCCAATGTATTCCTTACCATATTTAAGTCCTCATCTATAAGACCTAAAATTATATCCATGTTTATATTATCAAATCCCATTCTACGAGCCATATTAAAGCAGTCTACTAAGTCAGAAACCTTGTGTTCTCTTCCAATTTTAACTAAAGTCTCATCATTCATAGTCTGAGGATTTATGCTAATTCTACTTACATTGTGTTTTTTTAATACTTTTAGTTTTTGCTCTGTAATGGTATCTGGTCTACCTGCTTCTACAGTGAATTCCTTGATTTTAGTTAAATCTAATTCACTAAACAATGAATTTATAAGCAAATCTAACTCTTCCTCATCCAATGTAGTAGGAGTTCCTCCACCAATATATAAAGTTTCAATTTCTTTATTAGTATCCTTAATAAGCTTGGCAAATCCCTTGATTTCTTCAATCAATTTATAAACATATTCTCTTTTCAAATGCCCAAATTGCTTTAATGAGTTTGAAGGAAATGAACAATATACACATCTAGTTGGACAAAATGGAATACTTACATAAAGAGAAATTTTATTTTTATCTATAGGATACATAAATACTCGCTCTCTTTTGGCTATTTCAAGAGCTAAATCTATTTTCTCATCTATTATAAAATAATTATCTTTTAGAATGGTTCTTATGCTATTATCATCTAGGTTTTTATCCATTAGATTGTGGACAATTTTGACTGGTCTAATACCAGTCAAAATTCCCCATGGAACATAAGAATTAAATATTTGCTTAAGCACTATAAACATGCTTTTTTTGATGCTTTCTTTACATAGTTTTTTAAAGTTTCTCTTACTTTCATTATCTAACTTATTCAAAAACTCTTCAATTGATTTGCTATTATCAAATCCATTTAAAAATTCAAGATTTATATTTTCTATATTTTGTATTGATTCATACTTCAAGTTTTCATCTTCATAATACTCAGTACTTGAAAACAAGACTCCATTTTCATAAATCAACCTATTTATTAAATACATTGACTCCATGTTATTACCACATTTATCAGAGTCATTAAATTTAAATTCATTAGTAAACAATTTTATAAGTTCTGCTACTTCATACTTATAATCATGTCCTTTTAAAAAAACATATAACATCAACTTAACTCCTTCTATTTAACAGTAGAAGAACCCCATCTCTAATACAGTTATTAAATATTTGATACATTATTTAATACTAATATAAAATTACATATAAGGATTTGTCTTCTTCTCAACCCCTAGAGTACTAGCTGGTCCATGACCAGGATATACTCTAACAGCATCTTCATATTTACATAATTTCTTAAGCGATTTTTCCATTTGATGAAAATCTCCACTATACAAATCAGTTCTACCAATACTTCCAGCAAATAAAGTATCTCCTGTAAACAATTCATCTTCAACTCTTATACACATACACCCTTGTGTGTGTCCTGGAGTGTGTAAGAAAGTCATTTTTAATTCACCAAGTTCAAGCTTGTCTTTATCATTTACATATATATCTGCATCAAACTCTTGTGCTCCACATCTCATTGTATAACTTAGATTTTTATTTTTATCATTTAATAATTCTTTTTCATCAATATGTGCAACTACCTTAGCACCAGTTTTATCTTTAATATCTTTAACATATCCTATATGGTCTCCATGTCCATGAGTAAGAATTATATATTCGATATTTAATTCATTTTCTTTTACAAAACTTAGAGTATCTACTAAACTTCCACCTGGGTCTATAACTGCACATTTTTTAGTTTTTTCATCACCTAATACATAAGTATTTACTCCAAAATAACTATCTACAAATTTTTTTATAACCATTAAAGTTTTCCCCCTTAAAAAGATTTACTTGAGTCTAATAGTATTGTTACTGGACCATCATTAGTTAATTCTACCATCATATGAGCCGCAAATTGACCTGTACCAACTGTTACACCTTTATCTTTTGCTTTTTTTATAAACTCTTCATACAGATTATTTGCAAGTTCTGGTTTGGCCGCATTACTAAATCCAGGTCTTCTTCCTTTTCTACAATCTCCATATAAAGTAAATTGAGATACTACTAAAAGCTCTCCACCTATATCCATTAGAGATAAATTCATTTTGTCATCTTCATCTTCAAAAATTCTCAGATTCAATATCTTGTCAATCATATAATCTACATCACTTGATTTATCATCATGAGTCACTCCTAATAATACTAGTAACCCTTTATTTATTTGACCTATAGTGTTTTCATCTACGGTAACTTTAGATGAAGATACTCTTTGTACTACTGCTCTCATAGTTTCCTCCCTATTATTTTAACTCTAATTTGTCATTCTATAAATACTTTCTACACCAGGAATTGCTTTTAATTTTTTCATTAGAATTTTTAATTCCTCTGTGTCATTAACTTCTACAAGTAAGTTTATACTTACAATGCTATCTTTACCTTTTCTTGCATTTATTCCATTTAAACTAAGTTTATCCATTGCAACAATATGAGTTATTTCATTAACAATTCCTCTTCTGTCAACAGCCTTTATTTGAATCTCTGCTTCAAACTTACCTTTGCCTGCTGAACTCCATGAAACTTCTACCAATCTATTTTGGAAGAAATCCCCATTATTATTTGCATTTGGACAATCAGCTCTGTGTATAGCTACTCCCCTACCCTTAGTAATATATCCTACAATTTCATCTCCTGGAAGAGGATTACAACACTTAGCAAATCTTACTAAGATATTATCAAGCCCTTTTACTATAATTCCTTGTGATGCGTTTTTCTTTCTCTTTTTACTGTATTCTGTTTCACTTATATTGTGTTTATTTAAATCTTCTTCTTGTATTTGTTGTTCTTTTTTAACTTTTTTAACTTCTTTTAAATATAAGTCTTTTACTTTAGATACAACTTGAGATGACATTATACCACCATAACCTACAGTAGCAACTAAATCCTCAACACTTGGCTGATTAAATTTCTTAGCAACTAATGCCATATATTTTTCAACAAGAGGGTCTTTCTGTGGTATATCATGCTTCTTAAATTCTCTTTCTAATATTGTATTTCCACGGTCGACATTTTCTTCTCTTCTTTCTTTCTTGAAAAATTGTCTAATTCTACTTTTAGCATTTGGTGTCTTTACTATATTAAGCCAATCTCTACTTGGCCCATTAGAATTAGATGATGTAAGTACCTCTACAATATTACCATTTTGAAGCTTATAATCAATAGGAACTATTCTTCCATCAATTTTAGCTCCTACACACTTATTCCCTACATTTGTATGAACTCTATATGCAAAATCTATAGGTGTTGATTCTGCTGGTAATTCAATTACATCTCCTTTTGGAGTAAATACGTAAACTTGACTATTAAATACATCTTCTTTAAGTGCATCCATAAACTCTTGTGGGTCTTTCAAGTCTTTTTCCCACTCCATCATTTGTCTCAACCACTGAAGTTTCTCTTCAACTTTTGATTCTTTACTAGAAATACCTTCTTTGTATTTCCAATGGGCTGCGATACCATTTTCAGCTATGTTATGCATTTCATGAGTCCTTATCTGTATTTCTAAAGGCTCTCCATCAGGACCTACAACAGTAGTATGCAACGATTGGTAGAGATTTGGCTTTGGCATTGCTATATAGTCCTTAAATCTGCCTGGAATAGGTCTCCATAATGTGTGAACTATACCAAGAACTGCATAACAATCCTTTACATTATCTACTAGTATTCTTACAGCTGTTAAATCAAAAATTTCTTCAAAAGTCTTGTGTTTTTTTTGCATCTTTCTATAAATACTATAAAAATGCTTTGGTCTACCATATACATCACATGGTATACTTAAATCTTTAAACTTATCTTTAAGAAGTTCAACAATTCCATGTATATAATCTTCTCTTTGACTTCTCTTCATTGATACTCTATCAACTAAATCATAATACCCTTCTGGGTCCATAAATCTCAGTGCTCTGTCTTCTAATTCCCACTTTATCTTAGAAATCCCTAATCTATGAGCTATACCTCCATAAATTTCAAGTGTCTCTTTTGCCTTATATTTAGCTTTCTCTGGAGGCATATATTTTAAGGTTCTCATATTGTGCAATCTATCAGCAAGTTTTATAAGTATAACCCTTATATCTTTCGCCATTGCCAAAAACATTTTTCTTAGGTTTTCAGATTGAGTTTCTTCTTTTGAACGATATTTTATTTGACCAAGTTTTGTTACTCCATCAACTAAATCTGCTACTTCTTTGCCAAATTCTTTTGTTATGTCTTCATAGGTATATTCCGTATCTTCTACAACATCATGAAGTAAACCAGCTGTTATAGTTTCAATATCTAATTCCATCTCTATCAAAATGTTTGCCACTGCTAATGGATGAATAAAGTATGGTTCCCCAGATTTTCTATATTGTCCTTCATGCGCTTTTTTTGCAAGATTATAGGCTTTTTCAACCATCTCAAAATTTGCATTAGGTGCATAAACTTTTATTTTTTCAATTATTTCTTGTAATTCTTTATCATGCATATAACCACCTATTTTGTATAAAATTTTAATATATATGAAAATAGTTGGTGCTATACCAACTATTGTAAAAGTACTAGTATTTTATAAGAGAATTAACATTATAGTTAGATAATTTTTCTCTCCCATTTAAGAATTCTAGCTCAATTAAAAATTGCATAGAAACTACTTCTCCACCTAATTTTTCTACAAGCTTAGCAGCAGCTTCCATAGTTCCACCAGTAGCCAATAAATCGTCTACTATTGCTACTTTTTGACCTTTTTTAATTGCATCTTTATGTATTTCTAAAGTATCCGTACCATACTCTAAGCCATACTCATAACTTTCAACTTCTCCTGGTAACTTTCCAGGTTTTCTAATTGGAACAAATCCTACTCCTAAAGCATACGCTACAGGTGTACCCATCAAAAAACCTCTTGCTTCTGGCCCTATTACTAAATCTACACCTTTATTTTTTAGTTCTTCAACTATAGAATCTACTGCATATCTAAATGCCTCTCCATCTTTAAATAGAGTAGTAACATCTTTAAAATCTATACCTGGTTTTGGGAAATCATCAATATTCCTTATAAAGTTTTTTAAATCCATGGGAAACGCCTCCTAATAACTGCTATTATATTGTTTTTCTAAATTTTTTAGATTATTGAGTATTAAACTCTCATTTAAATCTAATTTTTTCTGTGGTTTTGGCAATATTCTTATGAGTACAGAATTTTTTTCATAATTTAAATTAAAGTCAAGTAAATTTAATTCTCTAAACACATTCAATATCGTAAAAAACTTTAATGGAATTACATTAAAAGTTCCCTTTATATTTACCATATCCAAATCAATTTCTTTTTTTGTGAGTGCTTGTTTATAAATTGTTATAAATTCATCTCTTGATGGAACTATATTACTAACTACATTCTTTAAATATAATAGGTCTGTTTTATTATAATATTTTATAATTTCACTTTCTTCTCTTTTATTCTCATATATATACGAATATTCGCCTTTATTGTATAAATAATCATAAAGAATAATATTATTATATCTTTTTAAGTCTATTTTATCAATATTAGGAGAAAATATAAGCTCTAATTTATCAGTATTTTTGCTAATATCTTCAATAATATTGTAATTTATCTTAAAATCTAAATCTACAAGTGATATATCCGAAACTGCTCTATAAAATCCATTTATGGAATTAGATATTATTAATGTACCTTTTTCAAAATAATCAAATATATTTATATCAGTATTTCCATCGAATAAATCAAAATCAGATACAGATATATTATACAAGCTTTGTGTATCTTTGGGTATTATTTTTGACATTAATTTCAGTGAAAGTTTGTCACTACTTGCACTTTTAGGTCGAGCTAATCTTATATCTTTAAGTAAAAACTGTACTTTTCTATTTCCCATATAGTTATTTTCATCTAACTGAAACAATACATCTACTTTATCTCCTACCTTATACAATGATTTTAAATGACTCATGTTAAATCCTATACATTCATAGCTTTTTTCTTTTTCTATACTTAATTTTAGATGTTGTTGGTTTTTTCCTATAACCTTTAAATCTTTTAAAATATAATTTCTAACTATAAATCTAGGATTTGGATTATTTAATCCAAAAGGCTCTAACTTATGTAATTCTTCTACAAGATTTAGATTTATTACATTTTCTTGTAGTTCAAATTCAACATTCACATTCTCTATCATATCATCTTCAGTTAAATTATAATTTGCAAATTTGTTTATTTCATTTGCTAAAGCTTCCACATTATCTGAATTTAAAGATAGCCCTGCTGCTTGCTCATGACCACCAAACTTAGTCATTAAGTCCTTACACTTTACGAGAGCTTCAAATACATTAAATCCTTTTATAGACCTTGCTGAACCAGTAGCTTCTCCATTTTCTATACCTAAAAGAATTGTAGGTTTATAGTATTTTTCAGTTAGCTTAGATGCTACAATTCCTATTATTCCATGTTGCCAACCTTCTTTAGCTAAAACTAAAACTTTATCATCATTATATCTGCTATTAGACTTTAACATTTCTTCAGCTTCATGATACATCTTAGCCTCTATCATCTGTCTTTCATTATTTTTCTCTTCTAATATATTGGCTATTTCTACAGCTTCTTCTTTAGATTGAGTGGTAAACAACTCAACACCTAAATAAGAATATCCTAATCTACCTGAAGCATTTATTCTAGGTCCTATTGCAAAACCTATATGAGAAGAACCTATTTTATCACTTTCTACACCGCAAACTTTTATAAGCTCTCTTAATCCAATATTTTTGCCTTCTTTCATTGATTTTAAACCATTTTTTACAATTATTCTATTTTCGTCTATAAGTGGTACAATATCACAAATAGTTGCCAATGTTACTATTTCTAAATAATCATACATACTAGTTTTAAATTCTTCTTTTGGAGTTAATGCTTGAATCATTTTAAATGCTACACCACATCCACATAATGAATCGAATGGATAATTACAGTCTTCTTGTTTTGGATTTATTACTGCAAAAGCTGGTGGAATCTCGTTTTGACATTCATGATGGTCTGTTATTATAACATCTATACCCAAATCATTCGCTATATTAACCTCAGATACCGATGTAATCCCACAGTCAACACTTATAATCAAGTCACAACCTCTAGAGCTTATAAGCTTAATAGCTTCTTCATTTATACCATATCCTTCTTCTAATCTATTTGGGATATAGTAATCCACATGATACTCTATACTTTTAAAATATATACATAAAATAGAAGTAGATGACACACCATCAACATCATAATCTCCATAAATCCAAATTTTTTCGTTATTTTCAATAGCTGATTTTATCCTATCAACAGCTTTCTGCATATCTTTCATTAAGAAAGGGTCCCTTAAATAATCCAAAGATGGATTCATAAATATTTCTGAATCTTTTTCAGTACATATTCCTCTATTTTTTAAAATTTGGCAGATTTCCGGGGAAATATTAATTTTTTTGCTAAATTCACTTTCCTCTATCTTACCTTTATATTTCAATATCCATTTTTTCAAATTCAACTCCCCCTAATCCTTTTTATATTTTGACCTAACACTCCTTATAACTAGACAAAGTCCTATTATAAAAGATATAAAGAAACCTCCTATAGCAGTAAACTTTATCCAAATATTGTTTTCTATATTTGGAGATGCAATTATAAGGGAAGAACCCACTATAATTGATGCTAACACTAAACTTAGTGATATTTGAGACGTTAACTCTAATATACAATTTTCTAATTTTGTCATTTTTACGTCTTCAATTTGCATTTTTATATTATTTCTTTCTACATTCTTTAAGATTGCTTTTAGCTGTTTTGGAATAGTTTTTATATCGAGTAATATTTCTTCTACATTTTGTCTTGAACTTAAAACGACATTTTTAGGATTAAATTTACTCTTATAATGATGTTTCATAAACTCTTTTCCCATAGAACCAAAAGAAAAATCTGAATTTAAAGTTCTACTTGTTCCTTCTAATGTTATAACAGTCTTAGCAAGTGTCACAAACTGTGCAGGCATGACTATCTTATACTGCCTAAAAAATCTAAACAGTTCATTTAATATATCTGTTACATTTATTTTTTCTATAGAAATATCATAGTAATAATGTATTAGATAAAGTAAATCCTGTCTAAGACCTTTAATATCTGCCTCTCCATTTAACGCATCCATTTCTATTAACAAGTATATTATCTTGTCGACATTCTTTTCCACTCCTGCTAATGCAATTTCATTTAATTGATTCAGTGTTTTATTGTCAATAATTCCAATCATTCCAAAATCTATATATGCTATCTTGTTTTTAGCAACTACAAATATATTACCTGGATGTGGGTCTGCATGAAAAAATCCATGAGACAATACTTGTGTAAAAAAAGACCTTACTCCTATTTCAACAATGGTTTTTGTATTATAACCTAACCTATTTATTTTTTCTACATCACTTAATTTTGTACCATTGACCTTCTCCATTACTAAAATTTTCTTAGTATTATATTCTGGATATATTTTAGGTATATATACCTCATCACTATTTTTAAATATCCTAGAGAATTTAGTTGCATTTATAGCTTCAAAAGTATAGTCAAGCTCTCTCATTAATTGAGTTTGAAATTCTTCAATCATTTGTACTAAGTCTAAATTAAAATCCTTTTTTAAATCCTTTAGAGTATTTGCAATCGTTCTAAGAATTTCTAAATCAGATTTTATTATTTTCTCTATATTTGGTCTTTGAATTTTTACAATTACTTCTTCTCCAGTTCTAAGAACACCCTCATAAACTTGACCAATCGAGGCTGCTGCAATTGGTTCTTCTTTAAACTCTAAAAATATTTCTTCTATACTTAATCCTACTTCTTCTTTAAATATCTCAATAGCTATATTTGAATCAAATTTCTCTACATCATCTCTAAGTTTTGATATTTCATCAATTATATCTTGGTCTAATAAATCTTTTCTTGTACTTAATATCTGTCCTATTTTTATATATGTAGGCCCTAGCTCTTCTAAAACTCTTTTTATTCTCTCACCAGTTGTCATATTTTTTATTTCTTCTGGAGGGTCAAACAGTGGTATTTTATAAGCTATTCCTTCTATATTTAATCTTTCTACAATAAAACTAAAACCATACTTTATTAAAACATATCCAATTTCTCTATATCTTTTTAAGTTTCTATAACTTATTCTCAAATATTTTCACTCCTAAAATAGGTATACCCGAAAACTTACACCTTAATTTATCTTATATAAGACATTATTTTACCAATTTATATACTAATGTCTTATATCCTCTTTAATATTTAATTTTATCACATATACTAGTAATTTTATTAAAATTATTTAACTCAGTTAATTTTTATTTTTGACATTTTATACCTATCTTAATCAAATACTTTTTGAAAACTAAAATATCAGCTAACTTTAATAAAATAAATTAGTGGTTGCCTCAAAACAGATTTAAGTATGTTTTGAAACAACCACTCTTTAATTTAATATTTTTGATTTTGTGCTGCTTCTAGATACCATTTATATGATTCATCAATATATCTTTTATCTTCCTCTGTAAGTTCTCTAACAACCTTACCAGGAGAGCCCATTATTAAAACACCTGGCGGGAACTTCTTATTAGATGTAATTAGTGTACCTGCTCCTATCAAAGTATATTCTCCTATTTCAGCATTATCCAATATTATTGAACCCATACCAATCAAAACATTGTCACTAATTTTACAACCATGAACTATTGACCTATGTCCAACCGTTACATTGTTACCAATTATAGTATCTGCATCTCCATGTACTATAGAACAATCTTGTATATTAGTATTTTCTCCAATAGTTATTGAACCTTCATCTCCTCTAACTACTGCATTATACCATACACTTGAATCCTTACCTATTTTGACATTTCCAATTATGTCTGCTGATTTTGCCACAAATACACTTTCATCAATTAAAGGTTTATCTTCCAAATAATCTCTAATCATATATAAACAACTCCTTTAAAATATAAATTTAGTTAGTTGCTCCTTCTAACATTAACTTTGCTTGTATCATTATAGAGCACTCTGTACGTTTTCTTTGCATTTCACATCCTAATTCATATGGCTTTGATATGTCATTATTAAAGTTTATTGCATTTGCATGACATCCACCTGAACAGTAAAACTTATTCCAACATTGTTTACAATCTTCTTTAGTATATACATGAGCTTCTCTAAACATATTTTTTAAACTTTCTGGAAGTACAATTTCTTTATCAAATATATTTGCCATTTTAAATTCTTCATTTCCAACAAATTGATGACATGGATATATATCTCCATTTGGAGTTACAGAAAGATATTCATTTCCAGCTCCACATCCAGTTATTCTTTTTATTACACATGGTCCTTGATTTAAATCTATCATAAAATGGAAAAACTTAAATCCATCGCCTTGTAATTGTCTATCTGCATACTCTACAGCAAACTTTTCGTACTCTTCAAATATCTTAGGTAAATCCTCTTCTCTAAGTGCATATGGATTACTTTCATCTCCAACAACTGGCTCTACAGATGTTAATTTAAATCCTAAATCTGCAAAATGCATAACATCCTTAGCAAAATCCAGATTATCTCTTGTAAATGTTCCTCTTATATAGTAATATTTATCTTTTGCTCTTTTTTCCACAAGTTTTTTAAATCGTGGCAATGTAATATCATAACTTCCTTTGTCATTTAAAGTTGGTCTCATATTATCATTAATTTCTTTTCTTCCATCTAAACTCAAAACTACATTGTGCATATTTTCATTTATATAGTCTATAATCTCATCATTTAATAGTACACCATTTGTAGTTATTGTAAATCTTATATTTTTATTATAATCTTTTTCAATACTTCTACCATAATCAACTAACTGTTTTACAACTTCAAAATTCATCAAAGGCTCTCCACCAAAGAAATCTATCTCTAAGTTTTTTCTAGTGCCTGAGTTAGCAATCAAATAGTCTATTGCTGCCTTACCTACCTCAAAGCTCATAAGCTCTTTTTCTCCTCCAAAGTCACCTTGAGCTGCAAAACAATATTTACATTTTAAATTACAATCATGGGCTACATTTAAACATAAAGCTTTTACCACAGGTTCTCTATGTACAAAACTTGGATGATATTGATATGTATCTTCTGTATATAAAAGACCTTCTTTTTCTAAGTTTGATATTTCTTCATATGCTTCATTTATTTTTTCTTCTTGATATTTAGATTTTAATATATCTAATACTTCTTCTTTACTTTTTTCTTTATAAAAGTCTAATAAGTTGTATGCAACATCATCTAACACATGAACAGCTCCACCATTCACATCTAAAACGATATTATATCCATTCATAGAAAATTTATGTATCATACTCATAACCTACCTCCTAAATTACTATCTATACTAAAGTTTTTTATTGTTTTAATTAAACTTTACCCTTCATTATATCATAAGTTTATCTAAAATACATACAATACAAAAATGACTTACTACTCGTAAGTCATTTCATTGGATACACTACATCCCCCTAAATTGGCACAATAATACACCATCAAATGTATATTATATGCCTTAAAATAAAATTTATATCTAATCTTTATATAGTTTTAACCTTATTAAAATATAATAATTTCTTTTTATAATAATTTTATATAATTGCTTCTATTTAATTTATCTTCTTTAAATTCTTAATTTCTTTAGGAACTTTAGGTTGATGTATAATCCATGGACAAGTACTATTAGCTGACAAGATGGCAGTGCTAAGTGCTAATGAACTAGCAAACTTCATAAATTTTACAAAAAACTTCTTCATAACTTAATTCTCCCCCACACATATTTTACTTAAATTCTTAGCTTTTAATTTCCCTAATACCAACATTATAAAAATCCAAAACATAGCAAATGCGCTATATATGAAATAATCTACAAATACATTCAATAAAAAGCTTAAAACTGTCATTAATAATATTATTGTAGATACAAATACAGCAACTTTTTTGTAAGTTAACTTTTCTCTATCACTTATAGGATTACTTCTATGTTCTATTGGACAGAGAATACAAATCCCAACCCAACTAATGCTTGCAGTAACCATAATGATATTTTTAAATAAGTATAAATCTAGATTTTCTATAATTAATATTGTAGACAAAATTATAAAAACAAAAGTCAATAGGCACCTAAAATAATTGTCTGCATGATACCCACCTGAAAATTGTCTTATTGGACAGTAACACATTAAAAAAAACAATATATATGTAAATTTGCCAAATAAAAAACCTATGAGCAGCATGGTCGTTACATTAACTATAAAAGCTATCAATATTTCAAATCCATAAGAATAAACTTTTGATTCATTATTATCTATCATATTATTACAAATTAAAACAGATGTCATTTTATCAGCAGATTTCTTAAACATTTTTACCTCCAAAAAAATTTTACATACATAGAATACCTTCTTTTTTGAGAAAATTCAATATACTTTACAAAACTAGTTGCTAAAATTGTAAAACTGGTCAAAAAAAGACCTATATAAGTCTTTAGATATTCTTTATATAACAAAATAATTATAATAAAATACTTTTACTATTTTTTATATACATAAAAACACCTAACTTATTACTATAAGCTAGGTGCCTTTACATATATTTTTCTATATATTTCAACTTTGTTTTTGTTTTACATATTGTAGTGCTTTTCTATTCTGCTTTACTGCTTCCAAGCAAATTTTTTCTGTTTGATTATCAACAAATTCCAAAGCTCTATAGTTTTGTCTTACTGCTTCTAAACATACTTCTTCTGTTTGTTTATTTACATATTTCAACATTCTGTAATCTTGCTTCACTGCTTTTAAACAAATTTCTTCTGTCTGCTCTTTCACATATTTAAGAGCTTCATAACTTTGATTTACTGCTTCTAAGCAAACTTTTTCTGTTTGTTTACTTACATACTGTAAAGCATTATAATTTTCTCTTACTGCCTCTATACACATTAATTCTGTCTGATTTTCTATATATTTAAGAGCCTTTCCATTTTGTTTTACTGCTTCTACAAAAACTCTTTCTGTTGGAACTTTTACATAGCTTAATATTTCTTTTATTTTAAGTTCTTCAAATGAATCTTTTATTGCCTCTATACATATATCTTCTGTCTGTTTTTTTACATATTGCAGGACTTTCCCATTTTGTCTAACTGCTTCTATACATATATCTTCTGTCTGTTCTTTTACATATTGTAGTGCTCTTCCATCATTTCTAACTGCTTCCATACATATATCTTCTGTCTGTTTTTTTACATATTGTAGTGCCATATAACTTCTTCTAACTGCTTCTATACATATTTTTTCTGTCTGTTCATTTACATAATACAATGCAAAATCATTCTGTTTTACTGCTTCTATACATATTTCTTCGGTTTGTTCTTCCACACAAGGTAGAGCACTATAGTTTTCTTTTACTGCTTCTAAACATATAGTTGAAGTTTGTTCTTTAACATAAGCTAAAGATTTTCCATCTTTTTTTACTGCTTCCAAACATATAGTTGGAGTTTGCTCTTTTATGTCTTTAAGTATTTCTGCAACATCATTTTTTGATGCCATTTCTATAAATGCTAGACATACATCTTCAGTCTGCTCTTCTACAAATTTAAAAACTTCCATAACATCATGAGTAGATGCATGTTTTATAGCCTCAATTAGTACATTATCAGTCTTATCATTTATGTAATATAAAGCTCTGTAGTTCTGTTTAACGGCTTCTATACAAATATCCTCAGACTGATTTGTTATATACTTAAGAGCTTTGTATGTCTGTTTAACGGCTTCCATACATACCTTATAAGTCTTATTTTTTACAAACTCAATTATAGTCCCATCCTGTTTTACTGCTAGTAAACACATTTCTTCTGTCTGATTTTCTATGTCTTTTAATTCTCTGTAATCATTTTTTACTCTGCTTAAGTCATTTAAATGTACTTTATTGTCTTGCTTTAAACTCTCCTCATTATCCTCTATATCATCCTCAAATTCTTCATCATCTAAATAGTCATCTTTTTCTGGTAAAAATATAGATTTAATTTTATTTTTTATATCCATAAAATTAACCTCCTTTAATACGATTTTATCATTAAAGTAAATCGTTTTTAAGTATTTATTTAATTAATTTTATATTAAGTTCCTTTAAAAGTCTATTCATTGTCGACAGATTATATTTTACATTAATAAATTTATTTTACATATGTGGGGTAATAAAGTTAATAGTGGACATTTTCCATCCCATTAGTATACACTATTTATATTTATCACTCATTTATAGTGATTTTTTTCAATTTTTTTATCATTTACTATATCATAATTATCCAATTTATGATATTATTTAAATATAATATAAGTTTTATAAAGTATATTAAATATATTATAAAGATGGAGGTCGAGTAATTTTGAAAGGAAACATAGTACAATTTAATTTTGCAGATATAGAGGAAGAAGTATATTCGTTAGATTATGCCATAGCATGGAATACAGACGAGGAAAACGTAAGCATAATCCCATTTACAAATAAATTCTGTAAAGAATCTATAGAATCTTTTTGTCTAGGTAAGATTGACAACTTTGTTGAAATATTAAATGAAGGATTTGTTGAAAATCATCATTATGTGCATTTAGATAAAATAATCAATGTCCCTAAGAAAAAGGTTAATCTAGTTTATCAACAAGACACACATGGTTATCTTTTAAGAGATGATAATAATGACCTTATTCCTGCAAAAATAACTTCAGAACAATCTAAATCCATATCAAATAAGATGGAGTTATTCTGTGCTGGTGAAGAAAAATGTTTAATCAATATATTACTAAAGGCTGACCCATCATATATTCTAGATGTAGATAGTATAAAGGATAAGAACATTTTAAACTTAGGTTATGAGTCTATTGATAGATACAAAGAATACAATTTTGACGATGATAAAATTTTAATATTTTTTATAAATAAAAAGCGTTACTCAGTAATTATGAAAAAAACAAATAATTCTAATAATGATTTAACTGCTAGAAATAATGCTATTAAAGAATTATTTACTACTAATGCAGCAAGTCTTAACTAGAATTACAAGTTTAGCTCATATTACCAATTAAATTAATAATAGTATACAAAATGGGAGTAGATAATTCTACTCCCATTTATTTATAATAAACAAATAAATCCATAAACCCATTGAGTGATTATAATTTTTAGATTGTGTTATCTTGCATTTTTAAATTTAAGGTAACTTTCTATTCTAAACTTTAATCTCTATATCAATATCATCAACTGTAACCACTTACAATTAAATCTTTAATAATCAAACTTTAGACTATCTATATTAAAACTCAAATTAGATTCAGGATTTATTTGGATATCACATTTATTTTATTAACTTTTATTTAATTATCCTTTATTTATAAACTTAGTCTTCCCTTAATTCTATTATTAAATACTTTTAATTATTTTTCAATACAATATTAATTTTTAACAATATTTATTTTAGATTTATTTTGTAAAGCCAGACACTTTCCACACTCCCTTTTCATTTACAATATCAATATTGATATCTGAGAAAGTTCCTCTTCCAGTGTCACTCATTATATCATTACCCCCAAATATAACATTATAACATCTCTTATCATTTTCTTTTAAATCAATCTTTTCCATATATACAATTTTATCATTATTAATATAATCTGGTAAATTCATCCCAAACTTAGTATCATTAAAAAGCTTATGATTATCCAAATTAATGAAGAGAGTACTTATCTTACTTTCTACATCCATAGTAGTTAATAAAACCTTTGTATTATTTTCTTTTATAGCCTTTATATACATTTTTATTAAATCCTCATTACTTAACTTTGATACCTCTATATATAAAGAATTTGACTTATCTATACAATTATCATCTACCCATGTATTTAAGTCTTCTTTTGTCACTTCCTTAAAACTATGTCTTTTTAAGCTAATAGCATTCCCTTCATGCCTTCCAGAATCAATATACGCACCTACAATTTTTCCTTCATATCTTATTATTATACCTCTAGTACTTAATAGAGTATCTTCAAGTTCATCTGATAACGGTTCATTTAAATTGTATATCTCAGCAGTAATCTCTTTTGATTTTAAGTTTGAAAAATCTAACCCTATATCTTTAGATAGCTCTATATTATATGCCCAGTACATCTTCTCTACTGTATCTTCTGATGAATACTTAAAATTATTTGGAATTGTTTTTTGTTGAGATGATATTAGAAAACTTGGCGTCCAGTTATACTTTTTAAAAAGTTCATTTACATCATTAGGTACTTTTGAATATTGAGGTCTAAATTCTTCAAGTGATGATATTAACCTAAAAAAATCATGTGGTACATTAAATTTTTCATTATCATATTCAATCTTTCCAATATTATGTATACTATCATATGAGTAATTTATAATTTTTTGTTCTCCATCACCATTATAAAAATTTATACTCTGACTTTTTAATGTAATCTCATTCCTATCTTCCCCATCATAATACTCTACATTATTTAAATAGTTTAATATTTCATTTATTAAATGTTTATCTGAAATTAAAATTGGCTTATGCTCTTTTTCTTGGCTAATCTTATTGTAAATTTCTATTTTTTTTGTATCTTTTAAATCTAAATATACTTTTTTATCATGTTTGTTACTTATTAGGTTGTTTTGTGCATTTAAATATAATATTATAGAACTCAAAATAAGTATAGCTATGATAAATACCTTTGTGTTTTTACTTTTCAAATTGTATACCTCCATTAAATATTTATTAGATGCAGACTATATTATTAATACCAAACCATAAATATTATAATATCTTAAATTATACAATAAAAAAGCCATAGTATATAGGATAAACTATGGCTTTTACTTATTCATTAAATAATTTTTTACTATCTATAATCTACCTAAATAAGTATTTCTATAGATATAATTTAATAATTACATATTAAAACTAGTTTCAATATATTTCTTTATTTCTTCAGCAGTACCCATATTAAGTACCTCATCAGCTAATTTTTTCATATCGGCTTCTTTAACTGAAGTTATTAATTTTCTAGCAGGAAGTATTGATATTGGAGACATAGAGAACTCATCTAATCCCATACCTAAAAGTATTGGTATCATTTTTTGGTCTCCAGCAGATTCTCCACACATACCTGCCCATTTACCTTCTTTATGTGCATTGTCTATAACAGTCTTTATAAGTCTTAAAACAGCTGGATTAAATTGATTATAAAGATAGCTTATTTTTTGATTCATTCTATCAACTGCACAAGTATATTGAATTAAGTCATTAGTTCCTATAGAGAAGAAGTCTACATGTTTAGCTAGTACATCAGATATTACAGCAGCAGATGGCACTTCTATCATCATACCAATTTCTACATCTTTAGCATAAGTTATACCCTCAGAATCAAGTTCTGCTAAAACTTCTTTTACAACTTCTTTAGCTTGTAATAATTCTTCTAAAGAGGAAATCATAGGGAACATGATTCTTAGTTTTCCATGAACACTTGCTCTGTATAAAGCTCTTAATTGAGTCTTAAATATATCTTTTCTGTCTAAGCAAAGTCTTATTGCTCTATAACCTAAGAATGGATTCATTTCAGGTTCCATGCTTAAATAACTTAATTCTTTATCTCCACCTATATCCAATGTTCTTATAACTATAGGTTTTCCATCCATTCCTTCTAGTACAGCTTTGTAAGCTTCATATTGTATTTCTTCAGTTGGGAAAGAATCTCTATCCATGTATAAGAATTCTGTTCTATAAAGACCAACACCTTCAGCATCATTCTTTATTAGACCTTCTATATCATTAGGAGTTCCTATATTACCAGCTAATTCTACATGCTTTCCATCTAAAGTCACAGATGCTTTTCCTTTTAATAACTGTAATGCTTTTCTCTCTTCTTCATATTTAGCTTTTAACTCAGTATATTTATTTATAGTATCTTCATCTGGATTAACGATTACTTCACCAGTATCTCCATTGAAGACTACAAAATCTCCATCCTTAACATTTGAAGTTATATCACTTAATCCAACGATTGCAGCTATTTCTAAAGTTCTAGACATGATAGCTGTATGAGAAGTTCTTCCACCTATATCAGTTAAAAATCCTAAAACCATTTTTTTATTCATAGTTGCTGTATCTGATGGAGTTAAATCATGTGCTATTAATACTACTTCTTCACTTAAAGCAGATAAATCAACAACTTTAATTCCTAATATATGTCTAAGTATTCTATTTGTAACATCTTTTATATCTGCTGCTCTTTCTTTCATATATTCATTGTCCATAGACTCAAACATACTAACAAACATTTCTTTTATTTCATTTAAAGCGTACTCTGCATTTACATTTTCAGTTTTAATCTTGTCTATTGCAGAACCAATTAATTCTGGGTCTTCTAAAACTAATAAATGTGCTTCAAATATTTCTGCCTCTTCTGCTCCTAATTCTTCAGAAGCCTTTTCCTTAACCTTTATTAATTCTTCTTTAGAAACTGCAACTGCATTTTCTAATTTAGCAATTTCCGCTTCAACATTATCTATAGATTTTTTTTCAATTACTAATTCACTATGCTCAACTACTAACGCTTTCCCTAAAGCAACACCTGGAGAAGCACCTATTCCTTTGTAAGCCATAACCCTACCTCCTAAAAAATATCTTCTGTATTTTCATACTAAATTTATGATTAAAAATATCTTATTTCATATTCTAAAATATTTGTATTTTCATACCCAGTTAACAATAGTCTTAATCTTCTGATTAAATAAACATGAAAGTAACAAAGAAATTAAATATCTACAAATGTCAATCTGTATATGTTTAATGCTTCTCTGTTACTTTTACTTTAAGTAATGATTAGATTATAAATATCAAACTTAAAAAAATTATTATATCTACTCTCCAAATCCACTTTCAACTAATTCAACCATTGCAGCTAAAGCTACTTCTTCATCTTCTCCATTTACAACTAACTTTAATTCTTCTCCTTGAGCTAAACCTAAACTCATTATTCCCATTATTGATTTTGCATTTACAGTCTTGTCTTTTGCTACAACCTCTACTGTTGATTTGAACTCAGCAGCCTTCTTAACAAACATTCCTGCTGGTCTAGCATGTAATCCACTTGCATTTTTGATACTAACTACTTTTTCCATTTTTTAAATCCTCCTATAGACTTTACATTTTATATTTTTTAAAATTGTTTTCCTATTTTTTACTTTAATGGTACTTAGTGGTACTTTTTTGTCCTATGGTCATTTTTTGTTCCCACTAGTGCTACAAAAATATTATACTACTAATATACACTTTTTTCGAGTATAATTACAAATTTTTTTTTGTTTTTTATTTAACTTTGATTTTTTAAGTCTTTTATAATACAATTTGTCAATAATTTTGTATTTTTGTTCTTTTTAATACTAATTTTAGGTCTAATTTCAAAATTAGAAGCTAAATTTTTATTAGAATCAATATTTGTATTTACAACATCTATAACTTTGTTAAAATCATATAATTTTATTCTATTTATGCTATTTTCTTCAAGTTTTTTTTCATATATACAGTAAAATAAATCTTTGTATGAAAAATTTTTGGGTAAGCCAAGTACTTCACCAAGTTTTGGTATTACACTTTCCATAATAGTTCTTAAAGAAACATCTCTCTTTATATTTAATAAATTACAAATAAATTGCACAGTTTCATTACTCATACTTCTAAACTTATCAAAACAATATTCTTCATTGTATTTATATTCTACATCAAAATAATATTTAATCCCATTACATCTTTCATACGCTTTCATAGTATCTAAATAACCCAATCGAATATTTTTTTCTACATTGTCTCTGTCTTTATTTAGAGAACCTCCCAAATACTCTGATGGTATTATAGTTTTTATATTTATATTCTGATGTTTATTTAAATTCATTTTTCCAAGAAAATCATCAATCAGCCTAATTACAACAACATCTTCATACCCTTTGTCTTCTAAAAGTCCTATTGGCATATTGTCACAAAACATTCCATCAAGATATAATTTATCATCCATCATATTTGATTGAAAAATAGGCAAGCTAGAACTAGCAATTAAATAATCAATCAATCTCCCTTGTGGCATATCTTCTATATACATTGGATGTGGATTAATCTTTTTATCCCACCACACTGTAACAAGTCCAAAGTCTTTTTTTGATTTTCGTATTATATCTTCATTTAATGTAGTTTCCATTAGTTGTCTCATAGGGCTTATATCTATGCCTTCATTTTTTCTAGCCTTATTTATAAGTTCAATAAGTGCATTGATATTTTTAGTAGTGAAATCTACATTTTTAAATTTCTCATAAGTATCTTTATCCATATTCATAAAGTGAGTATAATCGTAGTTTAACCAAATATCTTCCATTACTTCAATATCATTTTGAATTATATATGCTCCATTTAAAGCACCAATTGATGTCCCAGTTACTCCTTGGAACTCTATTCCAAGCTCTCTTAAAGCCTTATATGCCCCTATTTGATAGGCACCTTTTGTTCCTCCACCTTCTAAAACTAATCCTTTCATATTATCACCTACTATATTAAAAACGTTTCTGATTTCTATTTCTCAGCAAATATTAATTCAAAAAACTATTTTTAGTTATTGGAGAAAAATAAAATTGTACAAATTTATTTTTATTTTATCAAAAAACCATTTAAAAGTATATATCTTTAATGTTTTTTATATGGTTAACTTTTTATTCAAAATTTAGATAAATAATTAACATTCCGTGATTTTCTTTATATCTACAGATGCTTATATACCCAAAGAATTCATTATTAAGTTATCCATTTTTATCTGCAATCTTTCTACCTTTTCTTTATCCACAGAGTTGTTTAATAAAATTGATATTATTTGTTTTGACAAACTTTCTATCTCTTCATAATTATTATCTCTAAAAATTCTTATCTTCATAACCTTATTAGGATAGTAATCGTATATGTTTTTACTCATCTTTTTAGCAGTTATTTTAAAGTATTTATCATAAATGCTAGAATTTAAGATTCCAACTAAATATTCATATGAAAATTTATCTAAATATTCTTCTTTTATGAAAAAAGAATATACATCTGCACTTGAAAAGTTATTATCATAATCTATAGCAAATCTATTTTCTTTTGATTTATAAGGATACATTATTTTTTTTCTTTCGAAGAAAAGCTTTTCTCTTCCCCATTGAAGTTCATACCATTTCCTTATTCCATTTTTACATTCTCTTCTGTTTTCTAGCTTTGACTTGTATATTCCTATAATCTCATCAAGTATTTTCTTATTTTTTTCTTCATCTTCTATATCATTTGAATATATTAACCTATATTCACTTTTATCTACTATATATTTATTTATATTTTTACTTTTTATCCAACACTTTAAAAATTTATCATCCACAAGGTTCAATTTTACATCATTTTTACTTAAAATAAATGCCTTATCACAACCTGTGATTATTCCTTGAAAACTTATTGCTATATCTTCCAAACTATAGTTGCATTTTTCTTGTATCTTATTATAAAAAACTCCATCAGCTTTATTTACAAGTATCCATTCATCAGACAACAAACTTTGATTTATACTAAAATAATCAAAGTTACTACTATTTAAAAGTTCTTCTAGTGTTTCAAATTTATTTATACATATATCCTCATTTTTTATTTTAAATACATCTATTGATTTCTCTTTTGATTTTTTCTTATCAAAAGTAAGTATACAACTAGATACCCCTATATTTTTAAATATATTTGCACCTAAAAAATCTACTACTTCTTTAACTCTAACATTTGATTTAATATATTCTCTTAAATCTTTACCCGATAGACTTTCTAAAAAATATCTTGGAGTTATAACGCTACCAGTTCCTCCTTGTTTCAAAATGTCTATAATCTTTTTATAGAAACAAAAATACAAATCAGCTTTATCTTTATAAACTTCACTGTATTTTTCTAGGAGAAATTTTTTATATTTCTTTTCAAGTTTTTTATGACCAATATATGGCGGATTACCAATTATATAATCAAACTTATATCGCCAGTTCTTTTTAAGGCTATCACAACAAAATAGATTAATCTTTATATCAGATTCCTCTAAGTCATTTACTGCCTTTTTGTTTATTAAGCTGTCTTTTAATATATTTATAGCTTTCTCATCAATATCAGCACCATATATACAATAATTTAATATATGACTGTGTATATTATCAACAGTCCAATAAGTCTCATCATACTTCTCTTTTAATTCATAGATATTTTCCTCGAATAAGTCATATAAAATATCGTATACTTCCAAAAGAAAATTTCCACATCCACAAGAAATATCGAGTATTCGTGGGTATGGATTTTTAATTATATCGTGATTTTTTAAAGTTTTTTTTACAATATAATCGACAATGATTTTAGGAGTATAGTATATTCCACTTGCTTTTTTAGTATCTACATCTAAACTATTCTCATACTCTTTAGACAGTAGAAAATTATCTTGAGATATATCATCCATAGCTGAAAACCTCCAATTATTATCATAGCTGAAAATTTATTATTCTAGTATTTGTCTTATAGATTTTCTTGATAAAAGTTTATAGATTTCTTTTTCTATTTCTAGTAACTCGCGATTTACTTTGCAACCTTTTAAGCAATTACTGCAATTGGATACATATCTCGTACATTTATTTATATATATTTTTCCATCAATTAATTCTACAATAGTTCTTAAACTTATTGTATCCAATGATACATTTAACATGTATTTCTTGCCATCTTCTTTATTAAGAGTAAGTACATTATTTGCACAAAGTTTTCTAAGAAGTTTATACAGTGTTAGTATTGGTATATCTTCACTTTTTAATATTGTTTTAACATCTATTGGATTATCTTCCCCATTATTAAATATAGCTCTTATAATTCTTATTGAATAATCTACATCTTCTGAAATCATTCTTCCGCCTCCTCAACTGCCATGTATCTATCTAAAAGAGTATCTTCTAGATTTACATAATTTCTGTCAGTAAGAATTCTTTTATAACTAATCTCATCTAAAGGTTTAAAATATATGTAACCTTGTATTAAATTGCATCCCATTTCGTTTAAAACTTTAACCTGCTCCATATCCTCTACACCTTCACATATAACAGTTAAGTTCAAATCTTGTGAAAGATTAACAATTGCTTTTACCATAAACTTTGTCTTTGTATTTGTAACTATATCCATTATAAGTGACCTATCAATTTTTATAACATCTAGTGGTATCCCCTTAAGATTAATAAAATTCGAGTTGCCTACTCCAAAATCATCTAATGATATGTCTATACCTAAAGATTTAATCTCATAAAGCCTCTCACTTATAAATTTTACATCTCTTAGTGCTGTTGTTTCTGTAACTTCTATTTCTATGAGTTCTTTAGGCACATTATATGTATTAAACATTGATTTAAAAAAATCTACTAAATCATTTTTGTATAGTTCCACCCTGGAAAGATTTATTGAAACTGGTAAGACATTTATACCTTCTGAAATCCAATTATCAATAGTAACAAATACTTCTTGAATTAGCCATCTACCAATATTATTTATCAGACCACTTCTTTCAGCTATAGGAATAAACTTATTTGGTCCAACCATACCTAAAGACGGATGTATCCATCTTATTAATGCCTCTGAACCTATAATTTTACCTGTACTCGAATCAACTTTGGGTTGATAATGGATTACAAATTCCTTGTTCTTTATAGCTAAGAATAAATCTTGCTCTATTTTCATAAGTGATTGTATTTCTTCTTCCATTGCAGAATCAAATTCTACATATTCTATATGCTTTAATCCTTTTGACTTAATCCTTGCCATATCAGCATTGTCCATAGCTTTTTTTATATCAATTTTATCATCATTAAATCTATAAATTCCAATTGATGCCTCAACATTTATATTCATTTTAAAACTATCAATCTGACTTAATGTCACAATTTTATTCCTAATGAGATTTACCAAATAAGGAATCTTTTGTTCTCTATCTTCAAGCTTTATTATTAATATAAAAACATCGCTTTTTAGTTTTCCATAAATAGCTTCTTCACCAAAATAACTTTTTAGATTGCTTGAAATATTATCTAATACTTCATCCCCTAACTCATAACCATATATATCATTTATAAGTTTAAGTCTACATAAATCAAAACAAGCCATAACACAGTTTTCTTTCTTATTGCTAATAATATAATTTTGAATATGTTTTAAAAAGTTCTCATCCTTAGTAATATTCATAATCTTATCTGAATTATTTACTATTTCTAAATTAATTTTATCCTCATATAGCTTGATTTTAAGATACGAAATAAATATATTTATAGTAAATAATATTAATAAAAGTAAAATTAATACCTTTATATATATCCCAACATGCCTTGTGAGTAAAACTATTCCCAAAATTCCGATTATGATAAAAATTATTTTATTTAAACTGCAAATTTTTGTCATACTATTCTTATTCATATAAATTCCCCTATATTATTTTTAAATTATCTTACAATCAAACTTTTTCTATATTAATTATAAAGCACAATTGATAGTAAATCAATGTAAGTTAACATCACAAATAAATAACTATGTTATATTAAATTTGCTTTCTTAAATTTCATAAATATTTACTTTTTTAACAAAAAAACTATGAGATTAGATATATGTAAGATAGTTTCTAATTTCATAGTTTTTCAATTCAAATAGTATTTTTTGATACAATTCAACAGAATAAATTTAATCCAAAGTATACAGTTCCATATTTAAGTAAATCCATACATAAACATGAACTTAATTTACTTTTTCCCTTTAGAATCTAAGTATGAAAGTATACCTTGAACAATACCCTCTGTAAGTTGGTCTTGATATTTTTCATTTATTATTTTTTGTTCTTCTGATGGTGTCGTTAAAAAACCACACTCTATCAATATAGCAGGCATATCTGATTCTCTAAGTACTTCAAAGTTGTTTTCAACTATACCCCTATCCTTTACTTTAACATAGGATGCTATAGTACTTTGCACTGACTGTGCAAGATCTTTTGAGCCATCTGTAGCTTTATTCCTATACCAGGTTTCTATACCTGTTGCTGTATTTCCATTTTTCTCTGCATTTAAATGGATAGAAACAAGTACATCAGCAGAACTATTTTTCGCTAGATTAACTCTATCCATCAGCGATACATATGTATCATCAGTTCTAGATACTACAACTTGAATATCTTTCTGTTTAGCTAATTTATTTGCTAATTTCTTTGAAATTTGTAAATTTAGGTCTTTTTCATATCTGTTACTAGTCTTACTTTGAGTCCCTTTATCATTTCCTCCATGACCTGGGTCTATGAATACAGTATATTTTTTATTTTTATTTTCTTCTTCATTGCCAAGGTCAAATTGCTCTGACTTAACGTTTTGTTGTTGGTTAGTTTTATTGCTTTTATCCATCCCTTTTACTAAAGCTACTACACCTTGAGTAACTTTAAATGCAATAAATAAAAATAACATCGTAAAGCAAACCAACACTACTAATTTTTTCTTATTTAATTTTCTTTTTTTTCTATTCAGATGGCTGGTATTTTTAGATTTGTTTCTTGAATTACTGTTATTATTGCTTTTTGACATTTTTTCACCCTTCTTGGTATAAATTTTCACATTTTTTTATAATATTAGTGTTATTTTTTCATAATATTAGTGTTATTTTACCACCAAGAAGGTTTTTTTTCAATAATTTAAAACATTCTACAACCTAAAACATCAAAATTCTCTAATTATCCACCTAAAGTAACATCTTGTGTATCATACCAGCTAAAGGCATCTTTTATATCATCACCTCTAAAATCTGGCCAATAATTATCTATAACATAAAAGTCTGCATAAATCGATTGCACAGGTAAAAAACCGCTTAATCTCCTTCTTCCACCCCATCTGATTATCAAATCTAATCTTGATACATCAAATGACTGTATGTAATCTTGTATGTTATTTTTATTTACATTTTCTACTCCTGATATATTATTCAGGTCCCAATACCAACCATAATTTACCAATAGATTTGCTTTTATCTGACCTTCCCTAGCTTGGATTCTATTAGTATATGGTAATAATTCTTTTGGAAACATTGGAGATTTCGTATTTCCAACAACTAATAAAGCTGCACCCTCATCTATTAATATATTTGCAGCATCAATACATGCTTTTGTAAAAGCTTTTGTCTGCACTGATGGACGTCTTGTATTATCAGTTGTAAATCCATAAAAAGTTACTTCTTCGCAACCTAAATCTCTACATAATCTATAAGATTCCAGTCCAGGATTTATTCCACTTTCATATCCTCTATCTTTTGTCATACCATTTTGACTCGCCCATCTTCTATTTCCATCTGGGATAATTCCTACATGTTTTGGTACTCTCATTTCTAATCACCTCTTAATAGGTATTATTATCAAAATATTACATTATTAATCAAAACTGTAACATTAAATACATTTATTTTTATATAATTATGTAGTAAACTAATTTAAGATAGAGTTTAAAAAACTTGGAGGTTTATCATGAAAAAAATTTTAATATTGTTTTTTTCGATAATCTTATCATTTGGAATGGTTAGTTGTTCTTCAAGTGGTGATTACAAAAACGTTTCTACATCGAAAATTGAAAAGTCATTAAAATCTTCTGATTTACTTGTAAAAGAATCAAAAGTCTTTGATGCAAAGGAATTTAACTATTTCAATGATGTGGAAGAGGACATCATTCAAGGTTTTGTAATTAATTCTTCTGAAAAATTATCTCTAGAAGATATTATCGTCATAAAAACTGACGATGTAGATAAAATCTATAAAACTCTAGAAAATTATAAAAAAGACATGATACAAGCACCTTTTGGAGAAGGACATGGAGAAAAAAGCAATTCTGAAATAGCAAATAATACTATAGTTGAGAAAGCAGGCAGATATGTTTATCTAATTTCTGCTGAAAATGCCTCTCAAATAGAAAACAAAATACTGAGTATAATAAAAAAATAAATATCATTATTGATGTTTATTAAATATCAATGTAATTTTTATATAAATAAATTTATTTTATTAAAAATTACATTGATATTTTTTATTTGTTTAATTAGTATAATTTAAACCTCTTTTAGCTTTTTCTTTTTTCCTAAAACTAGACTTATTAATATCAATCCAACCATAATTACAGTCAATACCAAGTATGTCATCCATGCTAATGTATATCCTCCAGACATATCATATAGTTTTCCAGTAACAGCTGAACCTAAGGCTGCTCCCAATAAAACTACTGCATTTACTACACCAACTATTGTTGAATAATCTCTTTTGCCAAATATCTCTGATGTGATAAGAGCAGGTACAATAGTTCCCATACAGTTTCCAATTCCCCAACATATAATAAATACTATTATAGCTGGATACTTACTAGCAAATAATAGAGCCAATACCCCTAGAAATACTTGTAATCCAACAAATATAACACCTTTTTCACATCCAACTTTATCAAATACATATCCTAGAAGTATTTTGCCTAATATAACTACTCCCATGTTTATAGATATAACACTTGCTGCAAAAGTTGGAGAATACCCTATATCAGTCAAATAAGATGCAATATGCATTTGTACTCCCATAGCTATTATTGTAATCAAAATTAATCCTACAACCATAATCCAAAATATTTTAGTTTTTACAGCATCTCTAAGCATGATTCCTTTTGCAGAATTGTCTAAAACGTTTTCAGAGGAATTGCTATATCCATATGGCAATAAACCTTTATCACTTGGTTTTTCAGACATAAATATCAAAACTGCTGGTATAGTTGTGACTAAGATTATTATTCCCAACACTAAGTAGGATTGTCTCCAACTGTAGTTTAATATTATATAGTTAGCTATAGGATTAAATATCATACCACCTACTCCACTTCCCATAAAAGTTAAACCTAATGCTAGACCTCTTTTTTCTACAAACCAATTGCTTATTATTATTGATAGAGGAGTTAGAGTTGTCATACCTAACCCCAAGCCTGAAAATATACTCATTAAATAAAAAACATATATACTGCTTGCATATGAATATCCTATATAACCAATTCCTGCTAACACACACCCTACAAGCATTATATTTTTTAGTTTAAATTTCTTTGCTAATTTCCCCATAAAGAGTGCTATTACCATGGTAGACAAAGCAATTACTGTATAATAAAGAGAAAACTCAGACCTAGAAAAACCTAGGTCTTCTGTTACAGGTTTTATAAATAAACTTGCACAATTATTTACTATTCCATAAACAGATATCATTAGTATTAAGCCAGCAAATACAACTAACCATCCTCTAAAAAACCCTTTTTGTGAATTAGATATATTATTTGATTCCATTTTTTACCCTCCAATTTTAGTGAATTTAAGATTAATTTATTATTTAAGGTATAGTTCTATTTTTAAAATAAAGATTATACCAATGGTTTATATTCAAATCCATCCAAAGATTTTGTAAACTCTTCTTTTGATTTTTCAAGCTTTTCTCTGTCCATCAAGATATCATATGCAGAACAAGCAAGCACTTTCGCTGCACTTAACATTGCTTCAAAACCTACATTAGAACCAGATGATGAACAAGCTTGCCAAGTATGGGCTGCTGTACCAATAGGCCATGCCGCCATAGCAAATTGTGCAGTTGGTACTATATAGCTTATATCTCCTACATCAGTTGAACCAGATACATTTTTGTATTTATAATCTTCAAAGTCAGCAATATCATCATGTAGATATTTTTCTACTATATTAAGATTTCCTTGAAATGAAGTTGCTACATTTCGTCTTTCTTCTTTTGTAATTGTATTTGCTAATTTGTGAGCAAAATCTAAATCTTCATCTTTAAAGTTCGGTGCTCCTACCAACCTCATATTCTCAGATACAACATCTGTCAAACTTTGATTAGGTAAATAATCATACATTGCATCTATAACTTCATATTCCATTTCTGTTTCTGTCATCATCGCTGCACCTTTAGCAACTTTTACCAATCTATCAAGAATACTCTTTACATCTGATGCTTTTTTACCTCTTAAGAAATACCATGACTCTGCATAACCAGGAACTATATTTGGTCTTTCCCCTCCATTAGTTATTACATAATGCATACGTATAGAGTCCAGTATGTGTTCTCTTAGATAATTAGCACCTACATTCATAAGTTCAACTGCATCAAGTGCACTTCTACCAGTATGTGGAGATTGTGCTGCATGAGAAGTAATTCCTTTAAATCTAAATTTCATAGAGAAATTTGATAAACTAGTTGGTCTCCAAGGACTATTTACATCAAAAGGATGCCAGCTAAAAGCACAATCTATATCTCTAAAACATCCTTTTTTATACATATTACATTTTCCTACTCCACCTTCTTCAGCTGGACATCCAAAATATTTTATAGTTCCTTTGATATTATCCCTCTCCATAACTTCTTTTAATGCTACTACTGCTCCTACTCCTCCTACTCCCAACAGATTATGACCACATCCATGACCTGGGGCAGATTCAGTTATAGCTTCTTTAATTAAAGATACTTTCTGAGATAATCCTGGTAAGGCATCATATTCTCCCAATATCCCTATGATAGGTCTACCTTCTCCAAACTCTGCTACAAAGGCAGTTTCTATTCCTTGAACAGTATTTACTCTAAATCCACTTTCTTCTAAGTACTTCTTTTGTACACCGCTTGCAAAATATTCTTCATATGAAGTCTCAGGATTTTCCCAGATTCCTTTTGCCATTTCTACTAAATCTTTTTTATGTTTATCAACACAACTAATTAAATCATTTTTCATATTTAAAACCCTCCTAGGAATAATTATTTTTTACTTGTGACTTACTATATAAGCAATGATTGTGCCAAGTAAGTAGATTTTAATCTCAGTAAGTCTTGTAAGACTTACAAACACTCTTTTTTAAAATTTTAATTATCCTGATTAAATAAATAATATTGTAAACAAAAAAAATAAATGGGATATCATTAAATCGATATCCCATTTACTTTCTATTTATAAGTTTTTAGTAACCCATTTCTCCCCTTTTTCTTCAAGATGACTCCCATTTCTCCCAATACTCTTTCCGATATATCCCTCTGACTCTAAAAAGTTCATAATTACTCTAACACTATGTTCACTTGAATTTACATTGTTTGATTGTAATTTCTTTACTATCATTCTTCTTCCACAATTTTCTTTATATAATATCCTCATAATCTCACATGCTATAAGATTATCTCGATGGCTTAAGTTCTCAAAATATACATTATAAGATTTTTCTATATTATCATTAACTTCAGAATCTGTATCATTAAGCATGTTATTTTCATATGCTCTGTTTTGATTATTGTCATATGTATTTAAAGTAAATTCTTTATCTTCAATATACTTATTTTGGTAAGAATCTTTATATATCATAGGCAAATCATCTATTGTAAGTAATTCACCACCAAAGTTTCCAACATATTCAATACAATTTTTTAATTCTCGTACATTTCCATCCCAGTTGTATTTGTACAGAAACTTTCCTAATTCGTCATCGATTTTTTTATAAGGATATCCCATATTTGCTAAAAAATAATTACATAGCACAGGTATATCTTCCTTTCTCTCTTCAAGTGGAGGTATACTGAGTATACAAGTACTAAGTCTGTAAAATAAATCTTTTCTAAAATTACTGGAATTTCTAAGTTCATCTATAGTCTTATTAGTAGCAGCAATTACTCTTATATCCAATCTAATTTTTTCATATCCACCAATTTTAACTATTTCCTTTTCTTGCAGTACTCTTAAAAGCTTTACTTGAAATAATTGACTTGTATCTCCTATTTCATCTAAAAATATAGTTCCACCATTAGCTATTTCAAATAAACCTTTTTTACCCTGAGACCTAGCCCCTGTAAAACTTCCACTTTCATACCCAAACAATTCACTTTCAAGTAGTTCATCTGGTATTGCTGCACAATTTATAGATATAAATGGTCGATTCCTTTTATCTGAATAATTATGAATAGAGTGAGCATATAACTCTTTTCCTGTTCCTGTCTGACCTAATATCAGTACTGTTGAATCTATTTTAGCGTATTTTTTAGCATATTCTATAACTTCTTTATTCTTCTTAGAGTTTCCCACTATATCATTAAACGTATATTTAGCCAAATAAGATTTATTTATCTTTCCAGTATTTCCTTTATATGCTTCAAACACTTCATCTATAAAAATAGATTCTTGATAATTTTTACCCATAAAGTTTATATTGTTTTTACTGACTATAAATTCCTTATTTAAAGTTTTATCTGAGTAATATATATTCTTTTTAAGATTTGTACGTTTAAATAAGTTGTATATATTTAGTAGTGGCTTAATTGTACTTAAATTTTTTCCTATATTACTTTCCTTTATATTAAGTAATTTTCTTGCATAGTCATTATATAGCTCTATAGTTTTATCTTGATTTAAAATAATCATCCCTATTGGTATTGAATCAATTAAATGTCTTACTCGATTTTTATATTTCAAATCTTCCATTATAGATTTAATATCAATCTTATCTTCACTATATACATTTTCTTTCACTACTTTTAACTTAGATGATACTACACTTGGGTCTATTTCTAGTCTTTCCAATATTTCTAAATATCCATTATATACAATTTCTCTCCAGCCAATATCAATAAAATTTGTAACAAAATCTGGTGTATAAAAAACTTCTCCCAAATAAACTGCTGTATCTACATTTTCTATATGCACACCAAACAACTCTTTGTTATATGGTATAAATTCAATGTGATTTATCCCTAACTTTTTTAGTATTGCTATACATTCTAATGTATATATCCATTCAGGAGTTATAATGAGAACCCTTTTTCCTTTTGGAATTTTACTCAACTTTTCCACTGCATCTTTAGTATACATAGTTTTTACTAAAACTAATTTTTCTTTATTTCTCTTTATCCATTTATCTACTATCTGTTCATCTAAATAATTCATCGCTACTATAACATCACAATTTGACAAGTTTGAATCTTCTATATCATAAGCTTCTACTTTTGCAACATCTCCCAATACCTTTTCAAGTTGCAATTTATATGCTACTTTTAACTTATCATTTATACCAGCCAAAATAATCTTTTTCATTTAGACCCCCACTATAAATGGCTATCCTATTTTCATGACCTCTTTTATCTTATCTACAACGCCATTCTCAGTATTTCTTTTTGCTCTAAATCTAGCAATTTCTTTTAAATACTCATTTGCATTTTCCATGGCATAACTATGATAAGCACTCTTCATCATTTCTACATCATTCAATTGGTCGCCAAATACCATAGTTTCTTCATATTTTATATCTAGCATTCTTTGTACTTTTTTTATGGCACTTCCTTTATTTGCACCTTTTGCAGTTAAATCAAGCCATTCTACTCCAGAAATACACACCTGAGCTCTATCAGAAAACTTTTCAAAGTAGATACTATTATTATGTTCTGCACCTTTGAAGTCAAATACGGCTATCTTTAATATATCTCCTTCTACTTTAGTCAAGTCATCTACAACTTTAAACTTTGCATAGTAAGTACTAACTTCATCTATAAACGCTTCATCTTTACTTTCTATATAAGCGTATTTTTTACCACTCATTACGATTTTCTTACCTTCTATACTTCTTGTTGTCTCTATAATTTCATTTACTAATTCTTTGTCCAAAGGATTTGATAATATTTCTTTTCCTTTATATACTACCAATGTTCCATTTTCTGAGATAAACATCATATCATCTTTTATATCTTCAAATTTCTTTATAAGATTCTGATACTGTCTACCACTTGCAGCTGAAAACATTATCCCTCTCTCTCTTAATTTTTCAAATACTTTATAAAACTCTGGATTTATTTCGCTCTTCTCATCTAACAAAGTTCCATCTAAGTCTGTTGCTATTAATTTTATCATACATTTCCTCCCCCAAATTATATAATTTATGATTATTTTTTATTATTTTTTATCAGTTTAAATTTTCAATTCCTATTATACACTAAAAATTCTAAATTACAATTTGCTCATTTTGTAAGTTGATATAAGTACATCTAGGAAAATATTTTTTTCAATATGTACATCCATTTATAAAAATTTAAGTCATAATATAATTATATTCCAAGGAAATTAATAATAACTACACACTTTCTTCTTTAAAATATTATAAAAATAATTATATTATGACAAACTTATGCTAATTTATTGTGTTTTTTATTGCTTATGTAACAAATTTTTAATATAATTAACTGTGTGTAATTAAAAAATTTAGAAAGTAGGGGATATTATTGTCAGGACTCAAAAAGTTCGTTATATTTCTAGCCCTTTTAGTTATAGCATTTCCTGTTAGCATATATGGATATGTTTTTACTAAACTAAAAACTATCCAAGATGATAGTATAAATACAGAGGCGCTTAGTAGTAATGACTATAAAAATGAAGAAAGTATCACAAATATATTATTATTAGGTACAGATGCAAGACCAGGAGAAGAAGTTTCTCGTTCAGATGCCATGATGATACTGACTATTGATAATAAAAATAAAAGCCTTAAATTGACTTCATTAAATAGAGATACTTATGTTAATATACCAGGGCATGGAGAGCAAAAACTAACACATGCTTATGTATATGGACAAGCTAACTTATTGATAGAAACTATAGAGGAGAACTTCGAAATTGATATACAAAACTATGCTGTAGTTGACTTTTTCTCTTTTATGGATATAGTCGATGCTTTAGGTGGAGTAACTGTTACTGTTGATAAGAGTGAAATAAGAGAATTAAACAAGTTTATACCTGAAACTTATAAGTGGAATAAAAGTGACGACAAAGGTTCTCTTAAATATATAAGAAACTCAGGTGAGCAAAAACTAAATGGATACCAAACACTTGCATTTTCTCGTATAAGAAAAAATGATAGTACAGACCAAAGAGATAGAAGACAAAGAAGCGTTATACAAAGCTTAATAAATGGTATTAAGGATTTACCAGTTACTAAATATCCTAATCTAGTTAATACAATACTTCCATATGTAAAAACTAATATGAATCCTAATGAAATAATATCTTTAGGAAAAGATTTGTTGAGCATAGGAAATTTAAACCTTAAATCTATGGAATTCCCTCTTTCTACTGAAAATGGTAGAAAAATAGGTAATGCAGGCTATGTAATTCCTTTTGAAGAATATGAATTAGACGCAATGCATGATTTTATATTTGAGGACATTATGTTGGAAGAATAAGTATTTATCTAAAACAAATCAATAATTTTATAGTAAATACATACCTCTCAAATGCAAATTTCTTTGCAATTGTGAGGTGTGTTTTTATTTTAAAATATAAATTAAATTTTTTTAATATATTACATATACTTTTAATTATATATAAATTGACAAATTTTCTTATAAATTATGTCTTTGTCTTTTTTTTGTAACTCAAACAAGTATTGAATATATCTCAATACTTTAATATAATTAAGTGTATGCTATTAAAAAATATACAGGAAAAAGAAGAAAGAAGGGGTACTTTTGTCAAAATTAAAGAAATTTGTTATACTACTGGCTTTCTTGGTAGTAATATTCCCTATAAGCGTCTATGGATATTTTTATTATAAATTATCTGCTATTCATGACTCGAGCATAAATAGTGATTTGTTAAATAATAATGACCATAAAAATGAAAATGGAATAACTAACATACTACTTATGGGAACAGATGCTAGACCGAACGAAGATTCTTCAAGGTCAGATGCTATGATGATACTTACTATTGATAACAAGCACAATGATATCAAACTTACATCATTAGCTCGTGATAGTTATGTAGACATCCCTGGTCATGGTAAACAAAAACTTACTCATGCTTATGCTTATGGACAAGCTGATTTATTAATACAAACAATTGAAGAGAACTTTAATATCGATATTCAGAATTATGCTTGTGTTAATTTCGAATCATTTATGTATATAATTGATGCTATTGGTGGCGTTGAAGTTACCATTGAAAAAGGTGAAATACGAGAATTAAATAAATTTATTCCTGAAACTTATGGTTGGAATAAGAGTGATGATAAAGGTAGCATACAATACATTAAAAAATCAGGAGAACAAACTTTAAATGGATACCAAGCACTATCTTTTGCACGTATCAGACACAACGATACAGCTTTTGCTAGAGATGGCAGACAGAGACAGATTATACAGGCTATAATCAAGAAAACAGAAACTTTACCTGTCACTAAATATCCAGGTTTATTAGATGCTGTTCTTCCATATGTTAAAACTAACATGAAACCTAATGCGATACTTTCTTTAGGAGCTCAAGTTTTAAAAATGGGCGACTTGAATGTTAAGCAATTTGAATTCCCTATTGATGATGAAATTCACAGTACAGGTGGTATATATGGAAAAGCTGGATGGGTTCTGAGATTTGACCCAGATACATTAGACATATTACATGATTTTATATTTAATGATATAGAATTTAAAGAATAAGAAATTTAACATAAAGTTTATTGTAAATATAAGATTAAACATTAAAAAAGAACTATATCACATAATTATCTTCAAGTCATTATGATGCTTGATTATAAAGTGTATATAGTTCTTTTTTATTTTCTAGTTTATATCTATAATCCTCATTTTATCTTTATAAAAATAGTCTATATTTCAAACAAATTTTTCTATTACTTAACTAAGTTTAAGAAAGTATTTAATGAAGTTTGATTTATACCATCACCTGCTTCATATACTAGAGTTGTTTTCTTAGGCTCTAAGGCAGTTTTCTGAGCAGATGTTACACTATTTCCAAGCATAACTACTGGTGATTTCAATTTAGCTGCTAAAGGACCTGATGTTAAAGCATCTACTAACTGATTACTTTTACTTACAAACATTGATGGATATTCAGCATTTGGATAGAATTTTTGTATTACTTTTCCATTTGTTTCTTCTCTATTTTCTCCAGCTATTCTATTTTTAGATACATCATTTGTAATAACCTTATCTAATTTATTTATTACTGAATCAGATATACTTAGATTACCACCTATAAAATAAGCATCCTTTACTTTTAAGTCTGATATCCAGTTGTAAACATCATCACTTACATTATCTTTTGATACTAATACTATTGGTTGCTTTTCCTCTCCTGCTTTTGAAGCTATAGAAAGAGAATCGGCTTCACCTGTACCACTTGTTATATATAATTTTTCTACTGGATTAGTTTTTACTAATTCCTTTGCTATTAATAAAGATGTACTATATCTATCTGAACCGCCAACTCTATTTATTGACACGTTTGATAGTGTATCCTTTATTTCATTCTCAACTTTATCTCCAATAGAGTTATTTCCTCCTATTAGGACAACTTTGCTTGGATTAAGTCTTTTTATCTCATCCTTAGTAGATGTTGGTATATTATCCTTATTTACTAATAATATAGGAGCATCATTTGCTGTAGCAAGTGGTGTTGATGTTATACCATCAACTATAGAATATCCATTTACTAATACTACTGTATCTGAATTTGTAGCCCAACCTTTTTTACTTATTGCTACTGCTGTATCATATCTTTCATTACCTCTTAATTTTTCCACTTTAACATTTGATGGTGGAATAACTGGTTCTTCATTACTACTAGAATATAAACTCTTTAAATCATTTTGTATAGAAGTACTATTTGCTATATCTTTAGCTGAAAAATACATACTACCTTTTATTTCACTATATTTTCTATTTAATGTTACTTGTTGTACTATTTCTTTTGCTATATTTTGTCCATTATAACTTGATTGACCTTGCTTATATATACCTTGTCCTATGTATAAGTCTACGTTTGTTCCTTTTACTTCATTAGCCCACCATGCCACTAATTTAGAGTAATCTGCAGCTTTAAGACCAATTGGCCAATAAAGTTGTGGAACTACATAATCAACTAATCCTTGTTTTATCCAAGCTCTTGTATCTGCATATGTACCTACATAACTTTCATTACCTGATGTGTCTGAACCTGTTGGGTCGCTACTCTTATTTCTCCATATACCAGCTGGACTTACACCAAATACAACATTAGATTTTATACTCTTTATAGATGCTTTTACATCTCTAAGTAGAGTATTTACATTTTCTCTTCTCCAATTGTCTTTATTCTGTCCATTTCCATATTTTTGATATGTTGCATTATCATTGAAACTTACTCCTGGATAGAAGTAATCATCAAAATGAACACCATCTATGTCATAATTCTGAACAACTTCTGCTATACTATCAACTATGTACTTTCTAACTTCTGGCAAACCTGGGTCATAGTAATACTTATTTCCATGTTTAATTACCCAACTTGGATTTTTCTTTGCTGGATGGTTAGCTGGTAATTTATCAATACTCTCATCTGCCATAGTTATTCTGTATGGATTAAACCATGCATGAAATTCCATACCTCTTTTATGTGCTTCTTCTATTAAAAATGGTAATGGGTCATATCCAGGGTCTTTACCTTGTGTCCCTGTAAGATATTCAGACCATGGATTTATATTTGATTTATATAAAGCATCTGATTTTGGTCTTACTTGAACCACTGCTGTATTTATCCCTGAACTTTTTAATTTGTCTAATAAATCTGTGTATTCCTTTTTTTGCTTGGCTTCATTATTTTTAGTCTTAGGCCAGTCTAAGTTATAAACTGTAGATATCCAAGCAGCTCTCATTTCCTTATCATTTGATGAATCAGCAAATGAACTTACACTACACATTGTAAGTGTCATTATAAGTGATAATACTAATATACTTATTTTTTTCATTTCATCCCCCTTAATTTCTAAAATTTATTTTTTTTTACAATATACTCCTTACTAAGTATATCTAAAATTCATATTATCTGTCAAATATTGAATAATATAGTTAAAATTTATATTTAATATTTGATTATAATATGAGATAATTTATTATAAAAAAAACAGCAAAGAAATTTATCTTCTTTGCTGTTTTTATAACGTTCATTGCTATTTTAATATTACTAACCGTTTCAATATTTATGTAAAACATTAAATGTAACTCTACATACTTAATGTTAATATTCAATCCTATGTAAATCTATATTATTATTGTAAAACACGTGTAGCAGTTATAAGTCTTCTTCCATAATTTGTTCCTGGAGCCATGCTAGTAACTTTTACTACATCTCCTGTTTGTGGTGAATGTATGAATTTAGAATCTCCTACATACAATCCAACATGATTAATTGAACCACCTGAACCAAAGAAAACTAAATCTCCTGGTTTTAATTCTGCTCTTGATACTTTCTTTCCTACTGTTGCTTGTGATCTTGATACTCTTGGTAAATTAACTCCTGCTCCATTTTTATAGACATAAGAAGTGAACCCAGAACAATCAAAAGAGTTTGGTCCAGTTGCTCCCCATCTATATGGCTTACCTTGTTGCTTAAATGCTAAGTTTAAAACATTTTGTACCTTTGCATCTACATTTCCACCTTCAATAGTTAAATAGTCTCCATTTACCCATCCTGTAACATTGTCAACTGTTTTTATTTTAAGCCATCCATTTGAATGTAATTCTAAAACCTCAACTTTGTCTCCTGTGTTTATCTTTCCTACTACTGAGTCATTTGCACTAGCTCCACTTCTCATATTTAAGAAATCACATTGGTCTACTGTTGCAGTCATAGGTGAATTAGTTAGCTCTGCCGCACTAGCTGTTATTGCTCCTGCTTCTACTGTGACAACTCCTGCTATTAACACCATAGCTATAAATTTTTTTAATATATGTTTTTTATTTTTAATATTCATCATAATCTCAAATACCTAATCCTTTCGAAAATTTAACATTTTGTTCCTTCGTTTCCAATTCCTAATTAACATTCTAACTTACATCAAAATAAATTGCAACCTTTTTTGTAATCTTTTTGTAATCTTTTTGTAATCTTTTGTTTCTTTTTCTTATATATTTGTTTCTTTTTGCTCCCCCTGGTTACAAATTAGAAATATATTCTACTTCTCCCGAGTTATTGCAATTTCCTTGACATTAGCATCTTCTGGTTTAATGTAAGTTGGCACTAATTTTCTCATAACACTATCTATTTTTTCAATTTCTTCATTGTTAGTAATTTCTCTTAAAAGTTTTAAGTATTTTGTTATTTTTTCTCTATCAACATCTATTGGTCTCCCAATAAAAATCTTTTTATGCTCTGTATCCAATAGACCTTCTTCTGACATAAGTAGTTCTTCATATAATTTTTCTCCTGGTCTAAGACCAGAAAATTCAATTTTTATATCAACATCTGGCTCAAATCCACTGAATTTAATCAAATTTTTCGCTAAATCCAATATCTTTACAGGCTCTCCCATATCAAGTACGAATATTTCTCCACCTTTAGCCATAGCTCCAGCTTGTATAACCAATCCTACTGCTTCTGGTATTGTCATAAAATATCTAATGATATCTGGATGTGTAACTGTAACTGGCCCACCATCTTCTATTTGCTTTTTAAAGAGTGGAATTACACTTCCATTACTTCCAAGTACGTTTCCAAATCTAACAGCAACAAATTCAGTCTCACTTTCAGCATTAATAGTCTGTATAATCATTTCAGCTGCCCTTTTAGTAGCTCCCATTATGTTAGTAGGATTTACAGCCTTATCTGTAGATATAAGAACAAATTTCTTAGCTCTATATTTTGAGGATAAGCTTGCTATGTTTAAAGTCCCAAATATGTTATTCTTTATAGCTTCACCAGGACTTGATTCCATAAGAGGAACATGTTTATGTGCTGCTGCATGAAATACTACTTCTGGCTTATATTTATTAAATATCTCATCCATTCTTTTTTCTTCTCTTATTGATGCTATTATTGTCTTTAAGTCCAATTTATTTCTATATTTTCTAATCAATTCTTGTTGTATCGCATAGGCATTATTTTCATAATTATCAACTATAATAAGCTCTTTAGGATTAAATCCTGCAATCTGTCTGCAAAGCTCTGAACCAATTGAGCCTCCACCTCCAGTTATTAGAATTACTTTTCCTTCAATATAATTGCTTATCTCTCTTAAATTTGTTTTTATTGGCTCTCTCCCCAATAAATCTTCTATATCTACTTCTCTAATCTGTTTTATATCTACTTTTCCATCTATAATTTCGTAAATTCCTGGTATTGTCTTTATCTTACAATTAGTATTCTTACATATATCAATAATTTCTTTTTTTCTATATTTTTCTATATTTGCAATTGAAAAGATTATTTCATCTATATTGTATTTTTCGACTACATCTTTTATATTTGAAGTTGTCCCTACAATCTTTACATTATGAATTATTCTTCCAACCTTATTTTCATCATCATCTATTATAGCCACTGCTACCTTTTTAAGTTCTGGATTTCTTTTTAACTCCTGTATAACCATTTCTCCAGCATCCCCTGCACCAATTATAAGGATATTTGAAACCTTTCCTCTAGAATAAGTCTTATTCATGACTATTCTTATAGCTCTATACGCTATTCTTGCACCACTTGTAAACATTATAATAAATATTGTATTTAATACATAAAACATTATGGGATAGTCAAAGCCCAATAATTTATTGATTATATAAGCTGGTATTAAATATGCTAAAGTTGCAATAAAAATAGAGACAATTTCTTCTTCGCCTGCATATCTCCATAATGTGTTATAACACTTAAATAATCTAAATGATACTATATGAAGTACAATATATATACAAACTGAAATTATTACATCATTAATAGTAAATACATTTAAATTACCTGTAAGACTTAAAGACATTCGAAATGCTACTAGCACGCTACAAATATCTAGAATTAATAATGTTAATTGTCTAAATTTATATTTCTTAAAAAGCTTATTAAAAAAGCTTTCTTTCTCTAAATCTATACCTTCTCGCATAACTAGAAGCCCTCCATTAAACAGCAAAAGCTACGCACCTAAGCATAGCCAACAACATCTATCTTTTGCTGTATTTTTTAATTTTATTTTTTATGTTTATCTAGTATAGAGTCATAAATTTTTTCTATATCATTAAAGTTTAGATTAACTTCATAATTTTCTTTAACAAACTGACGTCCTTTTGTACCCATACTAAGTCTAAGTTCATCATCTTCCATTAATTTTATTATCGCATTTTTTATTTCTTCTGGTTGTTTTGGTTCTACAATTAAGCCAGTTTCATTTTCCCATACAGATTCTGGATGTCCACCTACATTCGTAACTATTACAGGTACTTGACAGGCTTCTGATTCTATAGCTGCCACACCAAATCCCTCTCTTAAAGAAGGAAACACAGTTACATCAAAAGAATTAAAAGTCTTGCTGACATTTTCTGGAGATATTCTTCCTAAGAATTGAACATCTTCTTCTACACCTAATTCCTTAGCTAGATTTATTAGGTTGTCCATCTGGCTCCCAGAGCCTCCTATTTTAAGAATTATTCTCTTATCTTTATATTCATCTTTCAACATCTTAAAAGCTTGTATTAAATATTCTATTCCATATTTTTTTTCTAGACTTTTTATAATTCCTATTACAAAAGCATCTTCTTTTTCTACTTCCATAGGTTTAAATCTATCCATATCTACTCCGAAAAAGGTTACATCTACATGTTTTGCTGTATATTTATTAGCCTCTTTAGCCATATCTCTACTATTTGAAAAAATATAGTCTGCTTTTCTAAAATTATGCTTTATAATTTGTTTTTGTATAAAACCATTGTTAGGGAAATCGTAAATATCAGTACCCCAAACAGAAATAATATATGGATGATACCCAAGTAAACTTCCTATAAATCCATAACTACTTGCATATTGTGCATGCAATATATCTGGCTTTATTTCATTCACTAACTTCTTTATTTTTTTTATTGAGCCTAAATATCCTGTTTTTTTAGAAATTTTTTCATTCTTTAGTTCTTCTACATTAGAACCAAAGTCATAAATTTTTATCCCTTCCATGTGACCTCCATTTAGAGAGATTACATGAATATCATATCCTTTATTTTTAAAAAAACTACACCATTTTAAAGTATGAGGATTTGACCCATCAGCTAAATAACAAACAGTCTTCATAATCTTTACCTTCCTATCGAATAATACTCAATCCCAAGTTCTTCCATGTCTTTAACCTTATAGCAGTTTCTTCCATCAAGAACTAAAGGATTTTTCATCTTTTCCTTATACTTATGTATATCATAATTTAAGACATCTTTCCATTCTGTCATTATAAAACATATCTCTGCATCTTCTATTGTATCATCTATAGAATTGGCATAAAGTATAGAATCGCCAAATATTTTCTTAGTATTGCTGACACCAATTGGGTCATACACTGTTACTCTTGCTCCTCTTTCAAGCAAATATTTTATATTTGGTATAGATGGTGCTTCTCTTATATCATCAGTATCAGGTTTAAAAGTAAGACCTAGTACAGCAACCTTCATATCTTGAAAACTCTCAACTAACTTTGATGCTTTTCTAACTAATTTAAGCTTCTGACTTTCATTAACTTCGATTGCGGCCTTTACTGTTTTTAGTTCATAGCCATTATGTTCAGATAACCAATGAAGTGCTTTTGTATCTTTTGGAAAACAAGAACCTCCATACCCGATACCTGCCTTTAAAAACTTACTTCCAATTCTATCATCATAACTCATTCCTAAAGCCACATCTTCTACATTAGCTCCAGCTATTTCACAAAGATTTGCAATATCATTCATAAATGATATTTTAAGTGCCAAGAAATTATTTGATGCATACTTTATCATTTCAGCACTATTTCTATTTGTAACTATTATAGGTTGATTAAAAGGCTCATAAATTTTCTGTAATATGTCTCTAGCCCATTCACTTTCTACACCTATAACGATTCTTGAGGCATGTAAAGTATCTCTTACTGCTGTTCCTTGTGACAAAAACTCTGGATTAGATGCCAGTTCTATTTTTACATCATTTTTTAAATTTCTACTTATATAATCTTCTATTTCTTCATTTGTACCAATTGGCACTGTAGATTTTATTACCACTAGAGTATCTTTCGTTACAGTTTCAGCTATTTGCTTTGCAACTGCCTTTATATAATCTAAATTAGCTGAACCATCACTTCTCTCTGGTGTACCTACAGCTATTAATATTACATCTACATCTTCATAAGCTTTTTTATAGTCAGTAGTGTAATCTATTCTTCCTCTATTGTAATTTTTAACCATAAGTTCTTCTAGGCCTTCTTCATATATAGGAGCTATTCCTAGCTTCATTGATTTAACCTTTTGTTCGTCTACATCAACACAAATTATATTCTCATTACCTACTTCTGCTAGACAAACGCCTGTAACCAATCCTACATATCCAGTCCCAGCTATAGCTATTTTCATTATTTTTACCTCCAAGTATATAAAACTTATACTCTCTTCTTTATAGCATTAAAGACATAAAAACAAAATACATATAGACTTTTTGGCAAACTTAAATTTTCAACATTTCTATAAGTATTCCAAGTTCTTTTTAATGCTTTTATTTTATTACTAGATATAGAATTTCCAACTAATCTGTAATTTACTAAATCTTCATAAATACCATACGCATACTCTTCTTTTTTAAGTAATTGTAACCAAGTTGCAGTATCTTGTCCTCTTCTTACCAAAGGCATATTAAATTCGCCTACGATATTCTTATCAATGACTACGGTAGAGCACCCTATTATAGTATTTCTAAGTAGTCCTTCATAGTCAATCTTTTTAGGAGCTCTTGCAACTTTACTTGTTTTTGTTCCATCTTCTCTCATATATCTATAAGATGTAAAAGAAAATCCGATATTTTCTTTTAACATATATCCTATCTGAATTTCTAACTTTTTACTATCCCATAAATCATCACTATCTATAAATGCAATAAATCGTCCTTCCGCATTTTTAATTCCTACATTCCTAGATACTGCAGCTCCAGAATTTTTTTCAAGCTTTATATATTTTATTCTAGCATCTTCTTTTTGAAAACTTTTTATAATTTCACTTGAATTGTCCTTAGAACAATCATCCACTAATAAAAGCTGCCAATTTTTATAAGTTTGATTTTGGATTGACTTTATTGTCTCTGATAAAAACTCTTCTGAATTATATACAGGAGTAATTATCGATACTAAAGGCTCATTCATATTTTTACTCTCCTTATATAGCAACTAGCAGTACTATACCAACAAGTTTACTTAGATACTAATTTTCTTTGTCCAATATATTTGTAATATCCTAATGGGAATAATACTAAATACAACAATTTATCAGATATTTTATTGATTTCTCCAAAATAATGGCTATCAGACAATAACGAATATCTAGCTAAATTTATGTAATTTTTTATCCACATATATGGATATCTACCTAAAGGATATGTATTTTGATTTATCAAATATAAAAATTCTAATGCTCTACCTCTTAACGAATTTTTACTTAAGATATTTTTTGTTAAACCATCATCCAAATAATCTCTTATTATCATAGGCTTGTTTACACATTTAACTTTATAGTATTTAGACATTTCATTCCATACTACACTTTCTGGTAAAAATCTCACTTCTTTTCTTTCTGGAAAAGGAAATTTTATAAGTTCATCAGTTACAAATACTATACTTTTATCTCCCTTAACACCGTACTTAAAATATAGGTCTGCAAAGTGACATATTTTCTTATCTTCAGGCATTTCTGTCCCTATTAAATCTCCACTTGGGTATACACAAAGTCCAACAACTCCACTAAATCCTTCTTTATTCTCTACAGAATTCCATTCAGCATTAGCAATTTCAAGAGAATCTTTAATTAAACCATCATCACTATCTACAATGAAAAATAGTTCTCCATCTGCATTTTTTACACCTAGATTTATTGCAGTATGTTTTCCTCCATTTTCTTTGTATATATATCTTATATTTAATTTATTTTCTGATATAAATTTTTCAACTAATTCTTTAGTACCATCTTCACTTCCATCATCAACAATCAGCCATTCAAAATCATTGAAGTCATAAGTTTGAGCTTTTAAATCATCGTACAAATTTTCAAGTAAATGAGCTCTATTATATGTTGGAGTAAATACAGTAAATTTATATTTATACATTAATTAAATCTTCCTCTCTATCTAACTTTTTTTGATTCCATTTATTCCATAATTAATAAAGTAGTATACAGCTTTGTATAGAGGTATTTTTTCTATATTTCTATATATATTCCAAGTCCACATGGCAGCTTTTATTTTATTACCACTTAGTGAATTACTAGACTTTCTATATAATGCTAAAACTTCGTTTATTCCGTGGGCAATATGCCCTCTTTTCAATATAGATAACCATAAAACATAATCTTCATGTCTTACACCACTCATTTTTATTTCAAAATCTAGTTTAGACTTATCAATTACAACAGTAAGACATCCTAAGATATTTCCTTTCAATAATCTCCTATAATCTACATTAGGTGGTACTTTTATTACCTTGTTTAATTTTTTGTCATTTTCATCCATCAGTTCATATGAAGTAAATGATATTACATAATCATTTTCTAACATAAAGTTTACTTGTTTTTCTAACTTACTACTATTCCATTGGTCATCACTATCTAAAAAAGCTATAAATTGTCCTGTTGCCTTACTTAGTGCTAAATTTCTAGCATTAGAGACACCCTTATTAGTCTCAGTCTTTATACATTTTATTCTGCTATCCTGTTGCATATAAGATTTGACTATATTAGGACTATTATCTGTTGAGCAATCATCAATAATTAACATTTCCCATTCTTGATAAGTTTGGTTTAATACTGATTTTATGGTTGCTTCAATAAATTTTTCAGAATTATACATGGGAGTAATTATAGATACTAAATTCTTCTTCATATTACCTTCCTCATCATTTATAAAATATTTATTTAATTTTACTTATTACACAATCATATATCCTCTTGCAGTTCTTATTGTCATTATATCTGAAAAACTTATTTCTCTCATTTTTTTGGTTACCCATAACCTCAAAATTATTTTCAATAATATCAATAAGTTTATTCACAGCTTCATCATTATTATAAGCTAAAGACCCAAACATTTCACCTTTCAAATCTATATATGAATCAACTTTTTCCATATATTCCTCCAAATCAAATTGGTAAAACAGTATAGGTCTATTCATATATAAAAAGTCTATAGCTACACTTGAATAATCAGTTATATTTGCAGCTGATTTTCTAATTTCATTTGCTAGAGTTACCCCTTTGTCTAAAAACACAATTCGTTTTCCCATTATATTTTCTTTTATGTCATCTATAAACTCATGCATAAGATGATGCATATAAATTTTTACATTTATATCTTTCTCATCTAGTATTTTATTTAACTTATCATCATTCAAAAAATTCATTATACTTTTAAAATAATCTGTATCTGTAAATTTTCCTGAACTAAATTTTATCCAATCTCTCCATGTAGGAGTATATAATATATCTCGTGTTTGTGCAACTTCATTTGTTGGTAAATTGTCATATCTTGCATTTCCAATTATATAAACTGAGTCATCTAACATTCCCCAATCATCTACCATAACATTTCTTTCAAACTCAGAACTTGCTGTAACTATATTATAGCTTTTATATAGATTGTCTATAATATTTTTGAATTTTTTATTCATTGGTTTTCTCTTTTTAAAACTTATAGTCCCATGATTTAAGAATACTTTTACTGTCTTTTTATGAAAATAATTAAGAACAGGTACAGCAAAGTTATATGGTGCTATATCTGCTGATGGCGCATGTGAAAATACTATGGCTTTTGAATTGTAATAATATAGATAGTTTTCTACACTTCCTCTTATTAATTTTTTGCCTGGAATTTTATCAAATACTTTACTGTCTTTATTTACCACCCAATAAGTCTCTACATCATTATGCTCCTTCAACATATACTCATAAAAGAACTTCGCATTATCATTGTATATATCTCCTGAATGTCCACCTATAAGCCAGATATTTCTATCATTAAACTTATGCTTACTAAATGGATACATAAAAAAAGCCAAAAGCATATTTATTAAAAATTTAACCTTGTCCATAAACACCATCCTCATTATAACTTATACTGTCTAAATCCATTAATTCTTCCTTTTATAGTGGCACTATGATAATCTCTGTTGGAACTCAATATAAGACCACCTATATTTCTTACAAGTTTCGATGCCATAACCTTTACAAACTTATAATTCTTTCTATAGACTATTTCTTTTTTACAAAGTGCTCCAAAACCTCTTCCATAGTTATAATCTTTTTGATACTTTTCTTTAGATTTAGAATGTTTTTTTGCAGGATGGTAAATTATATCATCTCCAAAGTATTTTCCTTTAAATCCTAAGCTCAATAAATTTAAAACATAATCTATCTCTTCACCAGCACCAAATTCTCCACCAACACCTAATTTTTCATCAAACCTTGTATATTCTTTCTCTTCAAAGTCAACAAAAAAAGTTATAGATGTTATAGTATTTAAAACGTTGGAACTTGTAATATCACAAGTTCCATCCGCCATTTTTTTAAATGCATCAATTTTATTTGCATCCATAGTCTTGCAACTGTATATTTTATAGTCTTTATTTTGATTAAAGAAGTTTATAACTTTTTCTAATGTATTATTTTCATAAACACAGTCATCATCAGGGAAACCTATAATTTGACCTTTAGCGTTATTTATTCCTACATTTCTATTATAACTTAATCCCAGCTTATCGCTTTTTATATACTTTATATCTAACTTATCAATGTATTTGTCAACTATCTCCTTAACTTTGTTATTATCGTTTTGATCCACTACTATAAGTTCAAAGTTTTTGTAAGTTTGACTTTCTAAGCTGTCCATAAGTAAGTATATATCATCATATCTATTTAATGTTGGCATTATTAATGATATTAACATTACTACCTCCTACTTTTCATTTTCCACAGTTCTACATTTCTTTTATCATTTAATATTACTTCTTTTATTAGTAATACTATTGCAAAACTAAATGAAGCCTCTAATAGTAAGTTTTCTGCAAAAGAGTATAATAAAAATATGAATAAAGCTACTAAATACTCTTTCTTATCTTTTTCTATAAAACTTCCTATGCCTTTATACATCAAATACATAAATAATATGCAAGCAATTACTCCTAATACACTAATTATATATATATAAGAGCTGTCTAATGGATTGGTTGCTTTTATAGCTGCGCTATATGAATTTCCAAAAGGTTTCATAAAATTTCCTGCTTCAGCTAAGTATACATGCCAATACTTAGGTCTACTTGCTAATAATCTATTTAATATACTACTCTTAGAAAACATCATACCAATAGCTACACTAGATAAAGTAAGTATTATTGGCAACATCTTTACAAGTGTTGGTAGACCTTTTATTTTTTTTATGTTTATCAATCTTATTATTTCTACAAATATTAATCCTGCTAATATAGTAAAAAATCCTGTTCTACTATATGTCGTTTGATAAACAAAAAATGCAGAACCAAATAAAATTATTCTATCCCATTTATTATAGTTTTTATATCTTAAGAATATATATGCTGCATATATAGTAACCATATGATAAAATACACTATTTGGATTACCAAGCCCAAAATCCATTCTTGTAACAAGCATATCTATATTTTCTATATATCTATAGTGGACTTCTTGATTAAATACTAATGAAGGAAATAAATTAAATAATAATATAGCTGCTATTAAAAAACATGCAGATATTATTAAGTAACTTTTAACTATATATTTATCATCTATTTGTTTAGCTGATACAGCTAGTAATACAATTAATAATATAGCTCCTTCTCTATTTAATACATAAAGTAAGACACAAGCTCCAACTAGAAACATTTCTGTTATACTTTTTCTCTTATCAAATAAAAAAAGTAGCATTAGTATTCCTATTGAAGAATAAAATAACGCTGATTTAATCATCCCTAGATTTATATTTGGGTCAATAAATGATATCATATACTTTCTAAGTACTATGATAAACAAAACAAATATATAAAGATATTTTTTCATCATAATATTTCTATCATCGTTTAAAGTCTTCATTTTACTTTCTCCCTTTTAGTTTCGTAAAGTATTACTTGCAAATATTTTACAACACTTCCATATCTTATTTGCACCTGTTAAGTGTTTGCTTTCTAAGAAATAATTTCTCTTTTTAGCCCAACTTTTTCCCCACCAATGTATACCAAAAGTGTTTTCTGTTATACATTCTGGTGTAAAGTCTTCTTTAAATCCAAAAGGATAAAAATATTCTTTATCATAGACACGAATGCCCTCTTCATAATTATTTGGGTCAATCTTCTTATAATTTTTTTCCATAAGATGAGTCATTATCTTTGGTATTGTAAACAATGAAGAAGTAAGTACTTCTTTTTCATAATACTCCAATAAGTCTTTTAAAAAAGGATGTCCTTTTTCTACACCTATTATAGCACCATTTATATATTCTCTATCATCTTCATACCCACAGATTAGCCTATTATTTTCTAAAAGAGGAGTTATATCCTTTAATATTTGCATATCTGTATCCATATAAACTCCACCTTGTTCATAGAGTACTTTTATTCTTGTATAATCAGATATGAATGCCCAAAGCTTTCTTTTATAACATTCTTCCAAAAACTTATTTCCTTTTATTTCCTTCTCTATATCAAAGTTTTTTTCATTCCACTCTACTATCTCATATTCTGGAAGCTTTTCTTTCCAAGAGTTTATACATATATTTTCTATATTTCCTTTTGGACCACCAAACCATACATAATGTATTTTTTTAGGAATCAAATGAACACCTCCTACATATATTCTTGTCTATCTTCTTCTTTTAATTGCTCTACTATCTTTTTAACATCTTGAGCTTTATCTTTTCTACAAACCATAACTGCATCATTTGTAGATACTACTATCAGATCACTAATACCTATTGTCGATATTAATTTGTCATCTGAATATATAATTGAATTTTTAGTGTCTATAGTAATATTTTCACCTCTTTTGATGTTACCTTCATTATCAGTTGGATATATTGCACCTAGAGAATCCCAAGACCCAACATCATTCCACCCAAAATCGCCAGGAACTACTATAACATCATTACTTCTTTCCATAATACCATAATCTATGGAAATTGATTGTATTGTTGGATATATTTCTTTTATTTTTTCTATTTCTTCCTTTGTACCTAAGTAATTGCTGATTTCCTCTAATTTTTCATATACTTTAGGTAAGTACCTCTTAAAATCTTCTAATATTTTAGATACCTTCCATACAAACATTCCACTATTCCATACATATTTTTTAGAGTTTACATATTCTTTAGCAATTTCATAATTTGGCTTTTCTACAAACTCCACTACTTCATATGCAACATTTTCTATTGTGTTTTCTCTATTAAAATTTATGTATCCATATCCTGTTGATGGAAATGTAGGTGTTATACCAATAGTTACTAGTTTATCATTGTTTTCTGCTATATAGATAGCTTTTTCTAATATAGATTTAAATTCTTTTTCATCTTTTATATAATGATCAGCTGGATATACACACATAACACCATCACCATATTTTTTCATTATGTTAAAAGCTGCAAAACCTATAGCTGCTGCTGTATTTCTGGCACATGGTTCTGGCAATATGTTGCCATCTAAACATTTATCTTTTACTGTATCCTTTAAAGCTTCCAATTGCTTCTCATTAGTTACTATAAATAAATCGTCTTTTTTTGCTAGAGAATCTATTCTGTTTATAGTTTCATTTATTAAAGCATCTTCTCCACTTAAATTTATAAGCTGTTTAGGTACTTCTTGTCTACTAAGTGGCCAGAAACGAGTTCCTCCTCCTCCAGCCATTATGACATTGTATACTTTCATTGTTTATCTCCCCTTAGCTTTTTATATAGAATCCACTACATTTAATATATAAGATATTAAATTTTTCAATTTTAATTCTACATCTTCTTGGTTGTCTGAGTTTGCTCCAAAGTAAAATTTAATTTTAGGTTCTGTACCTGAAGGTCTTATAGCTATCCAAGAACCATCTTCAAGTAAAAATTTAAGTACATCTGATTTAGGTAAATCATCTACTCCATCCTTATAATCCAAAATCTTATCTACTTTTACATCAGCCACATTATCTATTTTAACACTTCTAAAGTAAAGCATCATCTCTTTTATTTTTTTTATTCCATCTATACCTTTTAAAGTCACTGACTTTAATTCTTCCTTATAATATCCAAATTTATTATATGTATCTATCATAGCTTCATACAGGTTCATACCTTTTGAAGAATAATATGCTGCCATTTCACATATCATAAGTGAAGATACAACACCATCTTTATCTCTAGCATGAGTTCCAATTAAGTAACCATAGCTTTCCTCATATCCCATTATAAAGCTTCTATCATTACTTTCTTCAAATTCTTTTATTTTTTCTCCTATAAATTTAAATCCTGTTAAAGTATTTAAACAATCTACATTATAAGCCTTCGCTATTTTTGCACCTAACTCTGATGTAACTATGGTTTTTATTATTGTAGGATTGTTTTCAGAAAGTTTATTTTCTTCAACTAAACTCTCTATTATATATCTAACTAAAAGTGAGCCAACTTGATTTCCATTTAAGACTATATATTCACCACTTGAATCTTTTACAACAACCCCTACTCTATCACAATCAGGGTCTGTCCCTATTATCAAATCAGTATTATTACTCTTTGCCATTTCAATAGCTATATTAAATACTGACTTTTCCTCTGGATTAGGATACTTAACTGTTGAAAAATTAGAATCTGGTAATTCTTGTTCCTTAACCACCATCACATTTTCAAATCCACATTCATCTAAGACTCTTCTTACTGGCTTATTTCCAGTTCCATGAATAGGTGTATATATTATTTTTAATTTTTTACCATATTCATTTATTATATTTTGTCTTAACACTTGCTTCTTAATAGCTTTTATAAATTCGTCATCTATTTCATTATCTAATATAGTTATTAAATCTTTAGATAAAGCTTCTTCAAAATCTAAACTCTTAATAACACTGTAATCATCAATCTTATTAACTTCTGCTATTATATCATTTGCCATATCTATACAGATTTGACCCCCATCTGAGTCATATACCTTGTATCCATTGTACTCTTTAGGATTGTGACTTGCTGTTATTACTACCCCCATAGCACATTTTAAGTATCTAACAGCAAAAGAAAGTTCTGGTGTAGGCTTTAATTCTTCAAAAATATAAGCCTTTACACCATAAGCACTTAAGGTTTTTGCTACTTCTATACAAAACTCTCTCGACATGTATCTACTATCATGTGCTATAACTATTCCCTTTTGTTTTCCTTCTTCTCCTTGAGTCTTTATGATATAATTTAAAACTCCAAGTGTCGCACGTCTAACAGTATAAATATTGATTCTATTAGTTCCCGCTCCTATTATACCTCTTAAACCACCTGTTCCAAACTCTAAGTTTTTGTAGAATCTATCTTGTATTTCTTTTTCATCATCTTTTATGCTTAATAGCTCATTTTTCGTTTGTTCATCAAAATAAGGAGAATTCAACCACATTTCATAATTATTCTTATAATCCATATTTTCATCCTTTCTGACTTTATTTTAATTTTCTAATGTAAGTGTCTATCTTTTAAGTAGTTTTTGTTTTCCTTTTCTTAAAAATTCAAAAGCTAAGTCCATCTCTTCTACTTTAAATAAAACTATCAATATCGTATATACAGAAGCTCCACCTAATACCCCTACTCCAACTGATATGATTTCTTTAATTGTTCCTGCACCCATAAATGCATATAGGTTATTATATATTAATAAAGTGACTACTGCCATTACTCCTGATGCTACCAAACTTTTTAGACCAGTCTTTATAATTTTATCTCCTCCAAAATATCCATTTTTCTTTTTAAGAGATATAAACAATAATATAACTGTAATTATATTTGAAGTACTAGTGGATATAGCAATACCTGCATGACCAAGTGGTCTTATCAATATTAAATTAAGAACTATATTTATTATTAAAGCTATACTTCCATTTATCATTGGTGTCTTTGTATCTGCAAGAGAGTAAAATGCCCTATATAAAACATCTCTTACTCCACACGCTAATAAGCCTAGTGAATATAATCTAAGTGCTATAGATGTAAGGTCTGTTGATAATGCGTCGAATTTACCCCTTTGGAATAAGATTCTAACTAAAGGTTCTGCCAATATGATAGCTCCAATAGATATAGGAAGCACCACCAATATGATACAGTTAGATGATTTTACAATAGTACTTATAAATCCTTCTTTATTATCTTTACCTGACATCTTTGCTAGTTTAGGATATATAACTGTTATTATTGATGTTACGAATAATGCCATAACAAACTCATTTAGTCTATTTGCATAGTTAAGAGCTGATAACTTTCCATCCCCTAAAGTCGTTGCCAATAACCTATCGACAAATATATTTAACTGTCCAACAGCTACCCCTATCAACATAGGTAATACTAGGTTAACTAATTCTTTTATAGACTCATCCTTAAAATTTATATATGGCTTATACTTGTAGGACTTCTTAAACGCAAATGGCAACTGAAATAATAGTTGACTTGCCATAGCAAGCAGTGCCCCAGCTGGTAGTATCCATATATTTTTACCTGCACTTAGTGCTATTGCTGCTATTATTATAATGTTATATGGAATTCCTATAAGACCAGGAATTACAAAACTGTCATTCACCTGTAAAAATGAACTAAATATTTTACTTCCACTCAGGAATAGAACTCCTGAAATCATTATTTTAGTAAATAGTATTGCTGCTTGAAACTTAGCAGGGTCATTTCTAAATCCTGCTGCAAATACTGTAACAAATTGCTCTGTAAATAAAAGCCCAAGAATAGCTATTATTATAGCCATTATATAGCATATATTTAAAACATTATTAGTAAATTTTAAAGCACCTTCATCTCCAAGTCTTTTCTTTGCCTCAAAGTACATAGGTATATAAGTTGTAGCAATTGCAGAGCCTATGACTGCTATGATTAAACCAGGTATATTTAATGTTAATACAAATACATCTGCATACATACCTGTCCCATAGAAATTTGCAAGTACAAGTTCTCTAAGGAAACCTAATACTTTTGAAAACATAGTGGCTGCCATAATCCACAATGCTGCTTTAGCTGTTTTTGACATTTTCTTTCTCCTTATCTATTTAAACTCTAAAAGTAGAACTTTTAAAACTGCTTATACACATTATTCTGATTAAATAAATCTAACCTATGAAAAGCTTCCTTATAAATTAAAGACTATATTGAATCATATCTAAGTGCCCTAAATGTAATCAATAGCAATAATAATATTAATATTATACAAGATAAGGATGTTAGATTAAATATACTCTTTAATAGACTATAATCCCCTACTGCATATCCAACTTCAACTACCTCATTTATATTGTTACTTTTTAAGAATTTATCTTGTGTACTACTTAAGTTATCACTACAAATCAGTATTGGCATATTTTCTTTAGCTGATACTACTCCCAAAGAAATATATTCATTTACATCAGACCTACTACCAAAGTCTAAACTAGCAGTATATATTTTCTTTATATCTTTTTCATTATAAAACTTCTTTATTAAATCGATATTTGTACTTGATTTATTTATTTGCTTTATACCTTCTATATTCTTTAAGCTAGAATCAACTTCTGCAATAAACTCTTTTGAATCACCTAGTGCATATATTGTTTCAAGGTCTTTACCTTTTAGGAAATCAATTTGTTCTTCAAAACCTTCATCTTTAGCCCATATTATTGGCATTCCATTTTTAGCGGCATAAGAATATACAGATATGGCATTCTCTAATCCTACAGTTGAGCTAAGTAAAAATACTTTATCGAACCCTACAGTTCTATACATTTCTCTAGCTATCTTTAAGGATGTATCATATCTGTCTTTTCCTCTTATTCTTTCAACTTTCATTCCCATTCTTTCTATAGTACGCTCAGCATCTTTAGATACTGCTTTTAAACCACCTATTATTGTAACTTTCTCTGTACCTAGTTCTTTTAGATAATTTCTTGTTACTCTCCCAAGATTTTTACTCTTAGTTACAACTATTGGGGCATTTTTTAAATAGGCTAAAGGTGTTGCACTTATACTATCTACAATTGAATCTTCATTTACAAGAATTACTTCCTTAGAACTCTTAAATACTCTTTTATTTAACTCTGTAGAAATCTCTGGTATACTTCCTTCTATTAACTCTTCCTTAGGATCTGCATCTGCAAATACTCCTATCGTACTAGAAATAGAGATTAATAAAACTAACGATAATATAGTAGAAATTTTTTTAATCATAAGTTCTCATTCCTTTTCTTTTTTTGTATTTTTTGACAATAAAAAAGCTCTTTTTTAAAGAGCTTTTTCATTGATTAGTAATCTAATATTTTAAAATTATCTAGCTCCATCTCCTGTCAATACTACTTTAACAGTTTTAAAGAGTATCTTAAAGTCAAGTAATATACTCCTATTTTTTATATAGTAAATATCTTCTTTAAGTTTTTCTTCAGGAGTGATTTCGTATCCACCATTTACTTGTGCCCAACCTGTAAGTCCAGGTTTTATAGCAAGCCTGTTGATAAATCCAGGTATTTCCTCATTAAATTGAACAGTAAAGTTTGGTCTTTCTGGTCTAGGGCCTATTAAGCCCATGTCCCCCTTTAATATATTAAACAGCTGTGGAATCTCATCAATTCTAGTTTTCCTAATAAACTTTCCAACCTTAGTTATTCTAGGATCATCTTTTTCAGCCCATTGTGCGCCAAATTTTTCTGCGTCTGTTCTCATAGATCTTAATTTATATATATAGAATCTTCTTCCGCATTTTCCTAGTCTTTCTTGCTTATAAGTTATTGGTCCTTTGTCCTCTATTTTAATAAGAATTCCAAATATTGCTATTAAAGGTAAACCTATCACAAGTCCTATTATAGATAAAACTAAATCCATAATTCTCTGGTACAAGTCAAATAAAACTGTTCCTTTTACTATGCTATAGTCAATCTCGCTTGCAATTTCCTTATCTGCCCCTGGATAGCTTTTAACTTTAGGTATTTCACATTCATCATTAGTATATCCAGACATAGTTACCTCCATATTGGAATAAAAATTTTTTTAATTCTTAATTTCAACTTATTTCTATCTTATTTTTGACTTATTTCTATATTATACTCAATAATGAGCAGATTATCAATACAATAAACGTCATTGTAAACAATTTGATTCTTTACAAAAATATATCATCCCTTGTTATATTTTACATTATAACAGGAGATGATATATTTTGCTTTAATATTTTTTGTTTTATTTTACAGATTCTTCTATTCCTATTCCAATTTGAGTTCCCATTGTTTTTACTTTTTCAGAAGTATTTAACTTATCCATATCGCTCTTATTGTCTATAAATGCACATTCGACAAGTATTGCTGGGTAATTATTGTTTCTTAAAACATATAGGTAATCATTTCCATTTGCAAGTGTTCTTGTTTTAATTCCTCTATTTTGCATGTTAAATTTTTCTAATATTCTTTTTAATATATTTGATGCAGCAGTCTTAGTTTTTCCACCATTTTTATCTTTTACTTTATAAAAAATTTCTACACCATTACCTGCACCATTAGATGCATTGTAATGTATACTTGTAAATAAATCTGGTTTTATAGTATTTGATAAAGTTGTTCTTTCTCCTAGAGCCATTGTTTTATCTGTATCTCTAGTCATAACAACATTTACACCTTTTGAACGTAAATATTCAGTAGTTGCTAACGCTGTATCAAGAGTATATTTCTTTTCTTGTGCTCCACCATTTAATCCACTTGTTGCTCCTGAATCAGAACCCCCATGACCTGGGTCAATCACTACAGTTTTTCCTGCAGCATCTCCTGGATTTTCTGGTTCTGTAGGTGAATTATGTTTTGATAGACTAGATGCTATAGAACTTATAACACTATCTTTCATTCCATCACCTATTTGATATACTGTTCCTGCTGTTTTTTCTGATAAATTTGTAGTATGGTATGCAGAAACATAAGTTTTTGGAGTTATAAGTATAGGAGCTTTTAATTTAGCCGCTAAAGGTCCAGCCGTTATTGAGTCAACTATTATGTCAGATTTTGCAACTAACATTGCACTCAACTCTTGGTCTGGATAGAAAGTCTTAATTACATTTGCATTTGTTTCATGTCTATCTGCACCAGAAACTCTATTTTTTGAAGCTCCATTTTTTGCTATTTTAGATATTTGGTCTATAAGTTTTGATGATAAGCTTTGGCTACCACCTATATAATAAGCTTCCTCTAGACCTTGTGAAGATAACCAATCATATGTACTTTGTGGTACAGAATCTTTATTAGATAATATTATAGGTTGTTGGTCTTCACCTGCTTTTGGTGAAATGTTAAGAGCATCATATTCACCAGCATAACCATTTGCTATGTATATTTTATTAACATCATGGTACTTATCAATTTCTTTTGCTATAAGTAAAGATGTTTCGTGTCTATCAACACCACCAATACGAGTTACATTCACATCTACAGCAGATTTGATTTGAGATACTGCCTTTTGTGAAACTGAACCATCATCACCAATGATTATTACATCACTTGGATTTAGACGTTTTAATTCTGCCTTTGTACTTTCTGGTATATCATCTTTATTTGCAAGTAATATTGGTGCATCATAAGTAGAAGCAAGTGGAGTAGCTGTTATTCCGTCTGCTGCCAGTTCTCCATTAACTATTACAACCTTATTAGCTCCATCTTTCCAACCTTGTTTACTTATCTCAACAGCAGTTTCAAATCTAGTAGCTCCTGCAAGTTTTTTTACTGGTGCAGAAGTTTTTCTCATATATTCATTTACTGCTTTTGTTGAATTTGCATCACTTATTATAAATTCTTGTGTAACATCATAATCTTTAAGATTTAATCCCATAGACTCTAGGTCTTCTTTGTTTAAAACTTTTTGTTCATCTTTACCATTTACTTTTATGCTTTGAAGTTCCCATACATTTAAGTATTCTGGGTCTTTATTATAATTTATTACACCTTCATATGTATCTGTCTTTTCATTGTAATTTAAAGTAGCTTCAAGTGGCATATCATAACACATAAAATTTAATGTTATCGAATCAGCATTTAATTTTTCTTTAAACTTTACACTTGCATTCGATTTACTTCCTAACACTACACTTTTTCTTTGTAAATTTATATTAATATCTGAATTAGATTCTGTATTTGCAGTAGTATTTTCCGCTGCTAAAGCCACGTTTGGTGCCACCATTGCTATAGACAACATTCCTGTTGCTAATAATTTTGTACTCTTTTTCATTATATCCCCCCTAGATTTTTAAACCTTTAAACCTTGTTTAAGTTCGTTTTGAACTTGTTTTATATTACATAAATGCAATATTATGTAAATCTTTTTTCATTATAGCACAAAAAATTACAAATTGTAATCTTTTTGTAATCTTTTATGGCATGATTTTTAAATTTTATCTAGAGGAAACTTGTATTATATCCAATACTTTCTGTATATTTAAACAAAAACAAAGAAATTCCTGTCTAAAAAAACATCACACTAAATTTTGATAAATATTTTTTTCTTATACATAATGGACATTACTATAACCCAGAATAAGACATACAATAAAGAAAATACTAGAGAATCCCAAGTTGTACCTGCCCAAGGTGTTATAAGTTCATATGTAACCCACTCTACCAAAGTAGTTGGATAATCGACTTTATCTGTAAGTTTTGGAAGATTCCAAAAAACATGGCTTAATATCTCAAGACACATATATGTAAAAATAGGGCTACTACCAAGTGCTATTATTGGTGTGAATATTTTACTCTTATTTTTGATGTCGCATATGAAATAAAATATTGCCAGTAATATACCATAACTTCCGGCCATTAACAGTACAAATGAGCTAGACCATAATCTCTTATTAAATGGAAAATATTGATTAAATATAAAAGCACATATTAGTAAAATAATACTCATAACTAATATTTTAAAGAATTTTTTGTATTCTCCTATGTTTTCTTTTAAAAGTACACATCCCATAGTACAACCCAGCATACCTGAAGAAATTGCTACTATGCTAGTTAGGAATCCATCTGGTTCAAAATCTGGTTTGTATAAATGACCTTTAAAAAAATGGAAATCCACCAATTGTGCAAGAGAACCTTCTAACTCGAATCCATATGGTTTTGCAACTACATAATAACCTATTATTATAAATGCAGATATACATAAGAATATAATTATTGTCATAGTACTTCCTACATTTAATTTTTTTAGTAGTAAGTATACTAAACTAGTTACAAAATAAACTAGTCCCATACGTTGAAGTACTCCAAGTATTCTCACAGTACTTAAGTCGTGATTTCCTAGGTAATTTAAGAAAAATCCAAATAATATAAGTAAAATACTTCTCTTAAATATACTGAGTACTATGCTTAATGTAGACTTATTGTTTTTTAGTTTACTATTTATTGATATTGGAATTGTAACCCCTAAAGATATAACAAAAAAAGGAAATGCAAAATCTGCAAGTGTTACACCATGCCATATAGCATGTCTTAGCTGAGGATACATTCTCATCCAAGTTCCAGGATTATTGCAAACTATCATGAGGGCTATTGATAGCCCTCTTATTATATCTATTGATTTAACTCTATTTTTCATAATTTTTGTATCTAATTTACCTTCAAATCCACTCTCCATATTACCTCCCCCAAGATTTAACTGTATATTTAGCTTTAGCTATGAATCTATCTAACTATATATCTTCAGATATAGTTCTAAAATATAGCTTTCTTAAATATACATCTTTTTAATTAAGAAACTTCTTTAGAAATCCAAGTTTATCTAATATATCTTGTATCTTATTAATTTTCTGGCTTATAGAATCTATAGTTTTTTCTATTGAATCAACCTTAGCTTCTAAATCCTCAACCTGATTTACTTTTTTATCTATAGTCCCATGATTAGTTATGTCACTATTAGATGAGTTGTCTATAAGCTTTCCTATATAACCATCATTAATTAATTTTGTATCATTAGCAGATGCCAATATCATCATTGTTTCTATATCTGAATTTCTAGTATTTTCTATAACTCTACCATTTTTGTCACGAACTGACAATATAGTTATTGTATCATGATTATTAAATCCACCTTCTCCAATATTTCTAACTATAACATTTACTAAAGTAGCATAGTTATTTACTTCACCATTAGGCATATCTACTGTAACCGTTTTTGAGCAATCGCCTTTTATATTAATAGTTATTGGCTTATTTGTTACCATTCTAAAAGCCTCATTTACAGTATCCTCTTTTGGATTAAAGTTTATAATATCGTTAGGGCTTGCAATATTTATCATATCAGTTAATTCTTCAACAGTTTTTGCCTCAAAAACAGTCTTATCTTGTAGACTCTTAATCTCGTCAAAAGCTTCTTCATTTCCATTTCCACCAACTTGTGTTACTGTACTTAATTTTTTCGTACTAAGTACATCTCTCTGTTTTGTGTTTAGTTTATCACCAACTAAAACGACTGGTGACTCATTTCTAGCGGCTAATACTCCAACTGCTAATGAATCTATAAGCTGATTTTCATTTTTACTTCCATCCTTGGTAACATATAGATTACTTAAACTTGTATCAGTATAAAACTTTTCTATTACTTTCGCATTAGTTTCATTTCTATCTTTTCCACTCAATCTTTCTGCATTAGGAAGACTCTTTTCTACTGCTCTTGAGACAGAATTTGTACCTCCTATTACATATGCCCTTATAACTTTCTCCTCTTTTATAAATTTTTCAAATGGTTCTACTCCATCTTTGGGACTAGATAATATTATAGGCATGTTGTTTTGAGCAGCTGGTGCTCCAACACTAACAGCATCACTTAGACCTTTTTCTCCATTTACTACAGCCACTTCCTTAACATCTTTTATGTCTTTCAATTTATTAGCCAAAATCAATGAAGTTTCATATCTATCATTACCACTAATTCTTTCTACATTGAATCCTTCACTTTTCAATTGATTTTCTATATCTTTACTTAAAACAACAGTACCACCTATCAAATAAATGTCTTTAGCTCCTAGACGTTTTATCTCTGCTTTAGTTCTATCATCCAACTTATTATTTTCTGTTAAAAGTATTGGTGCTCCTTTAACTTTTGCAAATGGTGTGGCTGAAAGAGCATCTGCTAACGACTTATCATTAACCAGTACTACATTAGTACTAGAACCATACGCCTTTTGACTTATCTTTACAGCAGTTTCATATCTTCCATTACCTATTATTTTTTCCTCTGTAAGTGCATATGATGAAGTTATAGAAATGCTACTTAAAGTAAGCGCTATTGTCAATGTTGTTAAAATAGTTTTTGGTGCTTTCATTATTATTACCCCCTTATTTTGTTTAAAATCTTACTATATTTATATTATAAAATATCTTTACACTATTTTACAGTTTAAATTTATTACATTTTTCCTCACCCAATAAAAAAAGAGCTATCTCAAAATAGAGATAAACCTCTTTTTCATTGTTGAAATGCTAAAAATATATTTTATTTCATACAAAAAGAGTGCCTCATGAACTAAAAAGTTCATTTTGAGACACTCCATTTTGTTACTTTATATCTATAAACTTATATTAAATATTTTCTAATAATAAAATGTATAGCTTTACTATCTTTATATTTATTATTTTCCTAAAAGACTATTTAATTCATTAAAAGCACTTTCATTTCCATTTCCACCAACTCTAATGGGAGTTTCTATTTTTTTAGATTTAAGAACATTCTTTTGACTTTCATCTAATTTATTTCCAACTAGAACTACTGGTGAATCAGTTTTAGCACCTAATGCTCCTACTGCTAGTCCATCTATTAAGTCACCTTGACTTTTTGAACCATCTTTAACAACAAAAGCATATTTTAAATCTGAATTAGTATAGAATTTGTCTATTATCTTAGCGTTAGTTTCATTTCTATTACTTCCTGCAAGTCTTGTTGGATTTGAAAGCTTGCTTTCTAAGTTTGATGATAAAGTAGCTGTACCACCAATTATATAAGACTTAGTTATTTTTGATGAATTTAAAAACTCATCAGCACCTTGTAACTCACTCTTTTCATTAGTAAGTATTATTGGCATATTGTTATCAGCTGCTGCTGCACCAACACTTATTGCATCTGCAAGTCCATTAACACCATTTGCCACTGCAACTTGTGAAACAGATTTTATACTGTTTAGTTTTTGAGCTAAAGATATACTAGTCTTGTATCTATCGCTACCAGAAATTCTTTCTACTGATATACCCATATTGCTAAGTTGAGTTTGTACATTCTTACTTAAAGAATTCTCTCCACCTATTAGATAAACCTTTTTAGTTCCTAATCTTTGTAATTCTGCTTTAGTTTTTGAATCTAAGTTATCTTTTCCTGTTAAAAGGATTGGAGAATCAATTGCTGCTGTAAATGGTGTAGCTGTTAAAGCATCCACTATTGCATTTCCATTTACTAATACTGCATTTTGTGAAGAAGTCCACCCTTTTTGACTAACTTTAACTGCTGTTTCATATCTGTCTGCTCCAGTTAAAGATTCTCCTGAAGTAGCCTGTCCAGAAGATGTTTTTGTTATAGCTTTTATAACAAAGTTGCAAGGAGAAAATTCACTGTATGTATTTATATCTTCAAATTTATTGTTTTGAAGTATGTAACTTTCACCTAAGTTTGCTTTAGCTTCATATAGATAGTATCCATCTATGTTAGTTTCATATGCTAAAGTTGATTTTTCTCTATTAGGATTTGCAGTGTTATCTATAACTACTACTATTGCACCTTTCCCTTTTGGGAGGTTATAAGAGTTAGTAGGTACATTTATGTATCCAGAGTATGATACTGTTCCATTTGCAAGTTTTGTCATTGAATTGTTTTGAGGAACTCCATTTACTACTGGTGCATAATATACTTCGTATTTTGCTCCTACAGAGTCTGTTTCAAACATAACTGAGTCAAGTTTTTCAGAATCTCTGCTGAAATCAAATACATTTGCTGCAGTTATTTTATTTGACATTATCTTACTAAGACCAGCATATTCAAGTTGGTACATTTTTTTGTCACTGTCTGGTTTTGATACTGATTTCATTGCATAGTTATCTGTATCTGTTAAAATAGTTTTGTCTTCATAAGAAATCCAGAAGAATCCTTTCATAGAATTGAATTCTCCCCAGCTACTTTTTACTAACCAGGCTCCATTTGATTCTGGCTTAACATCAGAAGCAAAGTTGTCCTTTGAATAATTGTCATCCCATCCTACTATAGCTACAGCATGATTTAAAGGTGCTCTCTTATTTGTACAATTATATGCTGTTTCATCTTTATTAAAATATGTTGAATAATGTGCATATCCTGATGTAACAGAACCATATTGCATTATAGCATTTTTTACAGTTTCTTTATCTTTACCAAGACGAATAACATCTGTTACATTAAATTGAGTTGGTGCAGTATCCATATTTGAAGGTCTAGTTGCACCTTGTTCTTCAGATTTAAGATTATATGGTATATCTTTTTCTAATTTAGGTCCTGCCCATGCAGTCAAATATCCTATAGCTGTTACATTTGAGCTACCTGACATATCATCTAAATTCCATCCATATGTTCCACCAGTTGACCACCATCTAAAGTGTTCTTCTGAAAGGTCATAAGTTCCATAACCTTTTAACTTTAAGTATGATTCTAAAGTTGACATACTAGAAAATGCCCAGCATGTATTAAGATTTCCTTGATTTTTTGCTGGTGTAGTCAATCCTAAATTTATTGGATTGTACGATGCACTCGCTTTGTATGATGATGGAAGAGTGCTTCTTCCCTTATTTTGAAGTATTGTACCTTCCATTTCATGCGGAACTGGTATTACTCCATTATATTTTGCTGTGTCTCCGTTTTTGACATCTTCTAGGTATTGAAGATAGCTTTCAGAGTATTCTGCAGTTTCTACTCCATCTAGTGTTTTATTGTTTTCTGCTGATACAGGTACTGTTGACACTATTAAAAAGCAAACTGTCAACAATGCCAGTAGCTTTGACAATTTTTTTGATTTGTACTTTCTCATATTTACCCCCTTGTATGTATTTAATTTTTATTATATCAGATTTCTAAATCGAGGTCATATTTTATTTTGATAAAATATGGATTATAAGTGCATATTAATTGTATAGTGCTATAATTTTGTTTTTTATGATATTTTATAATGTATTGATTTATTAATTAATGGATATGTTATACTAAAATGTGTTAGAATCTTCAAGAATAGTTATATTTAATTAGTTTGGGAGGGTTATATTTGATTTTTAAAAAACATAAAGAGACAATATTATATTTATTTTTTGGAGCATTTACCACCCTTGTAAATATAGTTTCTTATTTATTTTTTACTAGAGTTATTTTATTTAATTTTATGGTTGCAAATGCTTTGGCATGGATACTTGCTGTTTTATTTGCTTATGTTACTAATAAGTTTTTTGTGTTTGAAAGTAGAAGAGTTGAGTTAAAGTTCTTGTTTAAGGAGTTTTTGTCCTTTGTTAGTTTTAGATTGATTTCTGGTATTATAGAAATGGTTATTATGTATATAATGGTTGATTTACTTTTTGTAAATGATGTTATAGTGAAGGTTTTCACTAATATAGTTGTTATTGTTTTAAATTATTTATTTAGTAAGATGATAATTTTTAGAAAGTAAAAAGTAGACTACTATAAATAGTAATCTACTTTTTAAATTTCATTTACACTTTAAAATCCATCATCAGTTGAGTTTGATCTTCCCCATCGAGTAACTTTATTAGTTGAAGTATTTATTTCAACAACTTCTATATATGATCCATCTTTAGCTTTTTCTACAAATGAACCATCTGACTTTGATGCCAAATCCCAATTTCTCACACTAATTTTTTCTCCCACATACATAGCAGAAGGTTTATCTTCTACAACTCTATAATAAATCTTATATCTTGAACTTTTAGGCTCACTAGATATTGTCACTCTCACATGGTCTTTTTCAGGTATTGAACAAGGTTTTGTACTAACAGACAATCCACGTGCTCTTTCGTCATTATATTCAGTATCGTTAGTTGTTGGTTTCTTCCCACTAATTGCAGGTTGCTCATTACCATTTACTAAATCAATTTTTCCAGAATTTTTTACTATGACTCCTGGTGCATTATTTGATATTTTTGTTATATCTCCATCATTTTCTATATATACATCTTTAGCATCAGCATCTATAGTTATAATCCATATATCTCCATCACTTGTATTCTCTATCTTGCACCCATTTTTAGAATAAATATCTATACCTTGTATACTACCTTCATTAATCAAAGTACCCTTCTTTATATTATCTATTCTTATATCACTGGATATTTCTCCAAAATTCTTTACATCTCCATTAGGCATGTCTATAGTTATAGATTTTTTGAATACTCCATCAAATTCTATAGTTATAGCCTTATTTGTTTCTATCTTAAATGAATCACTTATACTAGTATCTTTCTCTGGATCAAATATTATTACATCATTTGCATCAGCCTTTTTAATAGCAACATTTAACTCATCAATAGTTTCTACAGTATATTTAGTCTTCTCTTGCATATCTATTATGCTTTTTACAGCATCTTCATTCCCTAAACCACCAATTTGAGTAACTTTATCTATAATCTTAGTATTTAAAATCTCTTTTTGTGTAGTATCAAGTTTATTTCCAGCTAAAATTATCGGAGAACTATTTTTTGCAGCTAATACTCCTACTGCCAAAGAATCTATTAAATCATTCTTATTCTTTGTACCATCTTTTGTAACATAAATATTTTTTATATCAGTATTTTTATAGAATTCTTCTATAATCTTTGCATTTGTCTCACTTCTACTCTCTCCTGCTATTCTTGTAGCATTTGGTAAACTTCTTTCTACATAATTAGAAATAGAATATGTCCCACCTATTACATATGATTTTTCTATACCTTTACTATCTATAAAATTATCAGCTACTTCAATTCCATCATTTGAATCAGAAAGTATTATTGGCATATTTTCTTGAGCTGCTATAGCTCCAACACTTACAGCATCAGCAAGTCCTTTTTCTCCATTTACCACAACTATTTTAGATATAGAATTTTCCTTATCTAATTTTTCTGCTAACTTTAAAGAAGTTTCATATCTACTACTCCCAGATATTCTTTCAAAGTTTATATTATCTGCATCTAATTGCTTTTCAACATTTGAACCTATTGCAATTGAGCCACCTATCAAATATACATTTTTTACACCAAGTCTTTTTAATTCTGCTTTTGTTCTACTATCCAGTTTATTACTTTGAGTTAATAATATAGGTGCATTTTTTGCTTTTGCAAATGGAGTAGCTGATAAAGCATCTGCTATTGAATTATCATTTACTAATATAGCATTATCAGACTTTGTCCATCCAGCTTGACTTATTTTTATAGCAGTTTCCCATCTACCAGAACCTGTTAGCGTATCCTTGGTCGACGCATTAGATGTATTTCCATACAATGTAACAGATAAAAATGTTATAGTTAATAATGACACTATCTTTTTTGATATTTTCATTAATTATTACCTCCTAATTCTTTAATAATATTTTATGGAGCATGAACATACTGTATTTTACTTGTAGCTAGTTCATCAAAGTGGGATTTTACTGAATGGTACCCTATAGCGTAATGACCACTTTCTGGATTCCATTTCTTATATGAATTCATTGCACTTAATAACTTCTCTTCTTGGCTAGGTAATACCTCCCATACTTCTACATTTGGATTAACTTTTTTAAAATCAATGTAGTCATATGGTTCTACATAAAATCTTAAGTCTTTTATTTTACCTTCTTTATACAATTCTAAAGCTGCTTCACCTAATGCTCTATGGTCTTCATGTATTCCACTAGCTTTAAATGGAGTAACTGTTTTTACTTTCGCATCTGGATATTCTTTTAGATACTTAAGAATTATTTCTCTTGCTTTTTCTTTATTTAACTCACCATCATGTGCTCTATTATCTTCTATATGTATATTGCTTTCTTTTACACCCATTGCTTCACAACTATCTTTGAATTCTTCATCTCTATTTTTTGAAAATTCACTTTCTGATAGAGAATACTTATGCACATCTTTAATATGATAGGAACATGTACCTCCATCATCTAAAACTTTCCTTATTATTGATTTACTACCATCTGTACACAAAATTACGTGTGTATCACTTTTTTCAACATGCTCAATTATGGCACTACCCATACTTAAAGTTTCATCATCTTGATGTGGTGTAAAAAATAAAGTTGCATCTACCACTACTATATCCTCCTATTTCATAAAATGTTATAATCTACAATAAATAGCTAAACTGTAGAAAAAGATTCCTATATATTAAGGAATCTTCTCCACAGTATAGATTTATTACCAACCTAGTATTTTAGCTATCTTTTGTATTACTGTCAATTCAATCCCATTACCTATTTGAGTTACTTCTGCACCAAGATTTAATTTTTTATCAAGAGCACTTTTTTGTGAATCTGTTATGTCATTTTTAGCTAGAAGTATTGGACCTTTTCCTGCTGCTAAAGGACCTGCTGCTAATGCATCCACTAGCATACCATTATTTCCATATCCATCTTTTGCTATATATAGTTTATCTAATTTATCATAATATGTTTCTATGACTTTGGCATTAGTATCGTGTCTTGTTTCTCCTTCAACTCTTTGAACCTTTCTATCTTTATCAATATCAATAAGTTGATTTTCAATTTGACTAGATACATTGTTAGAACCACCAACTATACCAATCTCTTTTCTATCCATCAATTTGATAGCTTCTGCTGAGAGATCATTCCAGCCATTTACTATTATAGGAGCCTTAAGTTCAGCAGCTTTAGCAGCTATACTCATAGCATCAGCTTCACCTTTCGCACCTACTACAAATGCATCTTTAAAAGAACCCATAGCTTTTGCTACTGCTACAGAAGTTGTATGTCTATCATCTCCAGCTAGTCTTTCAACATTTTTAGTTACTGATTCTAATTGCTTTTTAGCTGTATTTGATACTGCTGATTCTCCTCCAACTATATATATTTTAGCTGATGGACTTTTCTTAATTATATCTTTTATATAGTCTAAAGTTACTTTTGGTATTTCATTGTCAGATGCTAATAATATAGGTGACTTTTTAGATTGAGCTAGTGGTGTAGCTGCTAATCCATCAACTAGTTTATTTGAATTAACTATAACTACATTGTCAGTATATTTTGTTTGTTTTGCTATAGCTACAGCAGTTGCATATCTATCATCTCCAGCTATCAATTTAACTTTTGAATTTCCTTCTAATGCAGCTTTAGCAGCTTTTAAATCCTTCTCATTAGCACTTTCTACAGTAATCTCTATAGCTTTTCCAGATGTATCAGTATACTTAACAGTAAATTTATATTTTCCTGTTTCTGAATCTTTTGCTGAAATATCACTAATTGATTTTGATGTACCATTTACTACCATATTACCTTGAACAGTTAATCTATATCCATCATATAAATCTTGTGGTGAAACTGTATTTAGGTCACTATTTTTTATAGTTATTTCAGCTAATTTAACATCAGCTATGTCTTTAGTTCCTGCTAAACCTAACTTATTTATTTTATTTACTTTAAATCCTTCTACAGATGGGTCTAAGTTTGTTCCAATTGAATCAACTGGATTTGCTACTAAATCAATTTTTTCATCACCAATACTTATCTCTATAGTTTTAGAAGTTATTGTTTCTTTTTTATCCCTTAAAGTTATAACTAGTTTGTCTTTAGCACTATCATATGAAGCCTTTACATCTGCAACTCCATAAATTCCATTAGTTTCAGTTTTAGCTTTTTCTGTTATAGAATTAGCTTCAGCTGAAAGGTCTGCTGAGTTTTCATATTTTTCAATTGCTTCAGCAACTACTTCATTAGCACTGTTTGTTGTATGCCCTCTGTCTGTTATAGTTACTAGAAGTTCTTTATTTTCTCCCAAAGCATTTACTAATTTTTCTAATTCATCTATATTAGTTATTATTTTTAACTGTGATGAAGTTTCACCAACTTTTATTTCATATATTGGTTGTCCAACTTGAGAACCTCCAGTATACTTTTGAGACATTAAGTCTCTAACTTTTGAAACTAATTCTGTAGCTTCTTTTTTAGTTATTGTTTCTTTTTTTACCTGTGTAGTTTCTGCAGCAAAAATTGGAGCTACTGATGTACTTATCATTGCAGCTGCCATAACTATAGAAAGATTTTTTCTATTCATAGTATTTTCCCCCTAAAAAATTCAATTTTTCATCATTTTTTCCTTATTTACCAATTATAATATATATTTGATATTATTTCAATAAATAGGCTATATTGTAATAATTAAGCATTTGGTATGAAATTCTTTTTTATACCTTATTTTTTAAGCATTTATGTATACAAAAAAGTAACAAAATTGTAATTTTTTTTTATAATCCAGTTTATAACTGATAGACTTTTCATCTTCTTTATAGTATAATATTAAATGGAAGAAAGAAATTTCAAGCATCTCTTTTTTCCGTATTTCTCACACAGAAAAAGAAGCTGATTTTCAGCTTCTTTTTCATTTATATGAATTTATTAATTTAATTATAATCTTATCATATATAAATCAAAATACTTATTATTACCTATTTTTAATGAAGGTAATCTAAGTTATCATTTTTAATTAAATTTATATAGATATTGTACTGTTGTTTCCCTTATATTTTTATTTAGTTCTTCAAACATATCGTATCCTTCTAAAGCATATTCCTTAAATGGATCTTTTTGAGCATAAGTTTTTAGACCTACATACTGTCTCAATTGTTCCATAGCATCTATATGGTCTATCCAGTATTGATCAACTACTTTTAAAAGTACTGTCTTTTCCAACTCTGCAACCTTTTCAATACCAACCATCATCTTTTTCAAGTCATAAACTCTTTTTGAAATTTCATAAGTGCTATCAACTATTTCTTGAACACTTTTTTTATCTACTCCAGGAATTAATAATGTATCTGCTGGCATAAATGTACTGTATAAATGTTTAAAATATCCATAATAATCTCTTTTTCTTCCAATTAAATAAGTTTCTCCTGCTTCTTGTATAATATCCTTAACCATTTTTTGAATATCTTCTTGAATATCCTCATCATTTAGAACTTTATTTCTTTCATTGTATATAACTTTTCTTTGTTCATTTATAGTATCATCATATTTAAGGACATTTTTTCTTATTTCAAAGTTTTTACCTTCTACACCTTTTTGTGCTCTTTCTATAGCTCTTGTAAGTGCTTTGCTTTCAATAGCTGTATTTTCCTTTGAATTTGTTCTCTTCATAAGTTTCTCTATAGTTTTTCCACCATAAAGTTTTATTACATCATCTTCAAGACTTACAAAAAATCTTGATGTACCTGGGTCGCCTTGACGACCAGAACGACCTCTAAGCTGGTTATCAATTCTTCTTGACTCATGTCTTTCTGTTCCTATAACATAAAGACCACCTAAATTTTTAACTTCTTGTTCTTCATCTTTATCTCCTGCTCCTAAAGAAATATCAGTTCCTCTACCTGCCATATTTGTGGCAATTGTTATAGCATCCAATTTACCAGCTTTAGAGATTATCTCTGCCTCTTTATCATGTTGTTTTGCGTTTAAGACTTGGTGTTTTATGCCTTGCTTTTTAAGCATTTTGGACAACTTCTCAGACTTTTCAACAGAAACTGTACCAACAAGTATTGGCTGTCTAGTCTTATGTATCCTTATTATTTCTTCTACAACAGCATTGTATTTTTCTTCTTCTGTTTTAAATACTTTGTCATGTAAATCGGCTCTAATAACTGGTTTGTTAGTTGGGATTTGAACAACATTTAATTTATATATTGACTCAAATTCTCCTTCTTCTGTCTTTGCAGTACCAGTCATTCCTGAAAGCTTTTCATACAGTCTAAAGAAATTTTGATAAGTAACTGTAGCCATGGTTTTAGATTCATTTTTTATTTCAACACCTTCTTTAGCCTCTATAGCTTGATGAAGTCCATCTGTAAATCTTCTTCCATCCATTACTCTTCCTGTAAATTCATCAACTATCATTACTTCTCCATTTGAAATAACATAGTCAACATCCTTTTCCATAAGCTTATGACCTCTCAAAGCTTGATTTATATGATGATATAATTCTATATTCTTTATATCAGTAATGTTCTTTATACCAAAAAACGACTCAGCCTTACTTATACCCTTTGCTGTTAATGCTATGGTTTTTTCTTTCCTATCCATCTCAAAATCTTCTTCTTTAACATTTTTTATAAAGTTATTTGCTAGCTCATAAAGATTTAAATCTTCATCTCCATCTCCAGCAATTATAAGTGGAGTTCTAGCTTCGTCTATTAATATTGAGTCTACCTCATCTACTATGGCAAAATTTAGTTCTCTTTGTACCTTATAAGATAAATCTGGTACCATATTATCTCTTAAATAGTCAAACCCAAATTCGCTATTTGTACCATAAGTTATATCACATTTATACTGTTGTTTTCTTATATTTGGGTCTTGGTTAGCTATAATTACTCCTACTGTCATACCAAGAGATTCGTAAACTGGTCGCATAAGCTCCTTATCACGTTCTGCTAGATAATCATTTACTGTGATTACATGTACCCCTTTGCCTGTAAGAGCATTTAAATACACTGGTGCTACTTCAACTAAAGTTTTACCTTCACCAGTTCTCATCTCTGCTATCTTACCTTGATGTATTACTATACCACCAATTAACTGTACTCTATATTGACGCATCCCAAGTTTTCTTCTTGATACTTCTCTAACTACAGCAAATGCTTCTGGAAGTATATCATCTAAAGTTTCTCCATTTTTCAGTCTATTTCTAAATAACTCTGTCATATTTTTTAATTCTTCATCTGATGAGTTTTTCATACTGTCTTCTAGTGCATCTATTTTATCTACTATAACATTTAATTTCTTTATTTCTTGTTCATCTGCTTTGTCAAGTATCGCATCTATAACTGACATATAAGTACCTCCTTTTCTATTGTCCAATTACTATTATACATTAAAAATCCATAATAGTAGACAATTATTTTAATTTATAGTATAATGATTTTACTTAAATAAATTAAACATCTTTTTATTTAGGTATTTCTCACATAAAATAGAGGCTAACTATAGCCTCTATTTTATTTTGCATTTATTTTTATAGTAAAAAAGACTTCTCATATGAGAAGTCTTTTTATATTTAAAGTTTTATTAAAACTCAGATTACATATCTAATAAATCTTTCATTTTGTTTATTATTGAACTAGCTATACCTTGACCAACTTGAACTAAGTTCTTTCCACCATCATCTTTAACTGATTTGCTTACACCTACATTTTGGTCTGAAGATAAGCTATCAGTAGCTAATACTATTGGTGCTGGAGAAACTGTTCCATTTGCATTTTTACCATCATAAGTTGAACCAAAGTTAGCTGCAACTGGTGCTGCTGCTAAAGCATCTACTAATTGATCTTCTTTAGTAGAACCATCTTTTGCTACAAAATAGTTTTCTACACTAGCTTTTTCAAAGTAATCAGTTTCCTTCATTACTTCAGCATTAGTAGCTTGTCTATCTTCACCACTTGTTCTATTAGGCTCTTTTCCAGTAGCATCATCTATAGCTTCTTCTATATCTTTAGATACACTGTTTTCTCCACCTATTATATCAACTTGAGCATTGTCTAGGAAATCTTCTGTAGCAGCATTTATATCTTTAGCTTTTCCATCTACAACTACTATTGGAGTAGCATCTCCATCTGTAGCATTTAATTTCCCATTAGAATCTTTTAATTGAGAAGCAACTGGAGCTATACTCATAGCATCTGCTAATCCAGTTCCACCAACTACAAATGCTTTATCATTATCAAGACCTATTTCATCAGCTATTTGTAAAGAAGTTTCATATCTATCATCTCCAGCTAATCTTGTAACTTTAAGTCCCATATCTTTTAATTCATTTTCTACATCTTTAGATATAGAATTAACTCCACCAGCTAAATAAACTTTTTTAGTAGTATTTATACCAGTTGTAGATTTTAAATCCATAACTCTCTTTATTTCAGATTTTAAGTTTGAATCTAATTTATCTTTTGAAGTTAATAATAAAGGAGCATGCTTTTCAGAAGCTAAAGGTGATGCAACAAGTCCATCAACTATTGCTTGAGAACCAACTAAAACAATACTATCTGCTGCTTCACTAGATATAGCATGAGTATCATCAGAATTATAATACTTGTTACTTAATTCTATAGCTGTTTCTATTCTATCTTCTCCTGCTACTGTTACAACATTTGAATAACTATTATTATATGTTTTTAAATCATCTATATAGTCTTTTAAGTCTTTAACTTTATCTGATTTTATTATTAATTTAACAGGAGCAGTTTCTTCTCCACCTTTAGTTGTTAATCTTTTTCCTTCTGGATAAACAACTGTTTGGTATTTACCATTAACTAATTGTACAAGTTCGTCATCATAACCTTTTGTTGTTTTTAAAACATCTAAAATCTCACCTAGTTCTGAATCTTTAAATACATATTTTTTAGCTAAATCTTCAGCACTTGTGCTAGATTTAGAGTCAACATCTATTGTTGTTTCTGTTGCATTTATAACTTTTACATTTATAGTTCCTTTGTTAAACTTTGCATCAGCATTCAGTACTATATCAGCTACCTTAGCTGTCTTACCAGACGAATCTGGTGTAACTACAAAAGAAGCTGCTTGATCTACGACTTGCCCAGTTGTTATTTTCACATTTCCTGCTTTAGCTGCAGAAAGCACACCAGCACCATCCCATGTATCAGTATCAGTGTCTGTAAAAGCATATTTATACTTAGCAAGCATTTCTGCATTATCAGTTCTTGCTATTGCTTCAAGTTCATATCCTTCAGAAGCATCAGAAGCATTAATTAAACCTACTTTAAATGTATAGAAATCACCTGCTGTTAAATTTTTACCTGCAGCTTTTACCTTTGTATTATCTACTGTATCTTGTTCTACTAAACCAGGACTACTTGCAGTTGCTTTTCTTATAACTATTTGATTTGATAAAGTTTCTGCAATTGCATTTAATTCCTTTTCAGAATAAGTTTTAGTTTTTAAAGAATATGAAATAGCAAATTCAACTAAATCCCCATCATCCATATTTTTTAATTGTGGTTCTACAAGATTATAAAATTGATTAGAAGCTACTGATAAATCACCAGTAACAGTAAAATTTGATACTACATTTCCATCATATGATACTTTTATTGCTGTTATTGATTTGTTTAATATACCTTCTTGTATCTTTTTTAAAGTTGTTTTGTAATCTTTTTGCACAGTTGTATAACTTTCATCAACAGTTACTTCTGTTATTGCTGCAAATACAGGAGCAGCCGAAGCTAAAACTGTTAAACCTGACATAGCTATTGCTATATTTCTCTTATTCATTTCTTAAATTCCTCCCAACATTATATTAAAATTACATCTCTTTATTATGTACATAGAATAATCATCCATATATTCCTAATATTTCTCACATCTCTATAATAATCCATTTTTATTCTTTTTGCAAGCTATTTTTTTAAATTACTATTTTCTCCAGATATATGAATTTTTATACCCAAAATTTCAAGATGTAACAACCTAATAAATTTAATTTTATTTATTTAGAAATTCTTGAGTAGCATACACTTGTCCATCTTGTAATATATATAATCCAAATCCAGTGTACGCGAAGTTGCTATTTAACATGTTTTCGTTATATTTATCAGACTTTTTCCAAACTGTAAATATTACATTTGCCACTTCTCTAGCATCTTTTGTTGTATAAGTACTCTTTGTAGTAAGTGGAACAAAAGCTATATTTTCTTCACTTCTCATTCCACCAGAAAATACTTCAGCAGCATTTTTACCATTTATTACATGTGCGAATTCTCCTTTATCAGCCATATATCTAGACCAATAATTTGCCATTCCTTGTAAATTTTTAGATACTTGTAATGGCTCTTTCCCTTTTTCTTTTCTATAAGAATTTACCAAATTGTACATTTCACTAGAAACCATCATTTTAAAATCAGTACTATTCATATCATTAGTCTTATATTCAAGTACATTTATCTCTACACTTATTGATGTAGTTTTTCCACCAATATCAGTAGCCTTTATAGTCACTTTATATTTACCAACCTTATCAGTATTAACTTCTCCTATAAGTTCTGGTTTTAATTCATTTCCCTTATTATCCTTCGCAACTATATTTAACTTACCTATATCAAACTTATCTCCTTGATATACATTTAGATTCCCAACTGTTATTGTTGGTGCACTTGCATCCAATGATGATGCACTTAAACATTGTTGTAGTGTTTTCTCATCTATTCCTCCTAGTGCTGTGATTTTATCAGCACTTCTAAGTACAGACTTATCACTACTTCCATCAACTAATACAATTGGTGCATTTTTAGCTATAGAAGAACCAGCAACTGCATCCACTAATTGGAATCCTTTAGAAAGATAGAACTCTTTTGCTGAACTATAAAAATGTTTTATAACTTTTTTATTAGTTTCAAATCTATCTTCTCCTGCTAATCTAACTGCATTGGTTTTCTTAACTAGGTCATTACTTATTATTTCTTCTGAACCAAGTGCATAACATTGTACACCTTCTTTTTTCTCAAATGGTACACTTTTCCCATCAGTTAAAATTATAGGGGCACCATCTCTTGATGCTACTGATGATACACTCATTGCATCTGCTTCACCTTTATACCCATTAGTTATAAAAACCTTATCTATAGTCTTTATTGAAGCTATTTCCTTTGCTATAAGATAACTTGTTTCTATTCTATCATTACCACCTATTCTTTTAACTTCTATACCTTTTTGCTTTAATTTATTTTCAACTGACTTCCCTATTGAATCTTCAGTTCCTATTATGTAGACCTTCTTTACATCTTTTAACATACTTTCTGTATCTGATGGTATATTATTTTTTTGAGATAATAATATAGGTGCTTTAACTGCCCCTGCTAATCCACTTGCACTAAGCCCATCTGCTAGAGTATTGTCTGTGTTTACTAATACTACATTTTCATATGTTTGCTTCTGCGCAATTTTTGCAGCTGTCTCATATCTATCTTTCCCTTGTATCTTTTCTATACTTGAAAGTGCATTAATGTTTAGTGTTCCTGCCATTATTAATGATACTGCCAATCCTATTGATAATATTCTCTTATTTGCTTTCATCGAACCCCTCCTACTAATTTTTTATATAATTCAGCTAATCATAAATTACATCCTCAGTAGTGATTCCCTCAAAATTTATAAATTACTAAAATAAAAAACATCTAAGATACCGTAATCTGTAAGATGATAACAAAGCAGATTATAAAAAGTACATTAGATGTGATTTTCATTTTATGATATCAGTAAATTAATAAAAAAACAAGATTTATGGAAATTTTTACAAGTCAACTTAATTGCCATTTAAAAACTCTTGAGTAGCATGCACCTGACCATCAGATAATATATAAAGCCCAAATCCAGTACTATAGAACTCATTACTAAGCATATTTGCATTGTACTCAGGAGACTTCTTCCATACTTCAAATATAGCTTTTGCTAAATCTTTTGCATCTTGAGTAGTTTGGACATTTTTAGAGTTGATATAAATATATGCTATATTTTCCTCACTTCTCATTCCAAAATCAGAAAATACTTGTGGAGCATTTTTACCATCTATATAATGTGCAAAAACTTTTTTATCCATCATATACTTAGACCATGCATTTGCCATACCCTCTAGCTTACTAGACACTACCAAAGGTTCTTTGCCTTTTTCTTTTCTATAGGAATTAATTAGGTTATACATTTCAGTAGACACCATTGTTTTAAATTCTGGGCTATTATAATCATGAGTTTTATCATCTAGCACTTTTATTTCTACTCTTTTTTCTGTGCTTTTTCCCCATTCATCTGTAGCCTTTAATGTCAATATGTATGCACCTACTCTATTTGTGTCTATAAATCCATCAATTTTTATTGGCAATACCTTCCCAGTATTATCTTTAGCTACTATATTCAACTTCCCACCATCGAACTTCTCACCTTTGTATATCTCTGTAGTCCCTACTGTGATTGTTGGAGGTTGTCCATTTGATTCTGATGCACTTACACATTGTTGTATTACCTTATTACTCAATTCACCTATAGAAGTTATATGTTTAGCTCCTTCTAATACATTCTTATCACTACCATCATTTACTAATACCATTGGATAGTCTTTAGTAAGTGGTGCAGCTGCTATAGCATCTACTAACTGATAGCCATCTGACACATAAAATCCATCTGCACTTTTAAAAAAGTAGTCTATTACCTTTTTATTAGTTTCAAATCGGTCAGTTCCTTCTATTCTTACTGAGTTTGTATTTTTAACTAGAGAGTTACTCATTATCTCTTCTGAGCCTATACAATATGATAGAACATCTTTTACATCAAAAGGTACACTCTTTCCATCTGTAAGTATTATTGGAACTCCATCTCTAGTAGCTACTGATGATACACTCATTGCATCTGCTTCTCCACTATATGCGTTAGTTAATAGTACTTTATCAATTTTTTTTATAGTTGATATTTCTTTAGCTACTAAATAACTCGTTTTTAGTCTGTCTTCTCCACCAATTCTCTTGACTTCTATATTTTTAGAATCCAGTTCTTTTTCTACTGATTTACTTATAGTATCTTCTGTACCTATTATGTATGCTCTTTTGATATTTTTTAAACATCTATTTGTCTCTGCTGGTATCTTATTTTTTTGTGTAAATAATATTGGTGCTTTTGTGGCACCTGACAATCCACTTGCACTTAATCCATCTGCAAGTGATTTTTCTGTATTTACTAAAATTACTGTTTCATAAGTTTGTCTATCAGCTATCTTTGCTGCTGTTTCATATCTATCTTTACCATATATTTTTTCTACTACTGATGATGCATTTACACTTTTGAAGTTTACCAAGATTAATGATATTGCTAGACCTAATGATAATATTTTTTTATTCATTTTCATATCCCCCTGATGATTTTTATATTTTATATTTATATTATTTTTACCTTTTTTTAATTATTTTGTTATTTTTTGTATATTATAAAGTATATCTTATATAAATATATCCCGTCTATATATTAATATTTTATTTTATTAAAAATTTCAAAATTATTTCTAGTTGTTTTTTAAATATTTATAAAATATATTTCATTAATAAAAATAATTTACATTATTTTATAAATTAATTTTAATTCCACTTAAATCATCCTACATATTCCACTATAATATTATTAAGACAATATAAATAAAAATAAGAATGTACTTAGACATATGATTTATATCTAAATACATTCTTATTTTAAGCTTACTTATTTACATTTACTTTGATACTTATTTTGATTCAATTAAACTCTTAATCTTATCTACTACAGATGAAGCTATTCCTCCACCTATCTCAAATAACTTAGATGAATTTTTATTTTTCAATGAAATTTCTTGTGATTTATCTAACATGTTTGTAGCAAGTACAACTGGTGAATTATTTTTAGCTGCCAATGGTCCAACTGCTAAAGCATCTATAAGCTTGTCTTGATTTGCAACTACAACTCCATCAAGTTTAGATTGAGAATAGAATTTATCTATTACTTTTGCATTTGTCTCTTGTCTACTTTGCCCTGCAACTCTATTTTTTGATATATCTTTGTCTACTATTTTCCCAACTTGTTCAATGGCTTTATTAGATATTTTTTCCACTCCACCAATAAAGTATATATTTGACACCTTATTTGATTTAATAAACTGTTCAGTTTCATTGTCTACACCATCTTTTTGTGTAAGCACTATTGGAGTTTTTTCCTTTCCAGCTAATGATGCTATTGATAATGAATCAGCTTCTCCATTTCCTGCTCCTATATACAACTTGTTTACATTATTTGTCTTATCAATTTCTTTTGCTATATTAATAGAAGTCTGATATCTTGTACCTCCACCTATTCTTTGTACTGATATTTTTGAATTTATAGCCTTAATTGATTCAATCACTGCATTTGGCATAGAATTATTTCCACCTATTACAATCACTTTTGATGGATTTAATCTTTTTATTTCTTCTACTGTTCTTTGAGGAAGCTTGTCATTTGAAGATAAAAGAATTGGTGAGTTTTTTACACTAGCAAGTGGCGTAGCTGTAAGCCCATCTACCATACTTTTGTCTTCTCCATTTACAATTATGACTGTATCTGATTTTTCCCAACCACTTTGAGAAATTTTAACTGCTGTCTCAAATCTATCTGAGCCTTTTAATTTTTTTACTGTTACATTAGATGCAGAATTACTCGAACTTCCACCACCTGAATTTCCTCCAGAAGTTCCACCTGAACTATTATCTGTATTATTTGAACCTCCAGATGTAGTCGAATTTGCATCTAGTTTTGATAGTTCACTTTCAACTATAGATTTTAAGGATTTAGGAGTTTTAATTTCCACATATTTATTTGCTATGGCTTTTCTAAGTTTTGTTCTTTTCTGAGATAGTTCAAGTTTTGTGATTAAATCTGAACTATTTTCTTCTATTGTACTATTTACAAGATAATAACTTGTACCAAAATTATTTATTAGATATTCTAAAGCATCTCCTTGACTAATTTCATACTTTTCTGGGTCAACTTTACTAGCTCCACTACCTCCTGTTGGTTTAATTTCATTCTCTTCAACAATACTAAAACTTTCTCCATCACTAGAAGTAATATTTTTAAAGTCTATAGTCTTACTATTATAAGTTACAATTTTTAATGCAGGTTTAATATCTGTACCATTTCCTACAATCTTATATGTTATATTTGTATTTCCACTAGATTTCTTTACTGATATTTTTCCTATATTTAATGTATTTCCATCCAAAAAATTCTCACTTGATGTTACATATATATCCAATGTAGTTGTATTACTTGTTTTATCATATGTTGATACATAACTAGCATTAGCATTTCCATTTTTTATCTGCTTTGATATATTATCAGACCACTTAATCTTTTGACCTGGTTCATTATCTATTAATTCAACCTCACCTTGCACCTTTATACTGGCTTGAAACGAATACACTATATTCTCTACTGACTCCACAGAAATATCTATAGTATTTACCTTTTCATACGTCTTTGTCCCTTGCAGCACTGGAGCAGCATATGCAAATGTCGCACTTCCAGTTATAGCTACTGCCATACTCGATACTGCAATAGTTCTTATAAAAGATTTTCCTTTACTCATTAACACCCGTCCTTATCTATCATCAGCTAGATGAATAAAATCCTTTATCCATCTAGCTTCTTATATTTAATTTATAAATTACCCTAAATTTATAGTTACATTATATATGCTTTATTTTTGACAAATTGCTTTTTCAAAACTTTTTTAGCTACTACTCACACAAAATGCCCAATATCATACTGATATCTTAGTCTTTTCAGACTTTCACATACTATTTATCTCTGACAATATTACTCTTTACTTTATTATTCACAGTAATTACCTTCTTATCACTCACATCAATAGTACTTATTGTAGCCTTTCTAGCTTTACTATTACTATCAGTAAGACTTATCGTCTTTAACTCATCATAAGTTGTAGCTCCCACAGGTACATACATTGTATCACTTACAAATCTCTGACCTACTGGAATATCTCCCTGAAGGTCATTGTATCTATAAAGCTCTGCTTTAACCTTATCACTCAAAGAGTTGAAGTCTTCTTTTGGCATATAATAAACCCATGTCCCTTTACTTATCTCACCTAATTGTCCATTTTTTGGCACCTCTGCAAATAAAAGAGCTTCTCCAGAGATAGTTTTATTATTTTTATCTATAAGTAATGGTAAGTTAAATGCTGGATTTCCACTATATTCCCCTGTAATTACTATTGAACCTGCTGGAATCTTAGCTGTTTCATCTTCACTTGTATCAGGGTCATCACTTTGATAGATATAATCCTCTGCTAACTTTCCAATTCCATTAGTACGAGTTTGGTCTACACTATTCACTGTTCCAATCTCTATATTGTCGCCTGGAGGCCCTATTATATCTAACTCTGCAACTTCTATATTAGACTTATTGTTAGATATTAATTTTACATATCTAGCTTGATATGTCCAAAGCTTACCATCTTTATTAAATGTAACTCTAGCTTCATTGTCTTGGTCTTTTCTTCCACCAACTAAGTCTTGTCCATATTCAAAAGTTCCTTGACTCACATCTTCCCAAGTTTTTTTATCATTACTTACTTGTATCTTGTAAGTAGTCAATGGACTATATGTTGTGCTAGTATCCTTTCTAAGACTAAACAGTCCTTTTAGTGAGAACTTTCTAGCTTCTGTCTTTGGTTTTGTATACTTTAATCCAACTATAGGTAATGTCTCTTTCATATCTACTATTATATATGGATTTTCTTCTACATTTATATCTGGGTCTTTTTGTGGGTCTTTGTTCCATTCAGCTTTACTAATTCTCTTTCCTTTATAAGTAGTGCTTGCATCATTATCTTTTATATTATCAATTTCAGGATTTTGTAGTGGTCCATGTGAGTCATTTTCACTTCTAACGTCACCATCAGAAACAGTATTTGTTATAAATGACCATGCTGACTTATTAATTTTTCCTTCATCTGATAATTTTACAGTACCAACTTCAAACTCGTCTGTTGGATTTAAATGATAGTCATATGCAACTACTTTATATGTAAACGCTCTGTTATTAAGAGGAGATATATTGTCAATAAATTGAGCTTTACTATTTCCTTTTGCATCCACAAAACCTACTGTTCTGTATTTTACTTGAGTTCCATTTTCACCATCTAAGTAGTTTCCATCACTTCTTATTATTTCGTATCCTAATATTTTATCTTTGTCTTTATCAACATCTAAATCTATAGATATCTTATTAGATTTAACTAAAGAGCCACTTTGCATTCCATCAGCAAAACTAGCACTTACCTTAGTATCTTCTGCCATGTTAGATATGTTTTCATTTAAAATCTTTCTTCTAGCCTCATCATTTACATACTGTATCTTCCTAGTCTCTTTTTCGAACTTCTTACCATCCATTATACTGTTTAGCTCTGGTGTAATCTCTACTCCCCATGCCTTAAAGTAATCTCTTAAATCTTTTTCAACGACACTTGATGCCATAGCAACTAGCATTTGGTCTTTTGGCAAGTTATTTATTGGGTCATCACTTGAAAGTGCTCTATATTTTCTAGAAATTTTAGCATAGAATGAATCATTACCTAAATCAGCATCTGAATTATTCTTTAACATTGAACCAGTAAAATCATCGTCATATGCTAAATGTAATTGCCATAACATTCCAAGTCTTTCAAATACGTTACTTGGTATTCCCAAACTATTTGAAGTAACATGTTCATATATCTTATCCATTGTAGAACCTTCAAGTCTTGAATGTGTATCATCATCAAATGTCTGAGCAAGTAGTGCAAGTACATTGTTACTAGTCTCACTGTATGTCATCTTACCTATATCTGTAACATGCCCTATCTCATGACCTATTCCCCATCCAAATAAACTTCCGCCACTAGCTTTTCCATTAGCATCTATTTGGAAAGGTACTCCATTCATAAGCCCTGGAACTGAGCCGTATTCCACTCCTACATGTAGACCAGAAGCATACATAAATGCTCCAATAAACATTCTTTGATATTTTATGTTCATACGAGATTTTGGGGCCATATCATTTTTAGTTATATTAAACTCATTATCGTCTATAGTTCCATTACCATCTAAATCTTGTGTCTTAAATACTCCTCTTTCAGAGTATATTAAATCCATAATTTGTTCCCATGCAAGCATACTGTTATATAGTCTATCTACTTGTGTGTTTAAATCAGAATTTCCTTTTGATATTCCTTGATATACAGCTGTTGCTGGAACGTTTAATGTTACTTTGTCACTTTCAATGTCAGTAGTATTTAATACACCTGTTGTTTCTGAATATCCATATGAATTACCAATATTTGTGCCTGGATAGTATGGTTCTCCTTTTATCTCATCCTTATATTTAGCTAATTCTTCTATATAAGTTTTTATTTTTTCTTTAGATTTAGAAACCCCCTCAGGGCTATTGTCATTTATCATTCCATTTAAGTTAAGGTGTGGTATCTTAGTAGCTCCTGCTACACGCACTTTTATATCTCCACCACTTGGAGTATCATAAGGGTATCTTATATATAAGCTTCCTCCACGTTCTGCATCTAAGCTGTGAAGTTTACTCAACTGAATTACATTTTTACCAGTGTTAAGGTTTATTTCTCCACTCTTATATGCTCCAGACTCTCCATAGTATTGTGTATAGATTAACTTAGGAGTCTTACCACTTTTACTTCCAACATATATCGTGATTTCATCTCCAGCTCTAGCAGCTACTCCCAATGCCTGCCAGTCATTTCCCATACCTAAGTTATTCGACTTAACAGTATAGTTTCCACTCTTATCTTTATATTTTCCTGATACATTTATATCTTGATTAACAGTAGTCACATCAGTAAGTGTTGCTCTATCATTATATAAGTCTTGAGCTAATTTTAATTCTCTTTCTATAACAGTCTTATATGGATGATATTCTCCACTTGCTGTATCTGGAGTATTAAGTCTATCTTTTAGTTCTGTAATTTTTTCTTGAGTTATACCTTCTTTTAATTCGACTTGTAAATCGTCTGTAAATAAGTCTCTTACCTCTTTTTCTATACTGTCATACTCATAGAATTTAAGCTCTGATATATTAGATTTATATGAATAAGATGAACAAACACTAACTTGTATCTTAGTCGCATTTATTGGTTCTTTTAATCTAACCATCACGTATTTATTATTATTTACAGGGTCTGTCTTTGTTTCAAAAGGTACGTCGCCTAAATTATGTAATTGACCATTTTCATCCCAATACTGTATCTCAAAGTCATTTATAGTCTTATCAGAAACATCAAATCTAGGTGTAGCCATAAAAGTATCCATAGTATAAGCTTTATCAAAAGTTATGATTGGCCCTCTATTCGTTCCTTCAGCTGCATTATATTTTGGGAATGTCCAATGTGTTGTGAAGTCTCCATCTACTATATTAAATTTGTCAAATGGATTTTTATCACTATATTCACTTGTATCATATCCAGCTGGATAAGTAACATCAACTATATGATTAGTTGGTATTCCAAATCCGGCATCAGATTTAGGAGTATTAATCAATCTGTAGTTAGGTGTTGTTGGTGCATCTACACTTTCAGTTGTGCCTAGATATATCTTAGACATTCCACTAGTACCTAAGTGATTAGTAGCTGTCATTCTAACTTCATACGTTGTATTATCTTTAAGCCCTTCTATTTTTGAACTTGTTCCTCGAATAAGTTTATCATTGTATTTTATCCAAGAGCCATTAGAACCTTTTTCTCTGTAATATAAGTCAAAATCTTTAGCTTGTTTATGATTTTTCCAACTTACATCAAGAGCTTTAAATCTACCTTTAATGCTTATGCCTTCTGGTGGCTCTGGTCTTGTATCTGGAACAACTTGAAACTCTATTATACTGTCTGGGCTAAATTGTATAGGCTTATAGTTTGAGTCCACATTTTCTGGTACTCCATCTAAATTGCTTGGTGAAGCTTCTTTATATCCACTAGACCAATCGCCATTTAGAGACTGTATGCTAACTCTATATAGACCATATGCATCTATATCTCTAACCTCTATAGAATTTTTGCTAGTTTGTAATTTTTTAGTTGATAATACTTTTCCTTTACTATCAATTGTATCTAATATAAGTTCATATGCAGACACATTCACTTCATTGTTCCAATAAAAAGATACCTTTTCATTTCCAACAGCAGTACTAGTTGCTATTTTATTAATTTTAGGTATATTCATATCTGGCTTTGGTATTTCTTTATAAACATTATTTAAAAATTCAACTTTAGATATTTCTGCAAGATTTCTATCATTAGCTGTTGTAGCTGTTATTTTTATAGTTATCTTTTTCACTGCTACTTGTTTGCCAAGATTTATCACTATATCGCTATTTTGAACATCTGCATATGTTTCTAAAGCTGACCTACTATATGTAGATGTCGTAGAGTTGTCATCTTTACTAATATTATTATCTTCTTTTGGTGTATCTTTGTCTAAATCAGATTTATCAGTTGATGAACTTTCTTTATCATTACTTTCCTTATTATTGTTTTCTTGTTCATTTGTATTAGAATTTGATTCTTCTTTATCATTCTTTTCTTCTTGAGTATTATCTAAGTTATTATCAGGTTGCTCTGTATTTTCTTCTTTATTATTTACTTCTTCTTGTTGTTCCTCTTTTAAAGTTTTTACATACTCTTTGTTTTCATAAGGAATCTCTTGAACATTACCATCTTTATCTGTAACCTCAACTATTCCTTTTGCTGGAGCACTCCCTTCAGGAGCTTTAATATTTATGACTTCCATATCAAGTGCTTCTGATAAAGCTATATCCATTACTGCTGGTTTTTCTTCTGATATTTTATCCTCTTTATTTGCTGGAGATATTGTAATTCCACTACTTTCTCCACTAAACAAGTCTTCTACAGTACCTTGAATATTTGTATCACTATTTTCTTCTAATGTTACTTTACTTGTATCTACTATAGGATTGGTAGGTACTATACTTTCCAGACTATTTGCATTTTCATTTTGTCCTAGATTTTTATGTACATAGTCTAGGTCAGCAATATCCACCTTTCCATCTCTATTTAAATCATATTCTTTTTTATTTGAATCTATATTTTCTAAAACTTCATTATAATCATTTTTATCTACTTTTCCGTCTCCATTTACATCTCCCATTAAGAATAGTTCATAGTTTAAAGGTTTATTTTTACTATCTACACTTACTCTATTACTTAATAAAACCCTTTGAGAATAACTTGATATATCAATATCTTTAACTTCTTTACTCTTAAATCCACTTCCAGAGACTTCTACCTTGTATTTTCCAACAGGTAAATTACTGAACATAATATTATAATATGATATATTTTCATCTTTATCTTTTACTTCACTTCTATTGGCAGATAATTTTTTAATAGTATAGTCTATAGTATCTGTTCCTATATTTATACTTCCTAAATTTTTACCTCCAAGTTTTATTATCCCACTATTATTATTACCATCTTTTAATTGTAGCTGTATATCAGTTATACTTTCTGATTCATTATTTTTGATTGGAAGTGAAAAATTTAAATCCACTTCTAGATTCCCCTTTAGCTTTTCTGTAACTGATTTTTCAACTGCCCTTAGTTTTCCCTCTAATATAGGCTCTGCAAAAACATTCAATGGTGCACTACACATAGATACTGCTAGTACACAAGATATTGCCTTTTTCATGAAATAACAATCCTCCCTCAATAAATCTTTAATTTTCCATGAATTTAAATGCTATAGTTTCAGACAATAAAAAAAGACACTCAAAGAGAATCTTTATTATGAATAAAAAGAATTTGCTCTTTTTAGCAACTGGCTGATATGGCTTTATAAGCTTTAATCCCTATAGTTTTGCGTCATTAGATTTCCCTAATTTTGCCATTTAATTTTCAATGCTTTTATACCCATTTTATACTATATTTAAACTTTTTAATACAAATTTTTTATGTTAAAATCCAAAAAAAGAATATTTATATTATTATGTTAATATAAATATTCTTTCTCATTATAAATACATTACTTATACGTTATTTTCTAATTATTATCTTATTACATATTTCCAACACTTATATATTATTCTTATCAAAATATCTAAATCTTGGTAAATACTTATTCTTTATATCTTCCATAAAACTCATGTGTTGCATATATAGTCTTATCACCTGTCATAGTTAATCCAAATCCCATTATCTCATATCCCTTATGCAACATATTTGTACCTTCCTCAGGATTGGTCTTCCACTCATTAAAAATAAAGTTTCCTATATCATCTGCATCCCTATTTGTATATACAGGCTTATCTGGGATTTTATACTTAATTATATTTTCCCCTTGAACCGAAATGTATCCAGGCTTAATCTCACTCCAATCTAAGTATTTCAAAAAAGTAGAATACGAATTTTTACCATTTATAGTATGAGATAAAGTCTTTTTATTTGCCATTAAATTAGACCAGTCATTTGCTAAACCTTCTAATCTACTTGCTACAGATAACTCTCTTACTCCATTTTCTTTTCTGTATTGTTTTGTAAGAGCATATATTTTTCCCTTTATTCTATCCTTAAACACCTTATCATTTGGATTATAGTATAATCCTTGTTGATTTGGAGAGGCTTGATTTATACATTGCTTGATGACATTCTGATTTATTCCTCCTAGTACAGTTAATTTATCTGCACCACTTAAAATACTCTTATTGCTACCATTTTCAACTAAAACCACAGGTGCATTTTTTGCTATTGTAGAAGCTACCAATGCATCAGTTAGTTGCATACCTTTACTTAAATAAAATTCTTTACTGTCTTTATAAAATTCTTGTATAACTCTTTTATTTGTGTCAAATCTATCCGTTCCACCCAATCTAACAGAATTTGTACTCTTAACCAGTTCATCACTTATTATCTCGCTAGAACCAAGTGCATAACTCTTTAATCCTGTTGTATCAAATCCTACACTGCTTCCATCTGTAAGTATTATAGGTACTCCATCTCTTGCTGCTACTGGCGATGCACTTATTGCATCTGCTTCTCCTGTGATTCCATTAGCTATAATTACCTTATCGATTGGTTTAATTTCTTTGATTTTCTCAGCTATCTTTACACTTGTATCAAATCTATTTTCGCCAAATATTCTCTCTACAACCTTATTTTTAGATATCAATTGATTTTCTATACCTTTACTGATAGTTGATTCTGAACCTATTATATATACATTCTTTGCTTTATTTAATCTTTCCATTGTAGTATTTGGGATTTGATTTTGTTTTGTCATTAAAATAGGCGCGTTTAATGCTCCTGCTAAACCACTTGCGCTCAAGCCATCTGACAAGCTATTATCCGAATTGATTAGTATTGCTGTATTATAGTTTTGTTTGTCTGCTATTTTTGCTGCTGTCTCATATCTGTCAATTCCTTTTATTTGTTCAACTGATGTGAGCGCATTTACTCTAGGAGTATTTACCATTACTAAAAATAGTGTAAGTCCTATAGCAAATATCTTTCTACTATTCTTCATATTTTTTTACCCCCAATATTAGTTTTTATAATTTTGTTATATTGATTTTACTTAGACTTAATAAAAAGTTACAATTTTGTTACCATATTTTATATATGATACCATAGTTATCCATCTAACTCAAACAATATAATTAAAGTTTTTATTATTCATAAATTCAAAACATTATAACTTATTTTCTTTAATTAAGTGATAGGCTCAAAAGTTTTATTAAGTTATACACTTAAAACAATATAATTTAATAAGTATTTATTTTCTATAAACTTTCTTATATATAAAAAATAAATATCTTAAGATAACATCTACTACAAGATATAATAATCAAAAACAATAAAAAGATGGTATCCTAACTTATTTTAAGATACCATCTTTTCATTATTTCTACTTTAATTGTTTATACTTATTTATTATCTATATTATATCTTACTTAGCTAAACATTATCTAAATAAACTTACAAATTTAAATTTTATATACTATTAGTTTCTAGTAAATAAGTTTATTTTTTCTGCTATTTTCTCAATAGCATTTTTAGCTATTCCTTCACCTATTTGTACTAACTTAGTAGCATTCTTAAGTCTTAATTCAACTACTTCTTCTTGTGACTTAGAAAGTTCTTCTGTAGTTAATATTATTGGTGCCTTTGCACTAGCTGCAAGTGGTGCTGCTGTAAGTGCATCAACTAATTGTCCATTTCCACCTACATAACCATCTTTTGCAACATATGCTTTAGTTGCTCCTGCATAGTACTTGTTGATTACTTTAGCATTAGTGTCTTTTCTGTTTTCTCCTGCTAATCTTTCAACTTTATTATTTAAATCTATTTCAACTAATTTGTTTTCAACGTCTTTTGATACAGAGTTCTCTCCACCAACTATTTCTAATTCTTTTCCATTTAATAACTTCTCAGCTTTAGCATCCAATTCGTTACCTGTAACTATTATTGGAGCACCAAATTGAGCAGCTCTAGCAGATATACTCATAGCATCTGCTTCTCCATTTCCACCTACTACGAAAGCAGTTTTAAATGTATCTTTTAATTGTTTTGCTATTTCTAAAGAAGTCTCAAATCTATCTTCTCCAGAAACTCTTTCAACTTTACTTACACCTAACTTAGCAAGTTTTTCTTCAGTTTCTTTTGATATTTTAGATTCTCCACCTACTATATATATCTTCTTAGAAGACAAGTTGCTTCCAAGTACTCTTAATATCTCAGCTTCTATTTCTGATGGTAATGAATCTTTCTTTGATAATAGTATTGGTGCATTTTTTTGAGATGCAAGTGGTGCTGATGCCAATCCATCAACTATAGCATCTTCTCCAACTAAGATTATTGCTTCTGCTGCTCCATCATTAAATCTCTCTTTACTAACCTCTACTGCTGTTGTAAATCTTGAATCTCCAGATAAAACTTCTACCTTTAATTCTTTTCCATCTTTAACATCAGTTAATACTTTGTGTAAATCTCTTACTAACTTATGATTTTTACTTGATATACTTATTGTTTCTGGCTTTTCATTTGTCTTGCTTAAAATCATATCGAAGCTTGATTTTTCTGGCTTATCTTTATCATCACTATCTTCTTGCTCTTGAGTAAGTATAGCTACATTTTCAAATGTTAAAGAATATCCATTTTTAACTTTATTAACTATTTCTCTTCCTGATGTAGTCAATCTAACTCCATCGAATAAATCTTCTGCTGATACATCTTGTAAATCTGCATTTTTAACTGTTATTGTATGTAATTCTTTTGATTCTATATCACTATATTTCTTTTCATAGCCTTCAAAAGTACTTTCTTCTGATATTATTTGTTTTGAGAAATCTAAGTGTTGGTCTCCCACATTTATAGTAATAACATTTTTTGAATCTTTTGCTCTTTTTACTTCAACTGAGCTTGTAGATTTTATTGTTGCTGTTAATTTGCTATCAGAATCTTCTGCTAAAGTTGCATTGAAAGCATTAACTGCATCTACTATTTCTTGGGCTGTTTTGTAGTTTTCGATTTTATAGTCAACTACTTTTCCACCTAGAGTTTGATGACCTTTGTCTTGTATTGTAACTTTTAGACTTTGTCCTTCTACTAACGAGTTTATTTTGTTTTGTAATTGAGTTGCATTAGTTAAATTTACATTGTCTACTTTTATATCGTAAACTCTGTCATTTACATTTGCTCCTGCTTTTGTCTCTTCAAACTTAATTTCTAATGCTTTTCTAACTTCTTCAATTAATTTAGTAGAATCTTTCGCACTTACTGTGTAACTTTTATCAACATTTTCTGACACAGTGTTATCTGCGAATATTGGTGCTGCTGCACTCATAACTGTGGCTCCTGCCATTACTATTGCCATACTTCTCTTCTTGTTGCTCAACATATTTATGTCCTCCGAATATTGTTTTTTAATTTTTTTATATTCGTATTTCCCACATATAAATAATATTATATATAATATTATTTATCAATACATTTTATAAGTTTACATAATTTACTAGCATAAGTTTTAAAATAATTGTATAAAAATCCATATTTTAAGCACATTATCATATCAATTTTTACTAATTAATCCTCAATATTTAAATCAAATATACATCATTAATTTAAACTATTTTACAAAGTTTAAGACTACTATTTATTACAAGAAGTATTGTAAAACAAAAGAGGATACCTCTCAATGATAATAGAATCATTTTGAAGTACCCTCTTGAAAATAACTAAGTCAATAATTTTCTATCTTTCACACTCTTGATTTGCAACTGTACAAGAAGTTTTACAAGCTGATTGACAAGAAGTTTGACACTCTCCACATCCACCTTTTGCAGCACTTTGCTTTAAAGTAGCTTGAGATAAAGTTTTTACATGTTTATTTTCCATTTTCAACGCCTCCATTTCTAATTGTTTCCTATTGATTATATCATAAAACTACTCTAATATAAACTCTATTTAAAGTTGACACCCAATACGCCTCCAATACCTCCCGCTGCTGATATTAACAATAACTTATAAATCATTCCTACTTCAAACACAAACTTTTCTTGTGCTAAAAACACAGTTAAAAAAATACATACTATGTACAAAAGTCCAACCAAAAGTCCATATATAAGACCTTTTTCTTTCATGTGTTTTGAAGTATAAAAACCCCCTATAGCTGCAGAAATGGTAGTTATAAATGATGAAACCATGGTTATATTATCCCCACCAATATCTGTAAATGTCAAAAATAAGTTATACACTAATAAAACAGCCAAAGTTATTATATACGCATACCCTAGACCTTTAAAAATATAATTAGATTTTCCCATAAAAAAAACCTCCTCTCAAATTAATATATATTCGAGAAAAGGCTTTTAAATTACTAATTTACTCTTCTTCTATTTCTTCTTTTTTAGATTTAACTGTACCTATAGCCCATTTTTCAAATGGAACTTTAGTTCTATTTGGTCCTAACTCTAGTATTACAACATCATCTTCAACTTTAGCTACACTAGCTACTATTCCACCTATTGTAACGACCTTGTCTCCTACACTTAGGCTACCTCTCATTTCTTTTAATTGTTTGTCTTTTTTCTTTTGAGGTCTAATCATTAGGAAATAAAAGATTGCTATTACTACTACCCATAGACCTATACTCATCATTATTTGTTGCTGTGGCATTAATTTTTCACTCCTTCATAAATTATACTCTTTTGTAAAACGCAGTAAATATCTATATAAGTATTTACTTTTTTAGTTTTGAGTACTATTGAATATTATATATTAAAATGATTATAATTAATAGTCCAAACTCTATATTTCATAGCCATATTTTGCAAAAAATTCATTTCTAAAATCCAGTAATCTATCTTCCATTATCGCTTGTCTTATTTGCTTCATTAAATTTAGTAAAAAATGAAGATTATGAGTAGTTATTAATCTAGCTCCTAATATTTCATTTGCTTTTACAAGATGTCTTATATAAGCTCTTGAATAGTTTTTACAAGCATAACAATCACACTCTGGGTCAAGTGGAGTAAAGTCTTCAGCATAAGTTGCATTTCTTACTACTACTTTACCTTGACTAGTCATTGCAGTCCCATTTCTAGCTATACGAGTAGGTAAAACACAATCAAACATGTCTACTCCTCTTATAACACCTTCCACTAAATCATCTGGGCTACCAACTCCCATTAGATATCTTGGTTTATCTTTTGGCATAAATGGAGTTGTATGTTCTAGTACATCATACATAAGTGGCTTTGGCTCTCCAACACTAAGTCCACCAATAGCATATCCTGGTAAATCAATGCTAGTTATCTCTTTTGCTGATTGCTCTCTTAAGTCTTTATACATTCCACCTTGTATTATACCAAATAAAGCTTGCTTATCTGTATTATTATGGGCATCTTTACATCTTTTTAACCATCTTGTTGTTCTTTCTAACGAATTTTTTACATATTCTCTATCTGCTGGGTATGGTGCACACTCATCAAATGCCATCATTATATCTGACCCCAACGCATTTTGTATTTCCATAGCCTTTTCTGGAGTTAGAAAATGTTTTGAACCATCTAAATGCGACCTAAATTCTACCCCTTCTTCTTTTATCTTTCTTAGAGGCCCTAAACTAAATACTTGGAACCCACCACTATCTGTAAGTATTGGCTTATCCCAGTTCATAAACTTATGAAGTCCACCTGCTCTTTTTATAAGCTCATGACCTGGTCTCATATATAAATGGTATGTGTTACTAAGTATTATTTGTGAGCCAATCTCTTTTAGCTCTTCTGGTGTCATAGATTTGACAGTTGCTTGAGTTCCAACTGGCATAAATATTGGTGTTTCTATTATTCCATGTGGAGTGTGTAATCTTCCTAACCTTGCACCACTCTGTTTGCAAGTTTTTATCAATTCGTATCTTACTGCGTACATAAAGTTCTCCTTAGTAATATTTATTTCTCATTATTTTTTAATATATTCTTGTAATAATCTATTTATCTAGTACATTTTCTAAATAGATTTATCTTTATCCTCTTTTTCTTGTTGTTCTTTAATTGCTTCTTCATCATGTATACTCGTTATATTAAGAGCACTCTTGTCTTTTGTTACTAAAAACTTTTTTATAGCAAAAAGTCCTGCAATAGCTATAACACCTATTAAAACATCTATCATTCCTTCATTTTTAGGAAGTAACAACATTTTTCTAGCTATAGCATAAAGTAGTGCCTCAATAAATGCTCCTGGTATATGAAGTGATAGCATTACTACAAGTTCAACACCTATCACTAAAAGTAATATTTGTGCTAAGAAATCGTTAAGCTGACTGTATTGTACTGGATTTTGAAAGTCAACTATATATGCTCCCCACATAAGTCTTAACACATCTATAGTCCCTAGAAATACAGCTATTAAAACTACCACTGCTAACACACGTTCAAATATAAAAGCAATCTTTAATATAGGGTTATTCTTTTTTTGTTTTTGTAAACTATGCATCAATTCCCTCCCTACTTTATAATCATAGCATCTCCAAAACTGAAGAATCTATATCTTTCTTTTACTGCCTCATTATATGCATTTAAAACATTATCTTTTCCACAAATAGCACTTACTAGCATTATCAATGTAGACTCTGGCAAATGAAAATTAGTAATAAGCTTATCTAGAACTTTAAACTTATAACCTGGATATATAAATATCTCTGTCCATCCACTAGTTTCTTCCATCTTTCCATCTTCATTACAGGCTGACTCTATAGTTCTGCAACTAGTAGTCCCAACGCATATTACATTATTTCCATTTTCTTTTGCTCTATTTATTTTGTCAGCTGCTTCCTGACTAACCATATAATATTCTGAATGCATCTTATGATTTAAAACATCATCTACTTTTACTGGTCTAAAAGTACCTAAACCAACATGTAAAGTTACAAAGGCTATATCCACACCTTTTTCTTTTATTTTGCTTAATAGTTCTTCTGTAAAGTGTAATCCTGCTGTAGGTGCTGCTGCTGAACCATTATGTTTTGAATAAACAGTTTGATATCTCTCTTTTTCATTCAATCTAGCAGTGATATATGGAGGTAGTGGCATGTTTCCAAGTTCATCCAAGATTTCTTCAAAAATCCCATCGTAATGGAACTTTATAATTCTTGAGCCTTCATCTGATAAATCCACAACTTCTCCAATTAACTTTCCATTTCCAAAAGAAAACTTAGTACCTACTTTTGCTCTTTTCCCTGGTTTTACTAGAGCTTGCCAAGTATCTTCCTCAGTTCTTTTTAATAACAGAAACTCAATTTTTCCTCCAGTTTCAAGCTTCTCACCTATCAATCTAGCTGGTATAACTCTAGTATTATTTAGAACTAAACAATCCCCTGGATTTAAATATTCTATTACATCTCTAAAGACTTTATGCTCAATATCTCCTGTCTCTTTATCCAGTACCATCAATCTTGAACTAGCTCTATCTTCTATAGGAACTTGAGCTATAAGTTCCTGTGGTAAGTCAAATTTAAAATCACTTGTTTTCAATGTTAAACTTCCTCTCTTAAAATTTCTCTAGCTACAATAATATCAAAAAAACAACTTATTTTCCACAATATTACCATAATCTATCAAGAAATTACTCTTTTTAGCATACATTATATCCACAATATATAGATATTTTTCCACGATATACATGTCTTATCCACAATATATAGATGCAGTACACACAATTTCCAGTGTATTTATCCACAGTATCTACAGGCATAATTACCATTTTGTGGATATGTTTGAATTTTTACCCATTTTAGAAATATTTAAATTTAATGACTATTCTATTTTATAAATATTTATATAATCTATTTTTATTTTTCATTAGGATATGGAATTTTTAGGTGTTCATATGCTAATGGCATAGCTACTCTCCCTCTAGGCCCTCTATTTATAAAGCCCAGCTGAAGCAAATATGGCTCATATACATCTTCTATAGTATTTCTATCTTCACCAATAGAAGCTGCTAATGTATCAAGACCAACTGGTCCCCCTCTAAATTTTTCTATTATAGTCATAAGAAGCTTCTCATCTACAAAATCAAGCCCTAAATTATCAACACCTAAAAGTTCTAGTGCATCTTTTGCTACCTCATCAGTTATTTTTCCATCAGCTCTAACTTGTGCAAAATCCCTAACTCTTTTTAGTAATCTATTTGCTATTCTTGGAGTCCCTCTTGAACGTTTCGCAAGCTCTAAAGCACCATTAGATTGTATTTCTGCATCTAATATATTTGATGACCTAAGGACTATTTTTGAAAGCTCATCAACTGTATAGTAATCCAATTTACAAATAACACCAAATCTATCTCTAAGTGGATTTGTAAGCATACCAGCTCTTGTTGTAGCCCCAATAAGCGTGAATTTAGGAAGGTCAAGCCTTATACTCCTTGCAGATGGCCCTTTTCCTATTATTATATCTAAACAAAAGTCTTCCATCGCTGGATACAAAACTTCTTCAACACTTCTGTTGATTCTGTGTATCTCATCTATAAATAAGACATCATTTTCATTTAAGTTTGTAAGTATGGCTGCCAAATCCCCAGCTCTTTCTATTGCAGGACCTGATGTAATCCTTAAATTTACACCCATCTCATTAGCTATTATGCTAGCTAGAGTAGTCTTTCCAAGACCTGGTGGTCCATATAAAAGCACATGGTCTAACTGCTCATTTCTTGATTTAGCTGCCTCTATAAATATGCTAAGTTGCTCTTTGGATTTTTCTTGACCTAAATAATCTTCTAGAGTCTTTGGTCTTAGACTATTTTCTATATCTATATCTTCTGTCTTCATTGTAGAAGTTATTATTCTATTTTCATCTTCAAAACCTTGCATTTATACCCCTCCTCTCGTACTTTTGGAAATCTACTTCGATATTTTTAAATCTACATTCATACATTAAATATTATTTTAAGATGTAAATGTTATTTCAAAGATTTACTCATTATATATGTAAGTGCTTTCTTTATAATGGCTTCTGTATCCATGCCATCCTTTTTACACTTTTGAACTGCGTCTTTTGACTCTGATAATGTATAACCTAAAGCTACAAGTGCATCCACAGACTCATCTTGAGATATTAAGGTAGGTTTTTGTGATAATAATGTTGGTTCAAATTCTATGTTGTTTTTGTCTACCTTGTCTTTAAGTTCTAAGACAATTCTTTCTGCTGTCTTTTTACCAACACCAGGAGCTTTGGATAATTTTCCAATATCTTCACTTAAAATATACGCTCCTAACTGTGCTGGTGATGCAAATGATAGTATTGAAAGTGCCACCTTAGGCCCTATCTTAGATACAGATGTAAGTAACTCAAACATCTTAAGTTCCTCCCTACTTACAAAACCACAAAGGCTCATATCATCTTCTCTCACAATTAGTTTAGTATATATTTTTGTAGCTTCTCCCACTTGTAAATTCATGATTGTATTGGATGATACATTTACCTTATATCCTATACCATTATTTTCAATAACTATATTATCTATATAAATCTCTTCTATTGTACCTTTTATATAACTATACATACTTACCACCTATATTCTTTAGAGTTTTTTCAAGCTTATTTGAATGAGCATGGCAAATAGCCACAGCTAAGGCATCTGCAACATCATCTGGTTTTGGAACCTTTTTTAAACTCAAAAATGAAGTTACCATCTGTTGAACTTGTGCCTTATCTGCTCTTCCATATCCAACTACACCTTGTTTTACTTGAAGTGGAGTGTATTCATATACTGGCTTCCCATTATGAGCACATGCGAGTATAGTAACACCTCTAGCTTGTGCAACTGTTATAGCTGTTTTTACATTCTTGTTAAAGAATAATTCTTCCATTCCAACTTCATCTATATTGTAATTCTTTACGATTGTATCAATTCCTTTATATACAAGTTCCAATCTTCTCGATATATTCATGTGTGCAGGTGTCGTCACTGCTCCATAATCTATTACCTTAAACTTGCTATTTTTGTATTCAACTATACCATATCCAACTATAGCTATACCTGGGTCAATCCCCAATATTATCATTTTTTTAAATTCCCCCTAAAAATAAAAGAAATACCAAAATGTATTTCTCATAAAAACTTATGTTCTAAATTATTATACCATAAATAATATTAACAAATCATAAAATGGTATATGTAAAATATAAAATAAAATAAAAAAGTCATACCAAAGCAAGATTTTACTTCAGTATAACTTTTATATTTAGTACAAATAAATTATGGTATTTTATAGGAATTAAATGTGACTACAATTTTAATATTAACTTACTTAGTATTAACTTGCAAAGTCTTCCAATCTTGAATAAGCATCTTCTTCAGTATCCATAACTACACCTTTTTTGATTTCATCTTGAACTGTCTTAGGAAGTGAATCTATTCTTATTTTTGTTTTTTCTACTAAGGTTTTATTTCCACTATTATCATATTTATATAATGCTATATTTCCATTATCATTTTCAATCGTATATTTACCTTTTATAGTGGCATTCATTGCTTGTACATCTTTAGTGTCACTATATTTAGATTCTACTAGTACGATTTCATTTTTATCCATACTCTTTATTTCTTTACTTGGATACTCTTTTTTAAAATATGATACTATTTCTGATTTTGTCTTATCTAATAATGATTCTGGAACTATCCCAGCCATTGTAAGTGTTCTCTTATAATTAGTTTCATTTTCGCCTTCACTTTGAAGCCAAACTTCACAATTTTTATTTAATCCAAAAGCTTCTTTTGACTTTTCATTCATATTCGCACTAGTACTTACAACTTCACCAGTTTGAACTCCATTATGTTTTAATCTTGTCCCTATATAAACTCCACTACTTAATACAAATACTCCTACTAGTATTAAGGCAGATATTTTCCAAGGAAATAATTCTTTTTTCTTCTTTTCAAACATTGATTACGCCTCCTTTTTCTATTATTTTCTCCAAGCTGTAAGTTTTTATACAATTTAGGTAAATTTTAGAAGAAAATATATTTACATTTCAAATTACTCTAAGAATAGATATTTTATAAAAGAGAGTTTTCTCTTAAAGGTTATATTCTTGTAATTATATGGACATAATTTATAATAAATAATCGTTTAGGAGGTAATAACTTTGGAAAGAATAAATTGTAATGTAACTAACTGCTCACATAATAATAGCCATATATGTTATGCAGATAAAATTTTTATAAATGGTGAAAAAGCTCACAATGATAGACATACTTGTTGTAGTTCATTTTTAGATGAGTCTATTTACAGCAATCTATCAAGCAATGTTAATAATAGAAATTGTGAAGAATTAGTTTGTAGTGTAAAAAACTGTGAATACAATAAAGATGGTAGTTTATGTACACTTGACAATATATTGGTTGCTCCTGAAACTGATAGAGTAAATCTTTATGTTGAAACATGTTGTTCTAGCTTTAAATGTAAATAATCACAATATAAATAAATATAAGGGTGTCAAATATGACTAAACTAACATAGTGTAGAGTATCTACAACTATTAGTTTGATTATACTTGACACCCTTATTTATTTTGAATAAAATCTCATTATTATAATCATATATAATATTATAACTGTAATTAAATTTGATAAATTTCTATAAATTGGTATAATCAATATGTAAATTGAATTTTAAATAAATTAGTCATAAAAATAAAATATCGAGTATATAGTGTTATATTAACTAGAAATGAGGTGCTTATGAGTATATTTTACATTCAATTTCTTTATTTTGTAATTTATAGTTTTATAGGATGGTGTTGTGAGACTACATATTGTTCAATTTTACAAAAGCAATTTGTAAATAGAGGTTTTTTAAATGGACCATTTTGTCCTATATATGGCTTTGGAGCATTAGCGATAGTTGCTACATTAACTCCTTTTGTACACAATATTCCCTTGTTGTTTTTATTTAGTATAATTATAACTAGTATAATGGAATATCTTACAAGCTTTACATTAGAAAAAATATTTAATATGACCTGGTGGGATTATTCTAAGCACAAATTTAATATTCATGGCAGAGTTTGTCTAGAAAACTCACTTATGTTTGGTATATTATCATTAATTGTAATGCTTATAGTACATCCTATTGTAGTTGATTTAATTAACTCTATCCCTAAAAATATACTATTTATACTGGCTATATGTATAGAAGTTTATTTTGTTTTAGATTTAGTAATTACAGTACATACAATCTTACAATTAAATGGCAAATTAAAACAAATCAATCTTATAATTAAAGAATTAAAAGATAAAAAAGAATACTACAAACTTATTACACAGGAAACTATTGAAAACAAACTTGAGTCTTTGATTGAAAATAGACTTGAGACTCTAGAAGATAGATTTGAAATACTTAAGGAAAAAGAAAACTATCGTTATGTTAGAAACCGTATTGATGAGCTTAAAAATAAACTTAATAATTTATTGTCTAACCACAAATTACTTCATAGACGTATTATCAAAGCATTCCCTAATATTAGCTCTAATAAACATAAAGATATTTTGAATAAAATCAAAGAAGACATTAAATCAATAAAAAAAGATAAATAGTTTAATAAACATAACATAAATTCAATAATAAAAATATTAATACATAATAGTAAGGATTAGAGTATTTTTTATAAAATACTCTAATCCATTGATATTCTAATCCATCAGTATCTCAACAGATTCTTTAAGTGTACTAACCTCTCCAACATTACCAGGGAAAATTATATATGGCATATTAGGAAATTTACTTTCTTTACCTGTCATCCATACTGGTATACCAGGTTTTATTTGCCCCATTACTGTAGCTTTTTTTACTTTAAGTGCTTTAGTACCAACATCACTAGACGTAATCCCACCTTTAGCTATAATGAAATTAGGTCTTACATTAAGCATACCAATTATACTAGTAACAGCATCTGATATCTCTACAGAAATCATAAGTTGTTTATCTTTATCATTTGTATCTAAGTCAAAACGCTCTCGTCTAGTATAAACAGCAACAGTTTTTCCACTACTTATTTTTTCTTCTACTACTTGTATAACTCTTTTTACTTCATTTTTTAGACCATTTTCCTGTAGAACTAAATGTTGATTAAACTCTATAAATTCTATCGGATATTTACAATTTTTAAGTTCTTCTAATTGCTGAGTGGTCTTATTTACATGTGAACCAACAAGTATAATCCCTCCATTAGTATTATCTTTTGAAACTAACTCATCTTTAGTAAGTAATGCCTTATCACTCACTCCTCCAAGAACCTTTGTTATAGCAGCAGCACTTCTAAACATAAACTCTTTTCCACTATTTACTGCACGTATAAATGCAATTGCAAATACCTTTACGTCTACATAGTCAGTTGCATTTACAATGACTTTATTGAAATCTTTAACCATTTTAAGTTTTTCTGTTATAGCTTCAATCTTTAGTCCTCTAAGCTCTTCAGAAGAAATGTATATCATACCATTAGACTTGTACTTTCCATTTGTCTTTTCTTCACACCACTCACCTATATCAGAAGCTTTATAACCAAAAGACTTGTCTTTTGCAAATTCAGTCATCCCTGCTGGTATAAGCATTTCTTCTTCTTTAACATAATGTATATTATCTATAGTGAATCTGCCACCTTCTTTAAAAAATGGCATTATTATTTCACCATCATACGTCTTTCTTGATAATTTCTCTACTTCACTTTTTAACAAATCTGTTTCAAGAGGATAGTGTCCTCTCATTGTAGAATCACTACGACTTATAATTATAAAATCCTTATTAGTTTTTTTAGATACATCCACAATATTTTTTGATATTTCTCTATGTACTTCTGTTGTTTGATTAACAGTAAATCCCCTTGAATTAGTAAGTATAAAAAACATACTATTTTCTTCATTAAAACCTTGTTCTATACTATCTTTGTCCCAATCAGTATAAACAGAAATATCATGAACAGTCTGCACACCTGTTGGGTCATCATCTAATACGATTATCTTTCTATCTAAATTTTTAAGTTCAGTTGCAAGAAGTTCATTTAATTTATCCTCATCTACTTCTTTAAAAGTATTAAGTATATCTATGCTAATTGGTTTTACTTCTCTCATTTAAAACGCCCCTTTATGTAATTTATGTAATCTGAATATAACCTATATAATATAACTCAATAGTTTATTATTTATAATCCTGGAAGTGGTATAATTCCATTTATAACACTAAGTAATAGAACCATTATAAATGCTACAACACCAGCAATAGTTCCTCCAATTGTCCAAGAATTTAAAGTATCTTTAACTGATAACCCACTAAATCTTGAGAGTACCCAGAACCCAGAATCATTTGGAAGAGAAAAACCAACTCCTCCAGCACATATAGCAAGCCCTACTAAAACTGGTGACATACCAGTTGCCAAAATCGTAGGTCCTAAAATTGACGATGTCGTTACTAGGGCTACAGTAGCAGAACCTTGAGAAATCCTAAGTAGTGCACTTAACAAGAACCCAAGTACTATAACTGATATACTAAGACCAGACATAGTATCAACTAAGAAATTACCTATACCACTTGCATTTATAACACTACCAAATGCTCCCCCTGAGCCTGTTATTAATAGTATTAAACCAGCTGAATCGGCAGCTTCGATAACAACGTCTCCCATAGGTTTACTTATATATTTCTTTAAAAATACTATTGCTACTAATATACCAAGAAGTATTGCTATGTTTTTATCTCCTATAAATGCAAGTATTCCGCTAATTTTAGAACCTTTTTCCACAAACATACTAAATACATTTGATACAAGTATAAGAAGTATTGGAAATAATAAAGAGAACATAGAAATTCCAAAACCTGGTACTTCAGAAGAGTTATCATTTTCAAGCTTAATGCTATCTTCTCCCTGTTCTAAATTTTTTTCTCTATCATTCTCATCAATTGCATAGGATGGATATTTCTCAAAACGTTTTCCATAAAGCCATCCACCTACAAGAGCAGCTGGAAAAGCAACAATTATAGAATAAAGTATAAAACTACCCACATTAGCATTTACATTTGCTGCAACTGCCAAAGGTCCTGGTGTAGGTATTACAAGTGCATGTCCTACTATAGTCCCAACCCCTAATGCACATACAAAGACCATTAGAGATTTCTTAGTTACCCTTGAAACATACTTAATTATAGGCATCATTATAACGAAAGCTGCATCCATAAAGACTGGAATTGAGATTAAAAATCCTGCTGTAGTTACAGCTAATGCACTATTTTTTTCTCCTGTTTTAGCTAACAAACCTTTTGCGATAGATTCTGTAGCTCTTGACTCTGAAAGAATATTTCCAAATATTATTCCAAGTCCAATTACAATACCTATACTTCCTAATGTATTTCCAAACCCAGTCGATATTGTAGTTGAAATTTCATTTATAGGCATTTTAACCATAAAGCCTGTAATTATCGATGTTATAAGTAATGCTAAAAATGGATTTACTTTAAACTTAATAATCGATACAAGTAAAATTCCTATAGATATAACAAATGCTATCAAAAGTCCATATCCTGTAATCATAATTTTTACCCCTTTATCATTCTACTTTATTATTTTATCAATCTTATTTTTTCTTTACTATGATAACTTAACTTTGCTGTATTTATATAATCTAATCTTAATAATATGTATTTACTACTACATCAATGTATTTAAAATTAATTATTATGTTTCTTTATTTCAACACCTGCTAATTTTTCAAAATACTGTGCTATTGCACCATGGTCATCTTCTAAATGTCCATGTACTTTTAGTGACTGCATGATTTCTAATAGTTGACTTGTCATAGGTAGTGGTACATCTAAATTGTGTGCTGTCTGCATTACATTCTTAATATCTTTTAGATTAATAGATATTTTACCACCTGGTTTAAAGTCACGATTCATAATCATTGGTATCTTTGCATCCAATATTGTACTGCCAGCTAGACCTCCTCTTATTGCCTTATAGACTTTTTCTGGGTCTGCTCCTGCTTTTGCTGCAAGTACAAATGCCTCAGATACTGCTGCTATTGTCAAATTAACTATTACTTGATTTGTGAGTTTTGTAACACTTCCACTTCCATTATCTCCAATTAAAATAGATGAACTCCCCATTATATTAAAAAATGGCTCTACTTTTTTATAGATTTCTTCCTTGCCACCAGCCATAAAAGCAAGTGTACCATCAATTGCTTTTGGCTCTCCTCCACTTACTGGAGAATCTATAAATTCGAAGTTCATTTCTTTTAACTTATTTGCACACAAAACAGATTCTGTAGGAGTAACTGAACTCATATCCACTATTATACTTCCTTCTTTTAGAGTCTTTGTCAAACCATCTACTCCAAATAATACATCCTGTACAATAGCTCCATTTGGAAGAATTGTAAATACTATCTCACACTCTTTACCCATTTCTAAAACACTTGCATATTTTGCTCCACATGATATAAGTTCATCCACAGCAGATTTATTAATATCATATACAAAAAGATTACATCCATCTTTCAATAAATTTTTTGCCATTGGTTTTCCCATTATTCCTAATCCAATAAATCCTAACTTCATTTTATCTTCCTCCATATCTTCACATTTTTGAAAACGGTTTTTTATGATTTAGAGTATACTACACACCAGTATACCGGTCAATATAAATTCTAAAAGTATTTATTTTAACAATAAATTGTATTTTTTATACATTTATATTGTATTTAGTTATTCTATATGACATTTAATACATACTATTAATTTAAAATACTACACTCTACTTCTCATATAATTTATATATTTAAATTAATCTAGTTCTAATATAAATCATATATCACTATCCAACAATTTTTCATATTTTGTCATCTTATATATAATTTAGATTTCAAAAGATTGACCTTATTTTTACTATGTTGTATGCTTAAAATTATATAAGTTTTTGTATTTTTATATTGTTTAGGGGGTATTATATATGGCTACATTTAAAAGATTACAAGAACAAGCATATGACTACTTAAAAGAATTGATACTGTCTGGAGAAATAGTAGAAAATGAAATATATTCCGAGACAAAGCTTGCTAGTGAAATAGGTATCTCCAGAACGCCAATAAGAGATGCTCTTCAAAGACTTAGCCAAGATGGATTTATAGATATAATTCCAAGTAAAGGTTTTAGAATTCATCAAATTACAGCAAATGAAATTGTAGAGATATTCCAAATACGCTCTGCAATAGAAGGATTTTGCACTTTTTTAATTACAAGTCAATACAAAGAACCTAGAGCAATTGAAACTATAAGTAAATTAAAATCTCTTTTAGATAAACAAAAAGAGATTTTATTAGGTGATAAAAACTTAAACTCATTTGCTGAATACGATACATTATTTCACACAACAATAGTCTCATATGCTCAAAATACTGAATTTGATAAGATGTTTAACAGTTATATGTACAGAATAAAAAAACTAGCTCTTGACTCATTGTCACATGAAGGAAGACTTGAAACAACATTAAAAGAGCATACAGATATTTTTAATAATATAGCGAATGGATGTATTGAAGATGTTTACAGAACGACACTCGTTCATATGGAAACTCCTAAATATATTAATTTAGAAGATTTCTGCAACAATAAAATATTTTAATATCATCTTTGGTAAAATTATATTTATATTAAATTAATTTCCTAGTTATAAAAAATAATCTATAATTATAGTGTAACTAATATTATTTTAAGGAGTGATTTTTTTGAACGAAGATGTTGTAACTAATGAAACAATCGACAAAGATTATGCCATTGAAGAAGTTCGTATGGCATGTAAGCATTTTGGTGACTTATATTTTTATTTTTCCAAAGTGTTATTTGAAGAGTTTGGAGAAGATAAAACTAGCGAAATATTAAAGAAAGTTTTGTTTGAAAGGTCTGAAGAAAGAGCTATTGCTATGAGAGAAAGAGCTCATGAAAATGGAGAGGAATTAATTGCAGACAATATTATTAGCACAACTGATGTTCCATTCTTAGGCTGGGTTCCTGAATTTGAAGAGTTGCATTGCCCTTATGGTGCTTCCTGGCTTTCAAGATTTGAGGAAAATCCTTGGTTTAAAAAATTTGCATCTCTTTATTGTGATGTTACAGATACTACTGTCGCTGAAGTATTTACAGGAGATACATCCCACAAAATAACAAAAAACATTCTATGGGGAGATAAAAGCTGTGAAAGAATATATTTCCATGATGATAAGGTATCTGAAGGTAAGTACACATATGGAAATAAAAATTGTAAATAAATAAATTAAATTTTCTATATTCTTATACTATATTTTGTACTTTTTCATATAAATATTATAACTAGTCTTTTATTTTACTTTGGTTTAACTTAAAGATAATTTAATTTTAATCTATATGTATTATCATATAGGTAATAAGAAAATTATCTTTATAAATTATAGTTTTAGTTTTATAATTTATAAAATATTTATGTTCTTTGTAAAATTTTTTAGGAGCTTCTAATGTTATGCTATAAAACTATCTTGAGAAGGGCTGATTGAATGTTTAATAAAATATATGAAAAGAAAGAATTTATAGTTTTTCAAGTAAAAAAAGGTTATGTAGTTTATAATACTAGAAAGAGTTTTGAAGAAGGTCACACACATTTAAAGCATTTTGAAGCAGCAAAGACAGCTATTGATTTAGCAATAAATAAAAAGATTCCTAGAAGTAAAGATGGTTATTATCTGACTAGTTTAATTCGCATAAGTGATGATTGTTATTACATTGATAAGTTAAGCGAATTATTATATGTCAGAGAACAAAAAGGTAAAAAAGAAAAGTACTGTAATTCTGGTTATCAGATGTAGCAAGACTAGTTGTGAATTATAAGTACCTTTAGTCTTAAAACCAAAGAGTATCAGTAAATTTACAAAAATAACTTACTGATACTCTTTTTAATTATATTATTAATATTTAAATTTATTACAAAATTCTATAAAAATTTTTATGCTATCTATTAAGATTCTGTATCTGCAAATTGACTATTATAAAGCTTCTCATAAAATCCACCTTTTTCCATAAGTTCTTCATGATTCCCCTGCTCTATAATACTTCCATTATTCATAACTAAAATCAAGTCAGCATTACGAATCGTAGAAAGTCTATGTGCTATAACAAAACTAGTTCTACCATTCATAAGATTTCTCATTGCTTTTTGAAGCATAAGTTCTAATCTAGTATCAACAGAACTAGTAGCTTCATCAAGTATCAATATTGAAGGGTCTGATATAAAAGCTCTAGCTATGGTTAAAAGCTGTTTTTCTCCCAAAGATATATTAGATGCTTCTTCATTTAAGAACATATTATATCCATCTGGAAGAGTAGTTATAAAATGATGCACATTTGCTACTTTTGCCGCTTGTATAATTTCTTCTTTAGTAGCTCCAAATCTACCATATTCTATATTTTCAAAAATGGTTCCATTAAATAGCCATGTATCTTGAAGTACCATACCAAACATCGAACGTAAATCTTTACGTTTCATATCCCTTATATCTACCCCATCAATTTTAATAGCCCCCTTCTTAACATCATAAAACCTCATCAATAAGTTTATTAATGTTGTTTTACCTGCTCCAGTAGGTCCAACAATAGCTACCATCTGACCACTTTTTATTTCTGCATTTAAATCTTCTATTAAGGTTGCATCTTCTCCATAACCAAAATTGACATGCTCAAATGTAACATTACCTTTTACATCTTCTATCTTAATTGAATTTTCAGCATCAGGTATTTCCTCTTCTTCATCCAAGATTTCAAACACACGCTCTATTGCTGCAAAAGAAGATTGTATTACAGTGGACAATTGTGTCATTTGTGAAAGAGGCTGATTTATCTGCCATATGTAACGTACAAATGCCTGTAAATTTCCGACTGTTATTCCTCCACTTACTGCATATATAGAACCAACAACTGCTACTGCTGCAATTCCAAAATAAGTTACTAATGAAACCATTGGATTCATCATACTTGATATAAATTGCGCCTTAAATCCATTTTCACAAAGTTCTTGATTTACTTTTTTAAATTCTTTTATAGAGTCTTCTTCTTTTCCATATAATTTTATCTCATTAAACCCAGTATACATTTCTTGTACTTTTCCATTTAATTTTCCAAGAGCATTTTGTTGTAATGAAAACCTATTTTGTGATTTTTTTACTATAAACTTGGATACAAAATAACTAATTGGAATTATAAAAAGGGCTATAATTGCCATATATGTGTTAATTGTAAACATCATTGAAAGTGCTAAGATTATTACTAAGATTGAATTTACAATTTGCATGAAGCTCTGTTGTAGGGCATTTGATATTGTATCTACATCGTTTGATATACGGCTTAATACATCTCCAAAGCTATTACTATCAAAGTAACTAATTGGCAATCTTCTTATCTTATTTTCTACTTCATTTCTTAAATCTCTCATCGTATTTTGGATAGCATTTGTAAGTAAAAAACTTGAAACATAAGTGAAAATTGCATTGGCAACATATATACATGCTAAAAGCACCAATATTTTTATTACATAATTAAAATTTACAGATGCTCCAGGTATTCCTTTCGCTATACGAATTACGTCTTTAGTTAATTGTGTTATTATTAATCCCTCTGTTTTAGGAGCAATTGCATTCATAGTGGCTGCTGAAATTATACATATAATAGCTATAATAAAGGAAAATTTATATCGTTTTACAAATGGAAGAAGTCTACCAATTGTTTTTTTAAAACCTTTAGACTTTTTCATTATTCCAATTCCTCCTTTTTCAACTGAGATGTTGCAATTTCATAGTATATTTCACAATTCTTTAATAGTTCCTTATGAGTTCCCATTCCGACAACTTGCCCTTCATTGAGTACTATAATCTTATCAGCATCAATAATAGAACTGATTCTCTGTGCAACAATCAATACAATTGCCTCTTTTGTTTCTTTCTTTAACTTAGAACGAAGTATTGCATCAGTTTTAAAATCAAGTGCAGAAAAACTATCATCAAAAATATATATTTCAGGTCTTCTTATAATAGCTCTTGCAATAGAAAGTCTCTGTTTTTGACCTCCTGATACATTTGCTCCACCTTCACTAATTAATTCATCGAATTTTCTAGGTTTTTTTGATATAAATTCATATGCTTGCGCAACTTTTGCTGAATATTCTAGTTCTGATTCTCCTGCCTTATGTTTACCAAATCTAATATTGTTTGCTATACTACCAGTAAATAGTAATGATTTTTGAGGTATAAATCCTATCTTCTTTCTTAAAGCCTTCAAATCATATTCTCTTATATCTACTCCATTTATCTTAATGCTACCTTCTGTAACATCATAAAATCTAGGTATTAAGTTAATAAGAGTACTTTTTCCACTACCAGTACTTCCTATAAAAGCAACTGTTTCACCTGTTTTTGCAGTAAATGAAATATCCTTAAGTACTGAGGCCTCTCCATCTGGATAAGTAAAAGTTACATCATCAAATTCTATAATGCCTTTATTTTCAGTATCTTTGATTCCATTTTCAGGATTTTTTATAAGTGGTTCCTCATTTAAAAGTTCCTTTATTCTATTTGCAGACACTTCTGCTCTTGGATACATAATAAATACCATCGAGAAAAGCATAATTGAAAACATAGCATGAAAAAGATATTCCAAAAATGCAACCAATTGTCCAACTTGAAGTTCTCCAATATTTATCTTTTCACTTGAAATCCAAAATACAACCAAAACGGCTATATTTAATAGTAAAAAGAATGCTGGTTGAGTGATTGACATAAGCTTGAATAATTTTTTAGAAACATTAGCATAATATGTATTTGTTTTTTCAAACCTTTCTGTTTCATAATCATCATTTCCAAAAGCTCTAATTACTCTTATTCCTGTTAAATTTTCCCTTGATATAAGGTTTAATTTATCCAATCCTTTTTGTTGTTTTAAAGATATAGCTTGAGATACCTTTGCTATTATTGCTACCCCAATAATTATAAAAGGTACTGATATAGCTAATACCATTGAAAGTTCTACACTTGTTCTAATAGTCATTATTATACTTATAATAAACATGACTGGTGTTAATAAAGCGGTTCTTAGTAGTATATTCACAAATTGCTGAATTTGAAATGCATCGTTTGTCGTTCTTGTAATCATTGAAGAAACTCCAAACTTATTATATTCAGTATGTGAAAATTCTTGTGATTTTTTAAATATGTCATTTCTTATATCTCTAGTTACACTTGTTGACACCTTTGCAGAACAATAACCCAACAATATACTACCCACAACTCCTATAACAGAAATAATAACAATCACTATTCCCATTTGTTTTATGTAAGCTATATTTTGATTTGCTATACCATTATCAATTATTTTAGCTATTATTGTTGGAATACCCAATTCAACTAATGCAAAACTAAATATAGCCAGTATATTTAATACTATTAACAACTTATAATTCTTTAAATAACTTAAAATTAATTTCATATTTTTCTCCTTTCTTAGTTTTTGAGGTAGTGTAATTACATAATAATACCAAATTTATAAATACTTAATTTTATAAAAAAAGGAGAAAAGAGTTAACGCACTCTCTTCTCCAGCATATTCTTTTTAATACACCCTCCGACAAGTCGCTTATATGTTAACACATTTGGCAAGTAATGTCAATTCATCTAGCCAAAAGTCTTTTAAATGCTTTATTTCATAAAGTTATAACAAATTGGCATATACTTTATTCTTATTTTTTACTGTACTCTAATTTTACAAGTTCTCCAATATTACTAAGTCTCTTAAAATTTAAATTCGTCTTGTTTATACCAGATTTAAACAGTGGAATCCCTTTACCCAATATTATTGGCATTATATAGATATAATAATCATCAATTAGATTATCTTTCATAAATAATTTTACTATGTCACTTCCTCCAACTATCCAAATATCTTTTTTATTATTCTCTTTCCCAAGTTGCTCAATTAGTTTTTGGGGTTCTAAATTTGTATACTTTACATTTTCAGTTGTTCCATTAACTGTATTTGAGTATACATAACATTCTTTACCTTTATAATACCACTGAGTAGGACTAAGTTCATTTACAATCTGTGTATATGTTGAATTTCCCATAATGATAGTATCAATTGTATTGTAGAAAGTATTATAATCTTCCTCCTGTTGAAAATCTGGATATATCTCATCTAAAAAACCTACACTACCATTTTCCTCAGCTATATATCCATCTAAACTCATTGCAATGTAAAGTACTACTTTTCTCATATTTAATACCTCCAATATTTATAGTGTGATTATTCTATGTAAATATCACTTTTTTACTCATTCAATGATACCCTATTAATATTTCCTAAAACAAATTTAAATAAAGTTGGCATTAATTTTAAAAATTATTATATAAATAATTTAAAAACACAATAATTTATTGAAAATTCCAATTAGTCTAAATAAACATTGCTCTCACTTAATACTGGTTCTATAATATAATTATAAGCTATTAATATTGTAAAGCTATTATTTTAACATAATGACTTTAATACTTATAGTTAATTTTACTTTTGTTGAAAGGTGGTAAATGACATGAAAATTTCAGAAATTGCTACTCCAAGTTTTTTACTAGATTTAGACCAGTTAGAAAAGAATATTGATACAGTTCAACAAATTTGTTCAAAGAATAATAAGCAACTTTGGCCTATGCTTAAGACGCATAAAAGTACCTATATTGCAAAACTTCAAAAAGATGCAGGAGCCACTGGATTTCTAGTTGGAACACTTGATGAGGCTGAATGTTTAATGAAATCTGGCTTTGAAGATATTATGTTGGCTTACCCTTACATGGGAGATGCAAATATAAATAGAATCTTATCTATGGCATCAAAAATAAATTTAATATGTGCTACAGATAATCTAGAGTGTGCTAAAGCTTACAGTGAAGCTTTTTCTAAGGCTAAAGTTGAATGTAAATTACTTATCATCGTAGATTGTGGCTTACATCGTTTTGGAATTGAGCCAGAAAAAGTAGTTGAACTTGCTACTGCAATTTCAAAACTAGAAAACATAAAAATCGTTGGTATAAGCTCACATCCAGGACAAGTCTATGGCTGTAGTTCCCCAGAAGGAGTTCCAGATGTGTGTATTCAAGAAGATTCTTCTTTAGAGAAAGCATGCAAGGCTTTAACTGATAATGGATTCAATGTAGAAATTGTAGCTTCTGGTAGTACTCCAACAGTTGAAGCTGAAGCTGCTTCTAAAACTATAACTGCTGTAAGACCTGGAAACTATGTATACTACGATGCTATACAAATAGGTCTAGGTTGTGCTACTGAAGATATGTGTGCTCTTACTGTTATGTGCACTGTAATCTCAAAAAATAGCAGTGGATATTATTTAGTAGATTGTGGAAGCAAGTGTCTTGGACTTGATAAAGGTGCACATGGAAATAGTAGTATTGTTGGCTATGGCAGAGTTTGTGGACATCCAGAACTTACTATTGATTCACTTTCAGAAGAAGTTGGAAAAATTAAAGTAAATGGTGAAACTAATATAAAAATTGGTGATAGAATAAGAATCATACCTAATCATTCTTGTTCTACTGCAAACTTGACAAGTAATTTGTTAGGTTTTAGAGGAGATACAATAGAAAAAGTTATCAAAGTGGATATACGTGGAAATTCACAACAAATTCTACTTTAAAAACATATTTATATTAATTTCAAAATGTATTTATTATAATATTGACATTAAAAATGTAAAAAGAAAATATGTTTTCATCATTTCAACAATGAAGAAGAGGTTTATCTCTATTTTGAGATAACCTCTTCTTTTTTAATTAGTATATAATTACTATATTTGTCAATTTCTGCATATATAGATTCTCATACATACTTTATAATTAGGTTATAATTTTATTTTATCTACATTAATCCCATAACAGTAAGTAAAACTCTTACTATCAACATTCCCACTACTGCATCAAATATTGGAACTGCCAGCAATAACACTCTATACTTAGTACTAGCATTTGCTACAAGTACTATTCTTGCATAATGACCAACTAGAGTACCCATTAACATACATGGCATAATTAATATAGTTGCTTGTGGTGCAGTAATTAGACCTTGTGCAAATAAGTTTGCTGCTGTAGCTGCTCCTGCTGCCTTAGCAAAGAACGCTGCTATCAAAACTACAACTGATTCTCCAGGTAGTCCAAAAATACCCATTACTGGTCCAAAAACACTTCCTAAAATATCAACTAGTCCAGTTAATTGTAAAAACTGTACTATTACATAACCCATTATCATAGCTGGTAATATTTGTTCAACACCTATGTAGAAACCTTTTTTTGCTCCCCCCATAAATGTTTCAACAGCAGTTTTCTTAGGTTTACTATTTACAATTGCATTTCCATTAGTTTGTTGACTCATACTACACAGCCTCCTTAGTCTTAGTCTTTTTATTTTTTATACTTATAATTAATCTAACTAGATTGGCACCAAGTATCTTACAGAATATCTCTATAAGGATTATTGGGCCTAATGCCAATAATGCTATTGGTAAAAGTGGAGCTTGAGTATTTATTGTGTTTAATATAACAGCTGAACCAGCATATTGATATGCTACAAATATAGTTCTTTCATCATCAGTTATTTCTCCACTTTCATACAATTCTTTTGTCATTATTGAAGCAACATCTGAACTAGTAAATGAAGATACAAATGCTATACCTGCTATACCAGGTATACCAAGTATAGGTCTAAGTAATGGATTGAATATTTTTGATGCTGCTTTCATTCCTCCCATAGATTCAACTACATCTATAAGACCTACAGCAAAACAGACAGTTGGTATTAAAGTCAGTGCAAATAAGAATCCATCTTTTGCTCCAGTTCCTCCTTTCCCCATAAAATCTACACCATCTGAGATAGTACCAAATGAACCTGTAAGATTTGCAAAATCTAGTGCTTTAAGAAATCCTTGACTATCCTTAAATATTCCTGAAAATAATACTATCAATATAAATAAAGACAGATACCCTTTCCATGTTACCTTATTATCTCCAGTTGTTTTATCCATATAAAATCCCCCTTTATACCTCAAATTTATCTAAATTTAAAATAATTGTAGAAATTAATTTCACCCTCTCAAACATCGAATTTACTAATGCGTATTCTCTTGATGTATGATTCCATTCTCCTCTTACACCAAAAGAGCAGATTGTGGGAACGTTTGCAATTGTCAAATAACTAGCATCTGAACTACCTCCAAGTCTCTTAGCATTTAATTCTCCAAACCCATTTTCTTTAGATACTGTATTTACAAATTTATGAAATCTCATAACATCTTCTGTAGTCTCAAATGCCATCATTTCGCTTATAAAGTCAACTTCTGTAGAAGTTCCATCTATATAAGTTTCTTTACATATTTCTCTAATTCTTTCTTTAACATTCTCCATTTCTTCCACTTTTTCAAATCTAAGGTCTACTTCTATATTACAATCTTCTGGAATAGAGTTTGACACTCTTCCTCCTTTAATTACACTTACACTTGCTGTAGTTCCAACCTCAAGATTGGTCAATTTCTGTATGCATAATATCTTATTTGCCATTTCTTCTATGGCATTTCTTCCACCTTCAAAGTCATTACCTGCATGTGTCTCTACACCTTTTACATGTATATTACATCCTATTCTTCCTTTTCTACCTACACACAAGCTATTGTCTACTAATCCAGTTTCCATATTAAAAGCACAAAGACCACCTTTTGCTTCTTTTAATATAACTTCCCCACCAGTTGAATCCTTATGTCCTATCTCTTCATCCCCAGAAAATACTATTTTTATTGGTCTTTCTTTATACCCTATTTTATTTAAAGCTTTGATAACATATAAAGCAATTATTATTCCACCTTTCATATCTAAGACACCTGGTCCATATGCTTTTCCCTCTATTATTTTAAATGGATTTTTACCAAATGTACCTGTTTCAAACACAGTGTCCATATGTCCTGAAAAAATTATTGGCTTTTTATCTATATTAGAACCAAGTGTTCCTATAAGTGTGCTACCATTATCTCCAACATCCACTAGCTCACAATCTAAACCTTCCTTTTCAAACTCAAGCTTTAATCTATCAGCCAACTTATTTACGCTTTCTTTGCAATGTGTATAGCTTTCCATATTGACAATCTCTTTCCATATTGAAACTATTTCTTCTTTATTCTCATCAACAAACTCAGAAATCTCATTTAAATATGTATTCATAATAATCTCCTTCATTCTTTAATAAAATATACTTATTTCCTAAAACTAAGCTTATTTTAGGAAATTTTAAAAGACTAGTCCTTAAATACAAAATATCACAATTATTTTTATCAGTCAACATTTTTTTCTGTATTTTTTATATTTTCTGATTTTTCTTTCAATTTTCGTTTTGTAAAATAAATTGACGCGTTTTATCTACTATTATAAAATGAGGATATAAATTGATTGATTATAATACTCTCGAAATCTTAAAGGAGGTTTTATGAAATATAAAATTGGATTTTTAACAACATCTTATTTTATGTCAGACAAGTACAAACAAGCTCTTAAAGAACTAAAAAATATTTGTGAAATTACATTTATTGAACTCAAAGGAGAAAATCCTTTTAGTAATTTACCTAATATATACAATGAGCAAGTAGACAATTTCGATGGATTTGTATGTAGTGGTATAGTTCCATATAGTGAACTTGTAATAAACATAAAGGACATAAAAGTACCATTGAACTTTTTAAAACTTGATGAAAGAGATTTTTATAAATACTTATTTAAGCTATTAAATAGCCATAAAGATATTGATTTTACAAAATCATTCATGGATTTTTTAAGAGAAGACAATAATTATTATGATATCTATTCATTAATAGATTCTAATAAATGTCCATATACAATTAAAGATTTTAAAATCCCTCAACCTGTGTATGACTTTAAGAAATTAAATGATAAGTTACTGGAGATACACTTGGATTTATTGAAAAATAATAAGATTAACCTTTCTTTTACTAGAAATTACATCATTAGTTGTGAACTTAATAAACTTGGACACAATTGTATTTATATGGTTCCATCTACAGAATCAATCTTAAATACATTTAAATCTTTAGTAAACGAAATAACATTACAAAACTTAGACAAAAATAAATCTGCAACTTGCATAGTTACAGTAAACAGTTCAGAGTATATAAATGAAGATTTGATATTTAAAAATGATGAGATACAAAACCAAATATATAACACTATCTTAGATTCGCTATCAAGAAATGGTTTTTACGGTGTTCAAGTCAAAAAGAATGATATGAAAATAGAGATACATACCACTAAAGAAATGTTAAATAATATGACCAATAATTATACAGACTTTTTTATTTCAGAAGATTTAAAAGAAATTAAGTATAGCTTAAATATTGGTTGGGGTATTGGAAATACAAATATTCATGCAGAACAGAATGCTCGTCAAGCTAATGGTAAATCTTCTTCTTTAGGTGGAAACTGTACTTTTATAGTAAATGATACTAATAATACAATAGGACCTTTATATTCAAATAAGAATTATCATGATATTGAAGAAAGCTCATTAGCTAATAAGGTTGCTTCTTTTATACCTCTATCTAATACTAATGTATCTAAAATTATGTGCATGATTAATGATAGAAATTCAAATAATGTCTCAGCAGAAATACTATCAGACTATATGAATATAACCCTTAGAAGTGCAAATAGAATATTGAGTATCTTATATAAAGCTGGAATTGCTACTATTGTAAATACAAAACTTGATAACCAAAGAGGAAGACCAAAAAAAATATATAAAATTGACTTCTTGTCTTTTTTAAATAATATGTAGATATTTAATTTAGTTAATAAAAAATTATATATCATCATAGCCACTACAAACTATAATTTGTAGTGGCTATTTTTTATATCATCACTTGTTACTAACTTTTTAAATTTAATTATTTTTTTTAAACAGTTTATACCATCCTATTATCAGTAGAACAATAAATACAAGTGCATCTATAAAGAGAATTACTGTAACATGTTCGACAATATTGTATATAAAAAGTATAGAGAATACTTCTACAGACAAAGCTACAAAACACACAAAATTCGTTAAATAATCTGCAATAATATCAATATGAAAAGTATGTATTTGTAACCATCTCCATATAAATGGACGTAAAAGAAATCTAAACACAACACAAACAACAGGATATGCATAAATAAATTTTTTATCTACATAATTAGCCACTCCATTATTCCATTGCACAGGAATCTGGGATGGCAACTTTGGAAATACTATTATTGCAATCAGCAAACATGCAAGAGTAATAACTCCCCATGTAAATTTTCCTCCCCACATATATAAGAAGCTTACAGAATCTAGTTTGAAAATAGGTCTGTTTTTATTCCAGTATTCTGGCAACTTATTTATGTATTCTTCTACTTTTAAATTTAAATAAGTTAATTCCTCAGACTTTAACATTTTCTCACACATACTTTTAGCATTTTCTAAATCGGATATTTGAGTTTTAAGAACTTGCTCTTGTTTTTCAAGAACTTCATATAAAGAGACTTTCTGTAATATAATATTACGGATATCCTCAATAGAAATTCCCAATGTACGTAAATATGCAATTTTTTTGATGTCCTCCACATTTTCCTCTGAATATTCCCTATATCCATTATTTTCATTACGAATTGGTTTAATTAAAAACTCTTTCTCATAAAAACGAATATTAGAACGAGCCAATCCTGTTTTTTCTTCAACTTCTTTAATTGTCATTTTTAAACATCTCCTTCCCATTCTGCTAAACTATAACTATGCTCTAGTTTTATATCCATTCATTTTTTATGTAGAAGTATTTATGATATCTTAAAAGCAAGTTCCTTATCTACTATAAATTTTCATACAATACTCTATTTTTCTATATTTAAAACTATATTATTTTCTATAAAGTACTCTATAAACAAGGTTTACAGTCAAGTACTTTTATTATTTTTTTGATTTCATAAAAAAAAGCATAACAAATCATTTGCCATGCTTTTTTATTAGACTATAGATTCTATAAACTTAGAGTGTAACTATTACATAATAGTATTAACCTTACTCATAACATCTTTTGCAAATATGATAGCTTCACTTATCTCTTGCTCATCTGGATGACTTTGAGACTCTTCATGATTATTTAACTGTTCACTAATATGCTCATTCTCAGGATGAAGCTTTAACAGCTCTTCATATTTTACTTTTAACTCTTTTGCTATCTTCCCTTGGCATATAAATGAACCTAAGTTTTCATTATCTTTTGAAACGATTGATTCAACCTTTTCTATAATACTAGCACCATAACTTCCCTTTGTACTAGCTCCCATTGTTCCAAATAGAGCTATCTTTTTGTTATGAATATTTTCAAGTACTTGTTTTGAATTTTTATCACAAATTCCTTTATCCACCCAATACCCTAGGAATACTATATCATAATTTTCATAGTTAATACTCTCATCAACTAATTCACTTATGTTTTTAATGTCTTTTTCTCCTTGTATTGCATCATATATAGAATAAGCAATTTTTTTAGTATTTCCAGTTAAACTTGAATATAAAATTAAACTTTTCATGATATATCCTCCTCTTTATCTATACACTTATCTCATCTTAGCGAAAACATATTAATTATGAATATGTTTTTTAATTTCTATAAACATAGTCTAATCTAATATACATCCAAACTGGGAACGTGTTTGTAATGCATCTGCACATTTTTTATTACAATAACAGCATTTTTTAATATCCTCTACTCTTCCATCTTTTACTTTTTGTAACCACTTACTATCTGCCAATAATTGTCTTGACATAGAAACCATATCTACCCTATCATTTGAGATAATATTTTCTATAAAGTCTGGACTAGATAATTTTCCAACTCCACACACTGGAAGATTTGTATGTTTTTTTACTTCATCAGCCAAATATAAAAAACATCCTTCATCTTTAAAATAAGGATGATTCTTAGTTGGTATAGTATCTTCTAATTTTGAATGATTTGCAAGTGTTACATGAAAACTATTTACGCCTGATGATTCAAATTTCTTCACAAAATACTCAACCTCTGAAAGTAGCACTCCTGCATTACCATAATGAGGGCTTTCTTGTCTTATTGCAAGTTTGTAGTCTATTGGAATATCCTTAATCTCATTTCGAATACTCCTGATTATTTCACTTGCAAATCTACTTCTATTATCACATGTACCACCATATTCATCGTTTCTATTATTAAATATACTTGAAGAAAAACTTCCTATCAATCTATCTCCATGAATCTGAATCATATCAAAACCAGCTTTTTTTGCATTCAATGCTGCTACTTTAAACAAATCTATAATATTCTTAATTTCTTCTTTTGGCATATTTGTTATGTAATCTTTTACTCCATCACTCATTATTCTTTTAATATCGTCATGTGAAGTAATTCCTGTCTTCATAGTATCTTTAATTAAATTAATATCATAATCTGAACAAAACAACTGTGCAGATACCTTTGCACCAGAATTGTGTATTTCATCCACAATTTTCTTATACTTCATTACTCCTTCTTCATCTGATAAACTCAAAGCCATCTTATGAAAGCTAGGTCTAACAGATACATCTCCCAAAGTAATCAGAGCTACACCTGATTTGGCAATATCACAAAGTTTTTTAATTTTTTCTTCAAATTTAAGACTCATACTTGTAGGTGCAAATGATACTCTATTTTTTAATTCCAAATTTCCAATTTTAATTGGCTTTAAAAGATTGCAATACATCCTATTCTTCCTCCACTGTTGTCTTTATATCCTTTACTATATGTAATTTCTTAACTAATTCTCTATACTCTTCATCCGAAAATTCTTTTTTTATATTATTATCCCATTTTGAAAATATATTTTTTATATCTCCTAAGACTTCCTCACCCTTATCTGTTACTCTCAGCTGAAAAGCTCTGCTGTCATTGGGATTTTGGATCTTTTCTATGTATCCATCTTGCTCTAATCTAGATATAGTTCTTGTTGTATGCGCTTTGTCAACTTCAAATTCTGTTGAAATATCATTTAAAGAGCAGTTTCTATTCTTATTGATATAAATTAAATAGAAATACAAACCATTCGTAAGTTTGTATGGCTTTAAACATTTCTCACAATAAAGTTTAAAGTTTTTTTGTAAATTACATATAACATACGATAAACTTTCATACTGTAAATTTCTAAAATCCATCTTAAATTTCCCCTCTATAATTTCAATTTATTTGACTATATCAACTATATTATATTAAACAATTAATCTAGTCAAGAATATTTTACTTTATTAACATAACTTTTATTAATTTTTTATAAAACTATTTTGCTAAATAATTATGATTAAGTTGAAACTGGAATTTTTAATACTTAGCACACATAAATATATTTTATATAAAAGTTTATATTTTCAAACAAATAATTTTTCGAAAATTGTCTAAATTCTGTAAAAATATGGTACTATATACATAGGCAATATAAATCTATAAAAAGGAGTGTTACATATGATATCTAATAAAATGCAAACTTTAGTTGCAAATAGCTCTGTTATAAGAGCTATGTTTGAAGAAGGAAAAAAACTTTCTGATATTTATGGAGAAGAAAATGTTTTTGATTTTAGTATAGGAAATCCAAGTGTTGAACCTCCAGAGACTATTAAAGCAGTTATAAATGATATTTTAAATGAAGAATCTCCAAATCTAGTTCATGGATACATGAATAATTCAGGATATGAAGATGTAAGAGATGCTATTGCTGAACATATAAATAAAAAAGACGGGTTAAACCTTACAAGAGAAAATTTAATTATGACTTGTGGTGCTGCTGGTGGTCTAAATATTATTTTAAAAACTCTTTTGAATCCTGATGATGAAGTTATTGCTTTTGCTCCATATTTTGGTGAGTATAAAAACTATACAGAGAACTATGATGGAAAATTAATAGAAGTACCTACAAATATAGAAACTTTTGAACCAGATTTAGATGCGTTGAAAAATGCCATTACTTCAAAAACAAGAGCTTTAATAATAAATACTCCAAATAATCCTACTGGTGTTATATATTCTGAAGAATTATTAAAAGACCTTGGAGAACTATTAAACTCAAAGCAAAAAGAATTAAATACAAATATATATCTAATTTCTGATGAACCATATAGAGAAATAATTTATGATGGTGCTAAAGTACCTTGTGTACTAAAATACTATAGAAATTCATTTATAGGATACTCTTATAGTAAATCATTATCTCTACCTGGTGAACGTATTGGATATATTGTTGCTAATGGACAAATGGATGATTTTGATGATGTTATGTCTTCATTAAATGTTGCAAATAGAATACTTGGATTTGTAAATGCTCCTTCTCTTTTCCAAAGAGTTATTGCAAGAAGTTTAGATGCTGAAGTTGATGTAAATATTTATAAAAAGAATTTTGACCTTTTATATAATAGCTTAATAGATATGGGATTTTCTTGTGTTAAACCTAGTGGTACATTCTATTTATTCCCAAAAGCTCCAATTGAAGATGATAAAAAATTCTGCAATGATGCAAAACAGTTTAATTTATTATTAGTACCAGGTTCTTCTTTTGGTTGTCCAGGCCACTTTAGAGTATCATATTGTGTGTCTTATGACAAAGTTAAAAGCTCTTTGCCAGCATTTGAAAAATTAGCTAAACTTTATAATTTAAAATAATTAAATAAGGTAATTCAAATAATTAACTACCTTAGTTTAGAATCTAAGTATTCTATACTAAGGTAGTTTATAATTTTATGTACTATATTTTATATACCATATTATACCAATATACTTGAATATTGTAATCTATAGTACTAATATAAATTACAAGGAGGTGTTTGACTTGAAAAAAGGTTATGTTTATATCATACTGACTACCCTATTTTTTAGTTCAATGGAAATTAGTCTAAAAACTGTTACTAATGACTTTAATCCCTTACAAATAACTTTATCAAGATTTTTTGTTGGTGGTTTAGTCTTACTACCTTTTGCCATAAAAAGATTAAAATCTCTTAATCTTTCTATTACAAAATCAGACCTAAAATACTTTGCATTTCTAGGTTTTATGTGTGTAGTTGTGAGTATGTCATTGTACCAGCTGGCTGTTCTAAACACAAAAGCATCTGTAGTTGCTGTTTTGTTTAGTTGTAATCCAGTATTTGTAATGCTTTTAGCTTACTTAATTTTAAAGGAAAAAATATATAGGCACAATGTAATTTCACTTATATTAGAAGTGCTTGGAATTATAGTTATCATAAATCCATTGCATACAAAATTAACTCTTAGTGGAATATTCCTGACATTATCTTCTGCTATCATTTTTTCAATGTATACTGTATTTGGTAAAAGGAAAACGTTAAAATTTGGTGGGATAGTTGTAACTTGCTTTAGTTTTATATTTGGAAGTTTAGAAATGTTAATATTAGTTTTGCTTACTAAAATTAATTTTATAGCAGATATTTTAAATAAAAATAAACTCCATGTATTTGCAAATATCCCTATTTTTAGTGGCTATACTTTACACAATATGCCTATTATGATTTATGTATTTGTATTCGTCACAGGTGTTGGTTATGCACTTTACTTTATGGCAATGGAGGCTACATCTACTAGTCTTACGTCTTTAGTATTCTTCTTTAAGCCAGTAATCTCTCCAATACTAGCATTATTAATACTTAAAGAAATTATCCCCATTAACATGATTATAGGAATTTTGTTGATAGTAATTGGTTCAATAATTTCTATTATACCTACGATAATTACTCAAGCACATAATAAGCACATTGAAGCCTTGTATAAGGAGTAGTAACTTATAATCTATCTAATCCATACATAAGACAAATTTATTAGTCTTAAACGAAATATAAAAGAGATGCTATCATAATAGCATCTCTTAATTTATATTTATTTTAAATTTTTTAAATTCTCTATTTAGCTAAGTTTTGTAAAAAACTATAAGTTTGTGGACAAGCTGCTTTTAATTTACTATTTGTATCTTGATTTAAATAATAATATGCAAATGCTTCTGCGAAGAATTCTTCTGGATATACACCTAAGTAATTTACATTACCTAAAGAACGTCCTTCTTTAGCAAATATTTGTTTAAATTGTGCTGATTTAGAAATATCATTTAATGCTATATGGTCTACTGCATGTGCTGTTTCATGTAATTCTAAGTTTATTGCATCATGACCTTTACCTTTGTTACTAAATCCTATTCTAAGAGCTACTGAACTTCCACCTAAACCAGGAACATCATCCCAAGTTTTTCCAGTGCCTTCCCAACCCTTAGGAACTACACCTTTTAAATAAGCGTATTCTTTTTCATCTGTTAACTTTCCACTTAATAATTTTATTTTTAAATTATCTTGTTTTAAAGCACTTAAATATTTTCCATCTATATTTGCTAATCTACTTACCATAGCGTTAGCTTCATTTTTATTGTAATTTCCAGCTGGAAGAACCACTATTTGATTAAGTGTTTCTTTATTTTTTTGTACATTTACATTATCTGCATGTGCACTTACTGGAACTGAACTTATTAAGAATATTGACATTATAGCGATTAATAACTTTTTACTTGTTTTCATATTATTCCCTCCTTTGAGTTAGGCCGGGAGTAATAAATTTCAAAATAAAAAAGATACCCAAGAGTATCTTTGTATATACAAAAAGAAATTTTTACTCTTTTCGGCAACTGGCTGGCGTAGTTTACTAAACTTTAGCCCCTATAGCTTTGCGTGACTAGGTTTCCCTAGTTTTGCCTCATTTAATTTTATATTTATATTATAGCTTATATATTTCTAATTGTCTATAGTTTTTTGGATTTTTTTTCTAAAACATTATTATTTTTTTACATAATTTTTCAAAAAAAAATATCTTCTAACAATATTTTCACTCTTAAATATTGTTTTAGAAGATATTTTTTAATATTACTTATATTTTAATAATGTTAGGGTCTAATTTGTGTTTTTGTTTCTTCTTAATATAATAAGTCCCACAATAGCTCCTAGACCTAATAGTATTTCTCCAGTAATTGTAGTGTTATCTCCTGTCTTTGGTGGTACTGGAGGATTTACTACAGCGTCATCTTTCACTTTATTATTCTTCTCTTCTGATGCTGATGGTTTTACTACTTCTGGTATTGGAACAATTGGTTTAACAGGATTTTCTATTACCTCATCTGATGGTGGTATTGGTGGATTTACTACCTCTGGTATTGGAGGATTTACTACCTCATCTGATGGTGGTACTGGTGGATTTACTACTATTTCATCTGTGTCAGATGGTTTTGATGGTTTTTTTGGTTTATCTGTGTTTGGTGGTACTGGTGGATTTACTACTGGTTTATCTGGATTCGGTGGTGTTGGTGGATTTACTGGTGGATTTTCTTGTTTTATATTTTCTATATTTCCAATATCCACAATACTACCAATATCTTTCTTATCAATATTAACTTTGACTTTATCCTTTAGTTTTTCATATCCACTTGGAGCTATTATTTCCACTAAATAATATGTTCCTGGTTTTTTTACACTAGACTGAATTATACCATCTTCATCACTAACTAAATCTTTAACTACTACATTTCCATATACATCTTCTAAATTAAACTTAGCACCTGAAAGTGCCTTTTTATCTAAAGAATCTACTTTTTTAGCTTCAAAAGCATAACCTTGCTTAGTAGTTTCTACTCCAGGAGGACTTGAGCCATTAATCTGAGCTACATTTTGTATAGTATCTCCAACTTTTACATCTGTAAAATCTGCATCGAATGTAACCCAACTTTGTACAGGTTCGCCTTCTTTTATCTGCTTAAATTCATATTTATTTACTAATCTTACAGTATTTTCTCCATCTCCAGCTTCTTTTTTAAACTCAAGGTTATCAGAATATTTTATATTAGATATTTTTAGAGCTGGGTTTACTTCATCTAAAAGATTTACTTGCCCTGCATCATAAACTCCATAAGTTGACATATTTATTTTGTATTTAACAATTTGACTATCATTGTTATTTAAAACTTTTTTATCAACTTCTTTTTTTGCACTTATTAATCCAGAGTTTTTCTTAAAACTTATCTCATCGCTTTTATCAACTTGACTGTTATTTGCATCAAGAACAGCTCTATTTGTATAACTATCTTCAATACTAATAACCTTTAATGTATAAGCTATATAAAACTTTGATTCTACTTCTTCTTTACTAAGATTAATCGTAAATCCAGTTATAACTTTATCCACTTGACCACTTTCATTTCTTTTCTCTTCTATTTTATATGAAATATTGTTTGCGATTTTTTCTTTACTCCAAGGAGTCCAGTTACCATTCATTGGAATTTCTACTACTCTAAAATCATGTCCAGCTTCTCCTGCTGTAGTTAATCTCATACCCTCTGGTATATTATCTGTTATAACAACATTACTTATTGGCGACTTATCATCATTTACTGAAATCTGATAGTTTATTACTTGGCCAACTTGAGTAATATTTGTTACTCCTGAATGCCCTTTAGTCAAAAGATAATCGCTACCTCTATCAAAGATACTTACAGTAGCATCATCTTCTTGTACCTTCTTACCATCAGATTCTATCCTAGCTACATTTTTATATTTATTATCATGTTTTGCATTTTCATCACTAATTCTAGCTTTGTATTTAACAGTATATGCTTTATCTATATTTCCAAAATTAACTGATATAGAATTTGCACTTTGTTCAATATTAAAATCACTTACTTCTTTCCCATCACTTGTTACTACACTTACAGAATCATTTACTAGTGTCAATCCTTCAGGAAGCTCATCATACAAAGTAATATCTTTCAATTCTTCCTGTTTCTCATTTACTAGTATGCTATAATTTATATCTTTATTTTTAACTGGCATAAATACTGTAGTTGATTTTTTTCCTTCAACAAGTTTCTTAAGTGTTCCTTTAGACTCTTCTTCCTCGCCCTTATCTCCAGGCTTTATTTCTACATCCACATCTCCACTTCCACTTTCTATTTTTCCAGTAGTCTCAATATGAATTTTTGTATTTGTCTCTTCATCAACCCTTTTAACGTATGCTTCTAGACCTATTTTTCCTTGCATTACACTTTGACCATTAGGAAGTTCTCTAAATGTAAGTGTATATTCTCCATTACTTTCTGTTTTGTCGAAACATTCACTTGTATAATCTAAATTAACTTTATTAAATACATCTGGCACCTTGAAAGTTATTGAATCACCTGCTTGTATTCCCTTTGATGTTGGAGTATAAGTTAAATTAAATGATATCTTTTTCATTGATTCAGTTTCTATTGTACTATTATTAATTTTTATAATAAATCCATAATCTTCATTCTCTTCATTAAGTTCTTCTTCTAACGTTTTCAGCAAATTCTCATCTTCTAGCAGCTTTTCTTCTTTTGGAGTCTGCTCTATATTTTTATTATCTAGTGGCTTTTCCTCTTCTGGAGTCTGCTCTGGTTTTTTGTTATCTGATGGCTTCTCTCCTTCTGGAGTCTGTTCTGGTTTTTTGTTGTCTGATGGCTTCTCCTCTTCTGGAATCTGCTCTGGTTTTTTGTTGTCTGATGGCTTCTCCTCTTCTGGAGTCTGCTCTGGTTTTTTGTTGTCTGATGGCTTCTCCTCTTCTGGAGTCTGCTCTGGTTTTTTGTTGTCTGATGGCTTCTCTCCTTCTGGAGTCTGCTCTGGTTTTTTGTTATCTGATGGCTTCTCTTCTCCACTTGATGAACTAGTTGAATTATTTTGAATCTGACTGTTATCTCCTAATTCTGAAGCATAAGATAAGGTTGGATAGATTGTAGATACTACCATACTTAAAATCATAATTAAACTTATTAATAATGCCTTTTTATTCTTCTTCCCCATATAGATTTCTCCCCTCTACGCTATCTATAATTTATAAACTTCTATTTATATCCCATTAAAATTAATTCTAAGCAAAAAATTATATAAAAAAAGCCATGAAAATAAATAAATTTATATCCATAGCCGGTTGCACCACTGACTCAGTATGTCCATAAGGTGCCCAATGATAGAACATACATCAACATCTCTATAATATTTTATAAAAAACAATTAAAATTGCTATATTCATACTAGATACAATTACATATCTATATTATATTATGCCAACATCTTCCTGTCTATATATTTTACATTTTTTTCCTTACAATAATTTTAATTAATCATTAAATAAAATCCTTATCTACAACAATTACACAATTATATTCAGGATTCATCTCCTTAACCAATTTAGTTATATCTTCTTTTAATTCTTCCTCTGACATATTCTTAGAGAATTCAGAAGGATTAACTACTATATCAAACACTAAATTTTTCTTACTTCCCTTTCCAACTATTCTGAAATCATGCATAGATTTTACAAGACTATTTTTCTTAAGTATTTCTTCAAGTTCTTTTTTTGCTGACATAACTTCTTCATCTTCGAGACATATAGGGTCCATATGAATTACTAAATACATATCTAATTTTTCAGATATTTCTCTCTCAGCATTATCTATAATTTCATGAATCTCCATTATATCTATATTTGATGGAATTTCTGCATGTATAGATGCTATACATCGTCCAACTCCATAGTTATGAATTATTAAATCATGTGTACCTATAATATGTTCATAAGATAATAATGATTCTATAATAGATTTTACCATTTCTTCATCTGGTGCTTCTCCTAGAAGAGGATTTATAGTATCTTTTACAAGAGAAAATCCAGCATAAAGTATTACTAGTGATACTACAATACCAACATATCCATCTATAGGTAAACTAGTAAATCTAGCTATGACAAATGATATAACTACGCAACTCGATGTAAATACATCTCCTAAAGCATCAAGTGAAACTGCTTTTAAGGCTGAGGAGTCAATTTTATTTCCCATAAATTTATTAAATTTACTTAACCAAATTTTAATCATTATAGATGCAATTAAAAGTATAAGTGGTATTACTTCAAATTTTATAGGTACTGGATTTACTATCCTTTCCACAGATGACTTTATAAATTGAAGTCCTACCAACATTACCATGAACGCCACAATTAACGCCGATAAATATTCTATTCTTCCATGTCCAAAAGGATGCTCTTTATCAGCTGGCTTACTTGCTAATTTAAAACCTATCATAGTTATCGCTGAGGATGCCATATCAGAAAGATTGTTAAATGCATCAGCCATTATAGCTATACTTGATGTAAGCATACCTATAGACACTTTTACTACAAATAAAAGTAAATTAGATAATATACCTACTACTCCAGCTACATACCCATACTTATTTCTAACATCTTTATTTTGAACGTTTTCACTATCTTTGATAAATGTTTTGACCAGGATTTTTGAAAACATAAAATTTACCTCCTTGTCTTCTGTTTTACTGACAAATTTTAGAATTTATATCTTTATTTATGATAACATAATTCGTCTATAAAATTCTTAAAAGTTCATATATATCAATAAGATATTACTAATTTTATACATTTATTATAAATGCAATGTATTCTTAGCTTAAATTATTGGATTCTAATAAAACTAGTCCTAGATATTTTATAATTTCATCTAGGACTTGTATTACTATTTTATACCAACTATTTTATTTAACATAATCGAACCTGTTTCTGGATTTTCAAATTCAATTTTAACACCCTTTATATTAGATAAATCTATATTTTTAAACTTATCAATAGGTATTATTGTATCACTTATTGGAGTATACCTTGACCAAAACTCCATAAATTTACCTTCTACATATTCGTCTCTCACAGCTTTACCCTCAAAATACTTCATAGCAGACACTTTATCATTATCCAAAGTTACACTACTTTCTTTTCCTTTAGAATCGACTAAGCTAAGTTTAAATGAAACTATTTTATCTTTACTATTTAACTCACTAGGAGAATTTAACGCCCATCTAAATTTTAATGCAGAATAATCTTTTAAATTTTTATTATTTAAGGGCAATTCTATTTTTCCATCTTTAGATTTCCAATCAACTTGCAATAAATCTAAATTTTCACTTGAACTTATATTACTAAAAAGTTTTGCAGTATCTTTATCTAATCGTTCTGACTCAACTAACTCTTTTGTATCAACATTACTTGAGTCTATATTTTCAAATGACTTTTTGTTGAATAATTCTAAAGAACCACTATATTTAACTTTATTTAATGTCTGATACCCATACATTTTAGATGGCAATCCTTTTTTACTAAAAATAGGAGATTCACTATCATCAAAATCAAAAATAGATTTCATATAGTCAACTGCATAATTAGAAAAGAACTCTCTATGTTCTTCTTTCCCTAATTTTTCAGGATAAGTTCCATCTGTATCTCGTGGTGGAGAAAACTCCTTTTCTCCTAAAACTGAGTTATATGCATTGTGATTTCCACCTACTAAATAAGTTAGTCCTAGTGGACTTTTTCTATTTTTATCCAATGATATATCATAAAAAACATCATCCCCACTATGGATAACATCTCCATCATATTCTGATACTATTATTGCTGTTGGTACATCTGGAAACTTTTCTATTGGACTATTATAGGCTGGTGTAAGTGATATAATTCCTTTTATACCTTTAAATCCTTTTTGTATTTGGTCTTGTGCTATTTTTAATACCCCAGAACCAGCTACAGAATGACCTATAAGACCAATATTATCTAAATCAACTTTGTCTTTAAGATATATTCCAAATCCATTTTTACTGCCATCATATGCATCTTGAAAAGCTTTTATATAAGCTTGAGTCAGATATGTTATTCTCTCATTTTCTACAGGTTCTCCATACTGAAAAGTATAGTTTACTGAAGTATCAATAGACACCCCTATAATACCATTTTTAGCTAAATCTTCAGTAAGATATTTAAATCCATTTTCAAAATCATTTTCTCCATCTCCATGTTGCCCATGAAAAATTAACACTATAGGTGCTTTTTCTTTTATATCTTTAGGAGCTGATATTATACCTTCTATCTTAAAAGGTATGGTCTTCCCCCTTACAACCATTTCTGATGTTCCCAAACTAAATTTATTAGATTCAATTTCGTTGTCATTATTTTTTGTTGACTTTATCTCATATGTTATTTTTTCATTTGAAACTACACTAGAATTAGAATTACTTGTACAACCTACAAAAAGAGCACTTATTACTGCTATAGATAAAATCATACTAATCCATTTTTTCGATTTCATAAATTTATTCCTTTCTACCATATCTGTTTAAATACTATTTATTGGATTTCTAGTAAACTTTCTTTCTACCTTCATACTTATTTATTAACCTTTCTAGTATTATAATCTATAACCTTATCTGCATTGTATAAATCTAAAAATTTTTCTTTCTTATTTAGTAGAGTAATACCATCTATGTTTCTTCTATCAGTAATAACTAAATTTTTATCCTTATAAATTTTTTCATATGATATTGGACCTACACCTGCAAAAATCGTAAATCCTTTTGACTGAAGATACTCCAACCCTTTAGATGACTCATTAGGAAACTCACCATATGGAGGTATATATATTTTTGTTTTTCCAACGACTGATTGAACTTCTCTTTCCCATTTAATAGTATCATCTCTAAGCTTTTCTAGAGAAATTTTTTTGAGATTTGGGTGTCCATAACTATGGCTAGCAAATTCCCATCCATTTTCTTTTAGCTTATAGACTACTCTCTTACATTGTTTTAATTCTTCATTTCTATTTGGATAATCTCTTTGAATTCTATAACCCAAAATACCTTCAAATCCAGTTACTGCTAAAACTCCCTTTGCATTATTATGAGAAAAATCAGGATGTAGTTTTACAAAATCTTCAATTAAAGGAACCATTTCTGTTTCTGTACTAATAAGATATTTACCATTTGGTTTTTTAATATATCCAGCTAACTCATTATTTCTATCTAGGACAATTTTTTCTGTTATTCCATTACCTAACATATATTGATTATAATTTATATCATCTATAGATATAATAATTGGTCTTTTTCCTTCTGGTAACAATAATTTTTTTCTTACTGTTAACTTCTTACCACCAACTTCTTTTTCCTCATATACATCTTTGTATGATACAAGTATAAAGTTCCTTTGATATAAGTTATTCAATATTTTTTTAAATTCTTTTGTAGTAACAAACCATTTAGAAAATGTTTTAGATTCATAATCACCATCAAATGCCATTTCTGGATATACGATTAATGGATGTACAAATATATGTTCAATTTTACCTTCATAATACTTACTTATATTTTCACTTATTTTTGAATTATTTTTTTCATATTCTAAATTTGTATCATAAAAAGCATATGAAAAATTACTGATGGACATAATTATAACTATAGATAATATTATAAACAAATTTTTCATAATATTTCTCCTTCAACATGATTATAAATAATAAAGCTTATTATATTAAAATAAAAACTTATTACTTACATTCTTTTTATTTATTATGTTTAATTTGTTTATCACTATACACTATATTAATAGTAACATTAATCTAAATTTGTATTTATAATCAAGTTAATACATTTATATCAAATTTTGTACATACTATTTAGAATTATGGTATTATTTTTCCCAAGTATTATTTATAATATGATTTTTATTTATAATATATTTTAATTTAAAATTCTGAATAAGTATCTTTTTATAAGTATTTTTTCAACTAATTGTTTTTATATTTTATTCTGATAATTTATCTTGTTCTAAAAAAATAGTCTCAAACTCTGGAAGTGTTGGAAGTCTTAACAAATGTCATATATTTTTGAATATTCATATCTATACTATGTATATCTCACATCCATTTGATTTTATCATATTTTATATGATAAACATTCACTTTTATAATTTATAACCTTATGATACACTATGCCCATAGGATTTTAAACGGAAAGGAATGAAATAAATCATGTTTTTTGTAAGTGATATTTATAAAGAGGCACCTATTAAATTTGATACGCCATTACAAAAAGAGGTATACAAAATATTACAAAATTTGAGTATTGAATTTGAACGTGTTGACACAGATGAAGCAATTACAATGGAGGATTGTGTTCAGATTGATAAAAAATTAGATATGAAGATGGTAAAGACTCTATTTCTTTGCAATAGACAAAAAACAGCTTTTTATCTATTTATTATGCCAGGTGATAAACCCTTTAAGTCAGCCAATTTTAGCAATGCATTAGGAGTATCTAGAGTTTCTTTTGCTCCTGCTGAATTGATGGAAACGATGTTAGGGACTAAAATTGGCGCAGCTACTATTTTCAGTGCTATACTTGACAATGATAATATTATACAAGTTGTTTTTGACAAGGATGTTGTCAATGAAGAATGGTATGGATGTAGTGATGGGACTACTACTAGTTATATGAAAATTAAAACAACTCAAGTCATTCACGATTTTTTACCTTTTGTATGTCATACACCATCTATAATTGAATTGTAATATAAAGAAACATTAAAGAAAGATACTTGTATAAAACACAAAACCGCAAAGTCATGATATATTATACTTTGCGGTCTTATAAAATTAACTTTTGATACTAAGATTTCTAGTTCTGCTATTTTTTAGTGTTCTAAGGACTAGTTTTACAAATTCATTTGATATTAAAATAGTTGATGCAAATAGTATTATTTTTATCCACATATTAAAATCTAAAGAAACAGAGTTAAAGAAACTCTGGAACACTTGTGTAAATATTATCTGGATTATACCTGTAACGACTATTATTTGTAATGCCAACTTATTCTTAAAGAAATTAGGTATTGTACTGTTAAAGCCAAACTCCCTACAATTCAATGCATTAAAAAGGGCACTGAATGCAAATAAAGAAAATATAACAGTACCTTGTTCATCTGGTGTGGCTCCCAATATATTAAAAGCTGATTGTGTAAATACAATTGTAATTATAAGGATAGCATTTATAATAATATTTATAGACATAGACCTAGCTATTATTCCAGAGTGTCTATTTATTGGTTTTCTTTTCAGCACATAATCTCTAACAGGTTCTAATCCTAATGCAAGAGCTGGAGGACCATCCATTATTATATTTACCCATAATAATTGTATCGTAGTAAATGGCATATCTTTACCAGTAAGTTGAGATATTATAGCAATTATAAATGCTACTATATTTACAGTAAGCTGGAACTGTATAAATCTTTGGAAGTTTTCATAAATACCTCTTCCCCATTTTATTCCCTCTACTATTGTACTAAAACTATCATCAGTCAATATTATATCTGCTGCATTTTTAGATACTTCTGTACCTGAGATTCCCATAGCAATACCAACATCTGCTTGACTAAGAGCTGGAGCATCATTTATACCATCACCTGTTACGGCTACGACCTCACCACTTTTTTGAAGTGCAGAAACTATTCTCATCTTTGTATCTGGTTTACTTCTTGCTACAATAGATATTCCTTTTATTTCTTCTCTTAACTCTTCATCTGTCAGCACATCTATATAGGTTGCTTCAACTGCCTTCTTGCCATCATTCAATAATCCTAATTCATCTCCAATAGCAGTTGCTGTATTGATATTATCACCTGTAAGCATTTTTACATCTACACCTGCATTAAATGCCTTATCAATAGACTCTTTAACTCCTGCTCTCAATGGGTCTACTATTCCTACAAATCCACTAAACACTAAATTTTCTTCCTTCTCATACCCTCTTGGGTTTCCGATTAAATTCAATTCTCCTTCTGAGGTTATTGCAACTTCTGTTCTAGATTTAGTCATCTTTTTATAAGCAAACCCCAATGTTCTCATAGATTTAATTTGTAGTTTTTTAATTTCATCGAGAATACCTTTTTCTATTTTGGGAGTTATTGGGACAATACTTTTTCCTTGTTGTACATAAGAGCATCTCTTTAATAGTACTTCTGGAGCTCCTTTTGAAAGCAGTATATCCGAATCCTCTTGACGAATTAATGTTGACATTTTCTTTTCTTCTGAGCTAAAGGGGATTTGTGATATTAAATAAGTTTGTTTTCTCATTTCATTATAGTTTTTATCGTTATGATATAAAAGTAATGCACACTCTGTTGCACTTCCAATATATTTAAATGAATTGTCTTCCTTTTCTATATCTGCTGTTGAATTTACTATACAGTTTTGTTCAAAATAACTATTGCTCTGATATTCTCCACTACTTATATATTTACCATCAACATATGCTACTTCTACCATCATCTTATTTTGTGTTAAAGTACCTGTCTTATCAGAACATATTACGGAAACAGAACCTATAGTTTCACAAGCCTCTTTCTTAGTTACTAAAGCATTTATCTTTGCCATCTTTTGCATTGTTATAGCTAAAGTAATATTTATCATGGTTGGCAGACCCTCTGGAACAGTAGCAACTATTAAAGCAATACAAACCATATACGCATTCTTAGCAGGTTCCAATGATTGTAAAAAGGACAAGATACTGCTTGTATCCAAAATTAACAGTCCTTTTCTTTGCATTTGTATAATCATAAACATACACAATAAAGTAGCTATTACTCCTGATATTCCTGCTATTTTAGCCCCTAACTTACCTAATTTAATTTGAAGTGGAGTTTGCTGGTCATCATTTGATAAGTTCTGTGCTATCTTACCCATTTCTGTCTTATCACCAGTGTGAGTAACAACCATTATCCCTCTACCATATGCTACAAGAGTTCCACCAAATACCATATTGATTTGTTTTGCAGGTATTGTATCTTGTTCGATTATTTCTGTTTTAGAATAAACTACCTCCATATCCAATATAGCATCAGCATTTTTAGCTACATCATCAGATTCTCCTGTTAACATATCTTCTCTAAGTTTTAGATTTATAGATTGTATAAGCCTTCCATCTGCTGGTATCATATCTCCTGTTTCTATATATACAATATCTCCTGGTACTAAATCATTTTTTGATATTTTAACTATCTTTCCATTTCTAAGTACCTTTACCTCTATATTCTCTGTTAATTTTGATAGAGCATGAGCAGCTTTTTTAGATTTCCCTTCAGTTATTATACCTATGGAAATACCAATAAAGATAGCTCCTAAGATACCTAATGCATCATGCAATTCTCCCACAAATGAACTTATCACTGCTGCTCCTATAAGAATTAATATCATAGGTTCTGTCAGACTTTCCCCCAACTCGTCCCAAAATGTTCGGCCTTCCTTTATTGTAAATTCATTTAATCCATATCTAAGCTTCCTCTCTTCTACCTCATTATCATCAAGTCCAACTTCTGGATTTGTCTTTAAGTATTTTAATACTTCTTTGGTAGGTTTATTATAATACCTCATAACTTTATCCCCCTTGTTAATTATCTATAGAGAATTATATGCTTATGATAGCTTGTATATTACTTCTCAAAAAAAATAAGGAGTTGTCTTAAAATTGATTTTTTCTAATCAAATTTTAAGTTCAACTCCTCTTTTAAATTTTTATATGTTATTCTTTATTGCTTCTTTATAATAGCTAAATCATTCACTTGTCATGTGACAAGCAACTAGATGATTCTTCTTGTGTTCAAATAATTCTGGCATTTCTTTCCCACAACGTTCTGTTGATACTTTACAACGTTTCACAAAAGGACATCCTTTTTCACAACTTGAAAAACTTTCAACTTCATCTTGTACATCAATTTCTTCCTCTAGTATATTTCTATTATTAGGATTCGTAGTCAAAACTGCACGCAAGAGCATCTGTGTATATGGATGTAAAGGTGTATTGTAAACCTCCTCAGCATTTCCAATTTCCACAATTCTACCAGCATACATCACAGCAATCCTATCAGAAATATAACGTACCATGCTCAGGTCATGTGAAATAAATAGATAAGTAAGACCAAGCTCCATCTTTAGTTTATATAAAAGATTTATAATCTGACTCTGAATAGAATTATCAAGCGCTGACACTGGTTCATCACATATAATGAAATTCGGCTGAACTACAAGTGCACGTGCTATACTAATCCTTTGTCTTTGCCCTCCTGAAAATTCATGTGGAAAACGTCCTGCATATTCTCGTGAAAGCCCAGTCATTTCTAACAATTCATATACTTTTTGTGTCCTTGCATTTTTATCTAGCATGCCATGAACTTTCAAATTCTCTGCAATAATAGATTCTATGGTCATATATGGGTCTAAAGACATGTATGGGTCTTGAAATATCATTTGTGTATGTTGTGCAAATTCTTTTCTTGCACTCTGTCGATGTAGTTCTAGCTTTTTGCCTTGAAATAATATTTCACCTTCACTTGACGGATATACGCCCATAATGATTCTTGCAAGAGTTGATTTCCCACAACCAGATTCTCCAACAAGACCTAAAGTCTCACCTTTATAAATAGTTAGGTTCACATGATTAACAACAATATTCTTGCGCTTTCTTCCTAAAGAGAAGCTCTTGGATACATTATTTAATTCAAGTAATTTTTCCATCACCCAATACCTCCTTTGGAAAACTTTCATGCAGACGCCAACAAGAAGCACTATGGCTATTTGATACTTTAAACAAAGGTGGCTCTTCTCTCAAACAAATCTGCATACAATATGGACATCTCTTTGAAAAAGAACAACCTACTGGCAAATCAGATAAATTAGGTGGACTTCCCAATATAGATATCCTTTTACCTATATCACCTGAGGTAGGAAGTGTTCTTAATAATGCCTGTGTATATGGATGTGTTGCTCTATTGAAAATATCTTTTACATTACCTTCTTCCACAATCTTTCCAGCATACATTACTGCTACACGTTCTGCTAAATTTGCCACAACTCCAAAGTCATGAGTAATCAAAAGCACAGCTGTTCCCATCTCTTTTCTAATTTTTGCAATAAGTTTCAAGATTTGCAGTTGTGTGGTAACATCAAGGGCTGTTGTAGGTTCATCTGCGATAAGTAGTTTAGGATTACATGCCAAAGCCATAGCAATCATCACACGTTGTCGCATTCCTCCTGAAAATTGATGAGGATACTGTTCTGCTTGTAGAGCGGCATTTGGTATCTGTACCATTTCAAGTAATCTAACTGCCTCTTGCTTGCAATCAGATAATGACATTTTTTCTTTTCGGTATAGAGATTCAGTAATCTGCTTACCTACTTTCATAGTAGGATTCAAACAAGTTAAAGGGTCTTGAAAAACCATACTTGCTAAGTTACCTCTTATTTGCTCCATATCTTTTTCTGATGCATTCAAAATATCAAAGTTCATAAGTTTCAATTCTTCACCCATAATCTTAGCTGGTGGTGAAGGATTCAACTTCAAAATGGATTGTGCCATTACACTCTTACCACAACCACTTTCACCCACCAATGCAAGAATCTCTCCTCTATTCATAGTAAGTGAAACACCTCGAACTGCACTTACTGTTCCATTATATATCTCAAAAGATACATTTAAATTCCTAATTCTTAGAATATCGTCCATAATCAGCAAATCTCCTTAATCTAGGATTTATGGCATCTTGAAGTTGGTCTCCTAAGAGATTAAAAGAAAGCATTATCAGACAAATGAAGAGTCCTGGCACTGCAAACCTTACTGGATAAGTCTGAAAAACAGCAACACCTTCATTTGCCATGATTCCCAGTGATGGATATGGTGGTGGAACTCCCATTCCCAACATTGATAAGAATGCTTCTGTAAATATAATTTCTGGAATACTCAATGTCATGTGGACAATTATTATCCCCAACATATTAGGAATTAGATGGCAGAAAATAATTCGTCTCATACTTGCTCCCATAGTTTTTGCAGAAATTATAAATTCTCTCTCCATAAGAGAAACTACTTGCACCCTCACCAATCGTGCCATACTAGTCCATCCCACAAGTGTATAGGCTATAATCAAGGTTCCAATTCCTTGTGGAAGCACTGCCATAAGTAAAAGAACAACAACAAGATATGGAATCCCACTAATGATTTCCAATATACGCATCATTACATTATCAACAGTTCCACCTATATATCCAGAAATACTACCATATACTACTCCTACTATTCCATCTATAATAACTACAACTCCTGCTACTAAAAGTGATACTCGTGTCCCATACCAAATACGTACAAAAATATCACGCCCGAGATTATCTGTACCAAAGATATGAGTAAGACCACTAGTTGGGTCTTTGCTAAAAAAAGGTTTATTTGCATATGCCACATTCTGAGATGCAAAATCAAAATTACAAAATATCGGAATACACACTGAACCTATAATCAAAATAAGCATCATTATAAACGATACTACTGCAATTTTATTGTGACACAATATGAATATAGTCTCTCTTGCAAAGCTCATAGATGGGCGTACCAGCTTGTTATTACACATATCTGAATTGCAACCATCAGCAAAAGCAAAATCTTCATTAACAAGTATTCTTTTATTACTATCTATTTTCCTCACCTCCTAATTTCACACGGGGGTCTATATAACTATTTAAAATATCCACGATTAGGTTACACAACACAAGAAACACACCAAAGAACAATGTTGTTCCTATAATTACTGGATAGTCATTGGCCTGCACTGAGTCTACAAAGTATTTTCCGAGACCTGGAATAGAAAATACATACTCCACAGCAAATGTCCCAGTCAATAGGACTGCTGTCATAGGACCAAGAACTGTTATTACTGGCATTAATGCATTACGTAAACAATGATGAAGGACAATGTCTTTTTTCTTAATTCCTTTCACCTTTGCTGTACGAATATAGTCTTGACTAAGTACATCAAGCATACTAGAACGCATTAATCTTCCAATACTCGCCATAGAGCCAAAAGCTAGCGCAAATGCAGGTAAAATCTTACTATTTTCACTTCCCCATCCTATAATTGCAAAAAAACGAATACCTGTAAATTGAAATAATACGATTCCAAAAAAATATTGTAACAGTGCGCCCATAATAAATGATGGAACAGACACTCCAAGAAGTACCAAAATCATCGTCAATGTGTCCCACTTTGTTCTATGCTTCAAAGCTGCTACTATCCCTGACAAAATACCCAAAATGATTGCAAAAATCAAAGCCCGTATTCCCAATTCTAAAGAAACTGGGAATGCCTGGGCTATGATATCTGTTACTTGACGACCAGATACAATTGAGGAACCAAGGTCTCCATGTATCAAGTTGTTCACATATATTCCATACTGCTCCAATATAGGCTTATCTAAACCATACTTTGTGGCTAAAGCTGCTTTTACATCAGGATTAAGTACCTTAACACCAGAGAAAGGGTCTCCCGGAAGCATCTGCATCAGTAAAAATGTAATGGAAATCAAAACCCAAACAGTAAGTACCGAATAAAGAAGGCGCTTACCGATATATCTCATTTGTGAAGACATATTGTCTACTCCTGTCCTGTTTTTATTTATTTAATATGTGCATTTAAAACGTTAAAGAATTGAAATGGTGTACGTACTAGACCAACTAATTTATCAGAGACAGCATAAGTAGTACATGTAAAATACATTGGTCCTATAACCATATCATCTATTAGAATTTTTTCTGCCTGTATCAATATCTCTTGACGTTTTTTAGAATCACTCTCATTAATAGAATCCTCAATCAACTTATCATACTTTGGATTGGAATACTTTACATGATTATTCATATTTTCTGTTGTATAGTTTTCCAAAAATGTAATTGCATCATTTTCAGAAGGTCCCCATCCATCCATCGCAAAGCTGTAATCACCATTTGTCATTGCTTCAGACAAAGCTTTCACTGCTGTAAATTTAAGTTCTACATCCAGTCCAAGATTTTCCTTCCATTGTTGTTGCAGATAGGCAGCCTGATTCTGATTATATGTTGTATCTGATGCCCAAAATACAAGTTTAATATCTTTTTTATCTATACCAAGTTCTTGTAATGCCTTATCAAGGTATTCATTTGCTTTACCTTTGTTGTATTTAAATAGGCTACCACGTTTTTCTGCATAACTTGTGCCCTCAGCACCTTTTATAACATCTGGTACAAAACCATCCGCTGCTATAGAACCGTCATTAATTACATTATCAAGCAGACTCTGCACGTCAACAGAATATGAAAGTGCTTTTCTTAAATTTATGTTAGAGAGATACTTATCTTGTGTATTAAAACTTAAATACCAAGACCCTCCATCTATATATGATTGAATAGCATCTTTACTTTTTTCTTTCACAAGTCTAATTTGTTCATTATATAGGCTACAAAGGTCAATTTCTCCAGCAGTAAATGCATTCAAACTAGTATTTGCATCTCCTATCATAACCAATTTTACTTTAGGAATATTAATTTTTGATGAATTATAATATTCCTCAGATTTTTCCATTGTAATATGGTCATCATGTACCCATTCTGTTATTTTATATGCTCCATTTGTCACCATTTTATCAGCATCCTTAGCATACTGTTTATCACCAATTTTCTCATATGCCTTTTGATTTATTGGCAAGAAGTATGGTTGTGACAAATAAAACAAACCATTAGGCATTGGATGAGACCATTGAATTTCTAATGTGTAGTCATCTAGCACCTTTAATCCAAGCTGTGATTCGTCAACCTCTCCTTTATAGAAAGCTTCTCCATTTTTAATATTCTTATATAGATATGCAGCAAATATGCTTCCAGTAGAAGGTTTCATCTGTGTAATCCAAGAATAGTAAAAATCGTTTGCAGTTACTGAGTCTCCATTTGACCACTTTGCATCTTTTTTCAAGTGCATTGTATAAGTTGTATCAGTATCATTTATATCCCAACTTTCTGCTAAATCAGCTACTGGCTCATCCTTGTCATTCAACTTTGTAAACCCAGACATACAATGATAGAGAATACTTTGGGCAATAGTATCACTCATTCTCATTGGATTCAATTCTGTAGGCTCTGATGTAACATTTAATGTTACCATATCCTTTCCTTGAGTCCCCTGAAACACTGAACCTTGTGTTGTATCTCCTGGCTTAGATGTAGCACATGCAGCCAAATTAAGTGCAAGCATAGCTACTACTAATAGAGTTATAATCTTTTTGAATCTCATATTTCTCCCCCTCACAAATAATTAATTTTTATAATTCCTTAAAGTCACTCTATGAATCCAATATCATATTAAATGAATCAATTGACATAGGTTTATAGTAATAATAGCCTTGAACCATATCACACCCATATTCTTTTAAACACTCTATATGTTCTTCAGACTCTACACCTTCAGCAATAACTTTCATATTTAAAGAATGAATTAAATCTATAATGGTCTTTATTACTAAACTGCTATTACCATTTAAGTTGTTTAAAAAAAACTGACGGTCCATCTTGATAATATCAAAACGAGCATTAAGCAATACATTAAAAGAAGAATATCCATCTCCAAAATCATCTAGTGAACATGTAAACCCATATTCCTTGAAATCTGATACTATTTTTTTCAAGCGCTCAGTATCATTTAAAGAAATTGACTCCATAAATTCAATTTCAATATATTTCTTTGGAATATTATATTTTTCAAACACATCAATGTAGTCTTGAACAATTCCTGGATAATAAAAGTGTGACTTTGAAATATTAAAACTTATTGGCACAACCTTCTGATTGTTTTTTATTCTTGTATCCAGATACTGACACATCTGTTCAAAAGTATCAATATCAATTAATATAATGTAGCTATTTTGGTTCAAAATAGGAAGAAATTTATATAATGGAATACTATTTCCATCCTTATCAAACCAACGAAGTAGTGCCTCTGCACCTATGACTTCTCCACTTATTAAACTAACTTTTGGTTGTAAATATGTAACAAATTCATAATCTTTATATGCATTGGCTGTATCTATTTCCAGTTTCATACGATTCATATAACTCTTATAAAAAGATTCCTCATAAAGTTCTACACAGGAACTTCTATTAAATAAAGTTTCACTTTCTTTTCTACACAGATTTGCATAATTTAATGCATCATAAAATGTGACTTTTGAGTCAACAATTACATAAACCCCCATAGACATAAAAAGATTTCTATAAATTCGTTCATCATCTATGCGGTACAATATGTCTATTAGTGGTATCAATCGTTCATATATGAGATAGTTAGAGTCATCACACTTTAACAAAAGAACAAAGTTATCTGCATATAGGTATCCAGCATATTCTTTTTCTTCCAAAAACATCATTATTTTTTGAAAGACCAATGTCAGGATTTCATCTCCTGCTTGACTTCCATACTTTGTATTAAAATATCGAAAATTTTTAAGGTTTAGTTGTATTAATGCATATTTTTCCTCGCTACCTTTTATATCACAATATTTTTCTAAAATATATGAAGTATCATATTTTAAGGTGATATTATTTTCCATTTCCATCACGATTAACTCCTTTATTTATAAATTGTATATACATTTCTTCCCTTCTTTTTAGATTGGTATAAAGCTAAGTCAGCTTTTTTAATAAGAGTTAATTCATCACAACCATGCACATGCATCTCATTATATATCCCAAAAGATAAAGTAAGTTGTTTGGAATTTTTACTTTTTAAATGTACAATGTTTTTGTCTTTCAGTTCTTTTTGAACTGACTTAACAAATGTAATAATTTCATCATCACTTCTATCTACAAATATGCATGTGAATTCATCTCCTCCATATCGTGCAGCAAAAGCATTGTCTGGCAAGTTCTTCTTTAATAAATTAGCAACTTCTTTTATTACATCATCGCCTTTTGAATGACCATAGTAGTCATTATATTCTTTAAAAAAATCTATATCAACCATAACATATCCAATAGATAAAGTCCCATCATCTTGTATTAATTTACTGATAACTTTACTACTGTATCTTCGATTATAAATTTTTGTAAGTTCATCTATATCTGCTACTACTTGTAAACTAGCTTGCTTTTTCAACATGAGATTCTGTTCTTTTTCCGTTTCATATAGAGAAATAAGGCTTTTAAAGCTTTCTCTTGTTGATATTTTACTTGCCATTTCCCCTTTTAATATGGTCTCGTAAAAAGTTTCATAAAGTTCATCAGTTTCATGACCAAATAAAATTGCATATTGGACATGTAATTCTTGAATCTTTATCATTATATCCTGATCTGCATTTTTATACAGTGTATCTAATTGTTTTAAACACCATGCTGCATTTTCTTCTCTTTTCAACAAAAGTAAAAATTCCATCAGATTTAAATAAATAGATTTCAGTAAAAACGCATTCTCTTTACTTTTAATCAACTTTTTTATCAAATTATCTATTTTATGTAATGCTTCTATTTCCTTATTTTCTAATAATAAGAGACGTATTTCCCCTTCTATAAATAACAAAGGTAAAATGCCAACTTCACATTTTACACTTAAACATTCCTCATGATATTTTCTAGCTTTATCCAATTCTCCCTGGACACAATAAAGATGTAATAGGTTGACAAGTATAGCTTTGTAATAAAAGACCACATTTTTTATAGGAACCTCTTTTATAACATCTAATGCTCTTGTATAGAATTGCTCTGCAACTGTATATACACCACTTGTGTAAAATATGTCTGCAATATTGTTATAGAAAATAGCACATGATTTTTTATCTTTAATTTTATAAGCAGTTTGAATACCTTTTAAATATATAGTAAGTGCTGCTATTTCGTCACAAATAGTAATATTTCGTAAACCCTCTATTTTAAAATATTCAATTAAAACATCAAAATAGTTTTTATTCTCAGCAAGTTCTCTTGCCTTCTCTGAATGAAAATTATAAGCATCTACATCCCATTTCATTTGAAAATATTGTGCTAAATACACATGAGCTAATGCTTGTCCATAGAAACAGTTTAACTGTTCTGATATCGTCAATAATCTATCACAATCATGTTTATTAAATCTAAGACTATGTTCGAAACGGTGCTGAATTCGCTCAATTATCAATTGAATTTGTTCAAATAGTACATTATAGTTATTCATTATGCACCCCTTCCATAGAAATTATTGATTTAGAGTTATTTCTACCATTATTCTTTACAACATATAGTGCTTTGTCCACTTCATCAAATAAATTAAGTAAATCCACTTTAGTTGAAACGGTCTTATTTCCATAGCCAATTGACAATGTTATTATTTTTGAACATCGTGAATGTATATGTTCAATATTTTTTTCTTTTATTGCTTCTTTTATTTGATTCACATATTCATCCATTTGTTCAAAGTTCAAATCCCAACTAAGGCAGATAAATTCGTCGCCACCATAGCGAAAGATGGCCATTTGTTCATTTGCCTTCTCTTTTAAGGTACTCGCTACTTGTTTTAATATTTCATCTCCTGCTAAATGCCCATAATAATCATTGTATTCTTTAAAGTAATCAATATCAAATATTGCAAGACCGATATTTGTATATTTATTGCTATTGATAATTTCATCTTGCTTAATATTAAAATAATAACGATTATATATATTAGTCAATTCATCATAATTTACAAGGTCATACAATTCTTTTAATACTTTTTTTGATTGATTATACTTAGTATAGGTATCATTTAATTCAATTTTTGCAACTAAACCTTCGATTTTTAATAGATTTACTTGAGCCTGTGCTTTTAAATATAAATCGTAGTACTCACGATAATGGTAATATAGTTCTTGTTTTGTCTCAAACCTCTGTGAGTACTGAATATTCAACTTACACAACTTCAATAAAGGCTCTGGCTCATCTTCTTTTATTAGCTCTCGTAAGGCTTGTAATAATTCACTTGATTTGATTTGATTTTTAATATGTATCATTGATTCCAATGCATTCATCAAAAACTCTATGATATAAATTCGATTTGGAAAAGTCATAATTCCATCATTGAACATTTCCTGTAAATAATATAAACTCTTTTCTTCATCCTTTATCTCTGAATAATAAAGCAAATATGCATAATCAACATATAATTTTAAATCTTTATCTTCAAAGGGAAGTGAACTCAATTCTGTAATAGTTGATTTCATAAATTCAAGTTTACCTAATTTTAAATATACATTAATGAAATTAATTAATAGTATTCTCAGAAAGCGTGGTTTTGTATCTGGCAAAGAACGTAATACTTCCATCGCTTTATCTAAATAAAGCAATGCTTCATCATATAGTTCATAGTCCAAATAATAAGCACTAATATTTCCATAATTCATACCAATTCGGTATTTGATATCTAATTTTTCAGAAACATCCAGAGCTTTTAAAGTGTATTTAAATGCAGATTGTTTATCATACGAATTTGAAAAAAGTAAACTATATAATGAATAAAACTTTTCTAATAACTCACTTGGATTCTTTTCATTGATATACTCTTGTGCGTACTCCAATTCTTTTGATACACATTTCATATTTGATTCTACATAGAAATAATAATCGGCACGCCATATATATCCAAAAGCCACACTTTGCCAATCTTTATTTTCTTTTGCAAGCGAAATCAGTTTATCACAAAGCCCACAAACAACATCATCGTTTACATTAATGTTTTCATGTATTTTTCTCTTTAATTCCTCAATTTCACACAAAGTATAGTTTTCAATCATGACATTACTCCAAATTCATTTTTTATAACATTATAACACGCAAGTACAGCTTTCCACAATGAGATATCAATTTGTGTCTCATAAGTATTAAACAGATATATGATTATCTCTTGTAGTAATTAATATACCTCTTTTTTCCTTTTTCGCCTTAGATATCAATAACTTATAGATTCTTATAAGAACTGTATTGGTATAATAATTATTTTAGTTTATAATTATAGTACCATGTGTTTATAATACCTTTATTTTCCACAATTATAATCTAGTTTTTGCTTTTTTACAGAGCAAGTATCACATAAATTAAAAGTAATCAATAAGCATGTTTTTATTTTTTGTACAAATTTTATACAAAAAAAGGAGATGATTCAAATTTTATTTTGAGGCATCCCCTTATAGTAATTATATATTATTAGGTTTTATGTTATAGGCTTTATAAGTTGTGGGTTATATAAATCAATATACTTAATCTTCAAAATACCCTTCTGGATATAATGGGAACTTAGATATAAGCTCCTGAGCTTCCTCTTTACAATCATCTAATACTTCTTTATTATCAATATTTTCTGCTACCTTATTCATTATTCCTGCTATCTGTATAACTTCTTTCTCTTTAAGGCCTCTTTGAGATATTGATGTAAGACCTATACGAACACCACTAGTTACAAATGGTGACTGTGGGTCATCAGGAATAACATTTTTATTAACTGTTATTCCTACATATTCAAGAGCTTTTTCAAATTGTTTTCCTGTAAGATTTTTGCTTCTTAAATCAACCATAACTATATGGTTATCAGTTCCTCCACTTACAATGCTAAAACCATGTGAAATAAGTTCAGATGCTAATGTTTGAGCATTTACTACCACTTGTTCCATTATTTGTTTAAATTTATCTGTACTCAAGTATAATAGCGAAAAGGCTTTCGCTGCAACTGTATTAAGATGTATAGAACCTAATGTTCCTGGGAAAACACCTTTATCAAGTTTCTTTGCATGTTCAGCTTTGCAAAGTACAATACCACTTCTTGGTCCACAGAAAGTTTTTGTTGTAGATGAAGAAACAAAATCTGCATAAGGTACAGGGCTAGGAATTACTTTTGCAGCTACCAATCCTGCAACATGTGCCATATCTACCATAAAGTAAGCCCCTACTTCTTTTGCAACCTTTGATATTCTTTCATAGTCTATTAATCTTGGATATGAACTTGCTCCTGCAATTATCAGCTTTGGTTTACATCCTTTTGCCTTTGCTTCAAGAGCATCATAATCTATACGTCCAGTACTTGGGTCTACTCCATAAAACTCATACTTATAAATATCATGTAAAAAGTTAACTGTACTACCATGTGTTAAGTGTCCACCTTGGTCAAGACGCATACTTAAAACAGTATCATTTGGTTTTAATATTGATGAATATACACAATAATTGGCTGTAGAGCCTGAATATGGCTGTACATTTACATGTTCTGCTCCAAACACTTCTTTTGCACGTTTGATTGCTAGAGTTTCAAGTTTATCTGCTTCTTCAGAACCTGCTTGAAAACGAGCACCTGGATAACCTTCTTCAGTTTTATTTGTAAATACACATCCACTTAATTCAAGTACTTCTGTTGGTGCTGTGCTTTCAGAAGCTATCATTTCAATATTATGCTCTTGTCTAACTAACTCCCCAGCCACAATGTTATATAACTCTGGGTCTGAAATTTTTGTTGTTTTTAACATAATAACACCCCTTCTTAATTAAAGAATATATTTTATTGGTTTAATCTTTATTAATAAATTTATTATAAATGTCTATAAAATGTAAGATATTCCTCCACCAGGTCCTAACGGTATGCCAATACCCATGAATAGCAATAATATTATTATTTCTATTAATGTAAATACTACTGAGTATGGAATCATATTCGATATGACAGTACCTATACCTATATCCTTGTCATATTTTCTAGCAAAAGCTAATATAACTGGGAAATATGGGAAAAGTGGACTTATTGGATTTGTTGAGGCATCTCCAATACGATAAGCTATTTGAGTTAATGCTGGGTTGAAATCTAGTAGCATAAACATTGGAACAAATATAGGTGCTAAAATAGCCCATTTTGCAGAAGCACTTCCTACAAATAAATTGATAAATCCGGATAACAATATAAATCCTATTATCAATCCATAACTAGGTATCCCCGATTCTGCCAGTAATTTTGCTCCTGTGATTGATAAAATTGTTCCTAAGTTACTAAGATTAAATAGATTAATAAACTGGGATGCTATAAATGCTAGGACTATATATCCACCCATATCACTCATGCTACTACCCATCATAGATACTAATTCTTTGTCGTTTTTTATCTTCTTACTTACTTTTCCATATACTAATCCTGGAGTTAAAAATATGATAGTGATTATAGGAACTATGCCTTTCATTAAAGGTGCATTACTGGATAGTATAGAACCTGTCTCTGGATCTTTCATAAATGCATTGTCACCTATACATAAAACAACTATCACTACTACTACTACTAACAATGACAATAAAGCGTATTTTATACCCTTATTTTCAAGTTCACTCAATTCTTGTATATCCTTATTATTTGTTAAATCATTATATTTTGAAAAACGAGGAGCTATAAATTTCTCAGTTACAAATGCTCCTGCGAAAGTTAAAACTATTGCTGATATAAAAGCAAAATAAAGGTTCATCGCTGGATTTCCTTGGTAAGATGGGTCCATCATCTGAGCTGCGGGTATTGTAAATCCAGCTAGCAATACATCTGTGGTACTAAGCATAACATTTGCTGCAAATCCTCCTGCAACACCTGCAAAAGCTGCAAACATACCTACAAGAGGATGTCTTCCAATTCCTAAAAACACAAGTGCTGCAAGTGGTGGTAATATTATAAATCCTACATCTGCTGCTGTATGTGATAACATACCTGCAAATACAATTGCTACAGTTACAAGTTTTTGTGGAACTTTACTTATCCCCTTTTTCATTAACACTTCCATAAATCCGGATTTCTCAGCAACACCTGCTCCAAGCATTGTAACCAATACTAATCCTAATGGAGCAAATGACTGGAAATTTGTAACTATACTACCTAAATAGGATTGAATCTGCTCTTTCTCTAATAGATTTACTACCTTTACAACTTCTTTTGTAGAAGGATGTATTTCTTCTACTCCTAAATTAGATATAACTGCTGACAATATTAAAACAATTATACATAGTAATAAAAATATGGTTACTGGGTCTGGAAGTTTATTTCCTGCTCTCTCTACAACATTTAATGCTCTCATCAATAATCCACTATCTTTGTTTTTTTCCTGTGAATTAATTTTCCTCAAACTAATCACCCCCATAAACTTTATCTCCAGAAACACTCTATCTTAAATTTTATTTTTTAAATTTATCCATATAATTTATAACAGACTGACATAGTACATTTGTACCTACTAATATAGAATTTTTATCAGCTTTAAATTTAGGATTATGCCACTGATACATACAACCTTGTTCTTTGTTGCCTACTCCTAACCAGTAAAAAAATCCTGGTGCTTTTTCCATAAATATAGAGAAATCTTCTCCTCCTGTAGAAGGTATTGGATCAACTATGGCATCTTCTGAATACAAATCACACACAGACTTACAAGCTATTGTGTACATCTCTTTACTGTTTATAACAGCTGGTAGGTCAAATAAATAATCTAACTTTGCAGTTGCTTGATATCCACGAGCTATCTCACAAACTATATTTTCCAAATTTTCAGATATTTTCTTTCGTACTTCATTACTAAAACTTCTACATGTACCTGTCATATCTACCTTTTCTGAAATTACATTATTTGCAGTTCCTCCATTTATAGTACCTATTGATATAACAGCTGGTTCTAATGGACTTATATTCCTACTTATTATGGTTTGAATACCCATTATAATTGCACTTGATGCTACTATAGGATCTATTGTTCTATTTGGTATACCTCCATGACCTCCAAAACCATTTACTTCTATCCTAATGGTATCTACTGCTGCCATTAATCCACCTAACTTAACACCCACTTTTCCACAAGGTATATCTGGGTGATTATGAAGACCAAATATAGCATCAACTTTTGGATTTTCCATTACTCCTCGTTCAACCAGCATCTTAGCACCTTTATTAACTTCTTCTGCTGGTTGAAATATAAACTTTACATTTCCATGGAGACTATCTTTAATGTGAGACAATACATATGCACATCCTACAAGGCAAGATGTATGTATATCATGTCCACATGCATGCATTATACCATCATATTTTGATTTGTATCCAATATCAACCTCTTCATATATTGGTAAAGCATCAATATCTCCTCTTAATGCTACTGTAGGACCATCGTATTTTCCTTTTAATAATCCTACTACTCCTGTCTCCATTCCTAGGTCTAATATCTCTATACCTAAACTTACTAATAAATCTTTTATAGCTTTTGTAGTCCTAAATTCTTTAAAACTTAATTCGGGGTGCATATGAATATCTGTAAAAAAATCTAAAATATCTTCTTTATACTTTTCTGAGATTAAAATAAGTTCATGCATACTAACACCTCTCCAAAATTTTATTTTTTAATTTTTTTGCTAATTTAACTACAAATTATATAAGTTACTAATATTCATAAAGATATTTTTTATAAATTTAATTTAACTTTGTTTATATTTATATTTTACTACATTATTTAAATTAAATATATTATCATATCTTGCAATTTATTTAACTATTTTGACTTTTAAAATTCAGATTATATAAAAATTTCTTTAACTAGAAACTATTCATTAGTGCCTCTATTCCTGACTTTGTGTTGATTTTTCTCTATATGTGACTGCTTTATATACCATACAAACTAAAATCAAAAGTCCCATATAACCTGTATATGGATATAAAATATTTACAAGTTTACCAAATGGTAAAAAACCACCTATACAAGCCAAAATAGCTATTACTGTTGTTACAAGTTTAAATTTAGGGTGTTCATCTTCAACTATTCTATTAGTTACAGACCATAAAAGTGGAACAGCTGTTGTATAAATACCTAATATAAGTGCAACTGAGAAAAGCACACCTACAATAGGGGATATATTATCTGCTAAATAAAGTGATGGTATTTCTTTCATATATAGATTTCCTATATCTGAAATCATAGCTAAATACATAACAATTCCAGCAGTCATAAATACTACTCCACCTAATAGACCTCCCCAGAAAGCATCCTTTTTACTTTCAATAGAAGCCCCCATACCTGTTAAAAAAACAATCATTACAATAATATTTAATGTATTATATATTACGCCTGAAACTATTGGACTTCCTGATGCTTTTGTAACTTCAATATTCTTCATAGCTTCTCCAACCATAGATAACCCATCGAAATGTTTAAATAAGCTTATTAACCCAACAGCAATTGTAAATACTGCTATTACTGGCCCAATACGACCAAGTATACCTACTAATTTTTCTAATCCCATAGATACTGTAATTAATGTAGCTACTGCCATTAAAACTCTTCCCAAATAAGGATTTATGCCATAGTATTCAGTTAAAGTTGAGCCTGCACCTGAAATCATTACTATAAGAATTCCAAATAAAAATATTGGGCTAAACCATTCATAAAATTTTCCTAAAATTTTTCCACAATAAAAAGTGTAAATTCTAGTTGGTTCCTTAAGTTTTAATTCTCTACCTCTAGTTATAACTTCAGCACCAAGAAATGAGAATAATACCATTGATATTAATGCTCCAACCAGACCCATATACCCTTGAGAGGCAAAAAATTGGAGTATTTCTTGACCTGTTGCAAATCCAGAACCAATTGCCGTTGCTAAATAAGCTCCTGCAATACAGATAATATTTTTCACATTCACTTTGTCTGACATATTAAATTACCTCCATTATAAAGTTACCTTCTTCAACAATATAAATCCTTAGTAAATTAAATGAAAATTCTGTCTTTTTAGAACAGTATTTGATTTACTTTCTTATTTTATATATCTTTTTTTTTATTTATATATATTTTTTTATATAAATAGGTATAGCTTTTATAAGGTTTAATATTATTAAATATGTTTAAAGCGCTTTAATTTTTACTATAATTAAAGTATACTTATTCAGACACTCTCAAACAATTATCTATATTGACTTTTTATTTATCAATTTCAATTTTTAGTATTTAATTTATAGACCTTTGGAGTCATTCCTTTTTCTATCTTAAAATTTTTGTAGAAATTATTTAGACTATTATAACCAACCATTTCTGCAATCTCATTTATACTTTTTGTAGTATTTTCAAGTAACTCAATTGACTTTTCTATTCTTATATGATTTAGATATGATATAAAAGTTGTATTCAAATTACTTTTAAAAATCCTAGATATATTAGATGGATTAGTTAAAAATAACTTAGCACAATCATTTAGTTTTAAATCCTTACTATAATTTAAATTTATATACTCTAGTATCTCATTTAATAAATTATTATTAGTATATTGATAACCAATAATATTTTCTATAGTCTTATTAAACTCGTTCATGTCTAATGGTTTAAGAAGTATATCTTTCACATTTAATCTCAAGGCTTTTTGCGCATATTCAAAATAATCAAAAGCAGTTATTACCACAAAGTTTATTTTTTTAGATAGGTGAGATGTTTTTTCTATTACTTCTAACCCATTATATATGGGCATCTGAATATCTATAAACACTATGTCTGGCTCTAAATCAATTATTTTATCTACTGCTTCATCACCAGATGTTGCTTTACCAACAATCTTTATCGGCATATCTTTCATTTCTATAAAGTGTGTTATTATTTTTAAAACAGCTTCTTCATCATCTATTATTAGTGCTCTTCTCATGAGAGTTCCTCCCTTTCAGCTTAATAATATAAAAAAGTAAGATATATAAAACAACATAAAAATATCTAATATATTTATTAACATTTATAAAACTCATTAACTTTAAACAAGCTCTATTCATATTCCTTACAATTTTCAATAGGAATTTTAATCATTATGTAAGTACCATCTTTATCACTTGACTTTATGTCCATCTGAACCTCCCATGACTAAAGTCACAGGATTCCTGCTTCATAGAATTTTGCATACTAAAATATGTCTTACCAATTCTCCACAGGCTATCCCCGTAGTTCCTACGGTTCTTACATAAGTTATTTATTTTAAACTGTTATTAGTCTTAATCCTTCTTTTAGTATATTTATACTTGCATTTATATCTCTATCGTGAGTTTCATCACAACAAGGACAAATCCATTCTCTTATACTTAAATTCTTCACTTCCTTGTTTTTGTACCCACATTTATTGCATA